>NZ_PJNH01000003.1:300000-533127 GCF_002844535.1 Halalkalibacillus sediminis
GCACGTTCCATAAATTCATCGTAAATGTCTTCATGGACCAGTGCACGTGAAGGACATGTACATACTTCCCCTTGGTTCAATGCGAACATGACAAAACCTTCAATCGCTTTGTCTAGGAAATCATCATCTTCATCCATTACATCTTTGAAGAAAATATTCGGTGATTTACCACCAAGCTCAAGTGTAACTGGAATCAAGTTTTGAGAAGCATATTGCATGATCATACGACCTGTCGTCGTTTCACCCGTGAATGCCACTTTACCGATACGAGGATTCGATGCTAGTGGTTTACCCGCTTCTAAACCAAAACCATTGACGATATTCAAAACACCCGCTGGCAATAGATCTTCAATCAGTTCCATTAATAAAAGAATAGATGCAGGCGTTTGTTCAGCAGGTTTTAATACGACACAGTTTCCTGTCGCTAATGCTGGAGCTAGCTTCCACGTAGCCATCAATATCGGGAAGTTCCAAGGGATAATTTGACCAACTACTCCGATTGGCTCTTGGAAGTGATAAGCAACTGTATCATTGTTGATCTGACCGATAGACCCTTCCTGAGCTCTAATAGCACCAGCGAAATACCTGAAATGGTCTACAGCCAACGGTAAGTCCGCGTTCAGCGTTTCACGAACCGCCTTCCCGTTATCCCACGTTTCAGCAACAGCTAACATTTCTAAATTTTCTTCAATCCGGTTTGCTATTTTATTTAAAATATTCGCACGCTCTGCTGCAGAAGTCGCTCCCCACGCCTCTTTTGCTGCATGAGCTGCATCTATTGCTGCTTCAACATCTTCTTTCGTCGATCTCGGCACTTCACAGAACGTTTTACCTGTAACAGGCGAAACATTTTCAAAGTATTGTCCATTTTGCGGGGCCGTCCATTTGCCACCAATGAAGTTTTCATAGCGATCTTTGAAATTTACCTTTGCACCATCTGTGTTAGGAAAAGCATACGTCATACCCATTCCTCCAATTAAATTATTACAAGCCCAGAGAACTTGTCCACATAGAAAATCATTACATTAAATGTATGCGCTTTCATTTTTGAATATGTAAACAAGTGATCGAGAGCTAGTACATTTAATAATATCAAAAAATAGCTAATATTCAAAATAGTTAATCTTATTCAAGGTTGCTAAATGAAAAAGTGGCGCAATTCTCTACGAAAGCGGCGCAATAACGACCAAAATATGTAATAACCCTTCTCGTAGCCGATGTTTTTGGACCAAATCACATCAAAAATCGCAATTAAAAAACCTGCACCCGATTTTATACATCAGGTACAGGCTCTATTTAATCTGCTTGTTTCACTTGTTTGATCACTTCATTGATATTGGCATGTTTTTCTGGAGAAGTATCAATATGTTTCCACAAAACATTTCCTTGCTCATCGAAAATCCAAGTTCCACCTTGAATATAAACATCTTGACTAGTCATCGCCTTTTTAACGACCTTAGCCTGCTGTTTATCTTTCGGAATGAAATTCTTCACTTTACCAGATAAAAACCCTAATAAGGACTTTGAAAGTAATTTGAATTTCGGCATTGTATGGTGCCCCATACCTCTATAAGCTTTTCTCTTTGGATCTCCCACAATAGGGAAAGGATATGGTCCAAATGATTCCAAGAAGTCACTTATAAATGATGCATTAGAAGGGGCTACAGCTATTACTTGAAACCCTTCTTGACTGATTTCTTCATACTGCTCACGCAACTGCGCGAGATATTTGCGACAGAATGGTCAACCAAGGTGTCTACCGAATACTAAAACAGTTTTTTCATTTTTAAGAAGATCGCCCAATCGCACATCTCCCTGTTCTTGTGTTTCTACTGTATAATCCAAGTTCACTTTTAACACCTCTCTTGATTTAAATATTACCTCATACTCATTTCTTAAACAGGTTGCTTCATTAAAAAATCTGCTGCTTCCTATCATACATTTTCACATCGTACATGCGACTCACTCGCTCTCTTGTCTGTGTAATTATTGTATAGAATTATTTACCCATAATCAAATAATACGAAACATAAGTTATGCAAAAGTTATTCAGAACGAGCAAAAATGACAAAGGCAAGGGCTGATAACGCTTGGCAAGTCAATATAATCAGGGCCAATGGCAACAATGTGGTTGTGCCCGCTACACCGACTAACGGAGCTGCTATTCCTCCAAATACGAACTGGAATAATCCTAACAGTGCTGAAGCACTACCGGCATTCCTATCTTGGGTCTGCATCGCTAACGATAAGCTTGTCGGGTTGATCAAACCTGTACTTGATGTCACTAAGAACAAACCAAATATGACAAATAGTAATGAAGCTTCAATCATAGAAGCTACAACTAAACTGCTTCCACCAATCAAAGCGACGAGGAAGCCTACTTTCAGGATCTTCTCTTCAGGAACCTTACCCGCCAGTCGACCAGTCACTTGGCTCATACCTATGAAGCCCATTGCATTTAATCCAAAGACAAGTCCATAAATTTGAGGGGACAAATCGAAAATCCCCTGTAATACGAATGATGACCCTGATATATAGGAGAATAAAGCTGCAGCCGTAAAGCCCTGTGCTAACGCAAAACCTATATATCGCTTATGTTTCAGTAGCCCCCTAAAAACCATTAATGAATTTTTCAGGCCAGCCTGGGAGCGTTGATTTTCATCTAACGTCTCTTTAATCTTATAAATCGTCATGATCAATAGTAAAATACCCAGAACGGATAAGACGACGAATATACCTCGCCATGACGTTAGAGCTAATAAGCCTCCTCCAATTACAGGAGCTAGGATTGGAGCAAGTCCCATAACCAAGATCAATAATGCGTACATTTTTGTCAGTTCGTAGCCTTCGTATAAATCACGGACAATCGAACGACCGATCACGATCCCTCCCGCTCCAGTAAGACCTTGCAAGAAACGGAAAATTACGAGGAACCAAATGTTCGGAGCAAAGGCACACAAAAAAGAAGCGATGATGAATAATGTCACCGATATCATCAAAGGCTTTTTCCGTCCATACACGTCGCTTAATGAACCTATAACCAGTTGACCGATTGCGATACCTAGCAAGCTAGCAGTCAAACTTAATTGCACAAGAGATGTGCTCGCGTCTAATTCCGATTGAATCGCCGGAAAGGCTGGTAGGTACATATCGATCGTTAATGGGACCATCGCCGTCAGCGCCCCTAACAATAGCACCAACAGCCATTTTTTCTCTTTCATAGGGTGAATTGTATTCTGCATTTAATACTGCCTTCTTTCTATAATGTCTAACTACTAGTATGAAAAAGATTCACCATCCTCACAAGTTTAATGTCTTATTTTTTAATAAAACTCAATAAGACTTCACGTTTTTAGTACAGCCTCCTGCTGCTCTCCTTAAATTATTCGCAGAGAAAGTATTGCACTTTTATATACACTGTGTATATACTGTATATAAAGACATACACAGTATGCACAGCACATATTTCAGGAGGAATCACCGTGGATAACTGGAAAAAAGCAGCTTGGATTGCAAAATTTGAACTTAAAAAATCATTGCTTGGAATAGTTTTATTATTAGTTATTTTGGCCATATTGCCCTTCCTGGTCCATAACTCATTCGAAGATTATATGCAGAATAATTACATGGGGTTCGACGGGTTTTTCATTATAATCTTCGGCTTTCTAGCAATCTGGTGTAAACCGAAGCACTTTCAATATCAAAAAATTGAAGGGGATCTATGGGCCTCTCCCTACTTTGTCATGCTCCATCAACTTTCGATCCCTAAAGACGTGCTTGTGAAAAGCCGTTTTATCGTTTTCTTTACGTATTCGATTCCCTTTCATATTTTACTGTTAGTTGTTATTTATGCTTTTGTACCCTATGTTCAATCGCTTTTTAGTATTTGGGAATTTGTAAGCTTCGCTATCATTTGGATTGGAGTAGGCATTGTTATTGGTGCCATTTATCCTGCGAGCGATTCAGGTGATTATGTCACAATGCAAAAAATGATCGTATATTTTATCGCTGGGGTTATGGGTTATTTCTTAGTTTCTTTTGCGTTATATTACTTCAGTGACTACGGCATCGTATACTGGACGGCCGAATGGGCAGCGAACTACCCACTCATTTCGATCATCATTTCGGTACTTATATCGACCTTAAGCATTCAATATTGGATTCATTATACGAAGAAGAACATGAACAAAATCGATTATCTAATTTAGGAAAGGTGGCGTCCCATGGAATTACCTATCAGGCTTTCACATGATTCAAAAGAACCCTTCTATCACCAAATAGAAGAACAATTAAAAGCACTGATTTCAAGCGGGCAACTAAAAGAGGACACACCCTTACCTTCCATCCGTGCGTTATCGAAAGACTTAGAAGTCAGTGTCATTACAACTAAAAGGGCGTATCAAAACTTAGAAGTGCAAGGTTTCATCAGAACAGCCCAAGGAAAGGGCACGTTCGTCAAAGCTGTCGATCAAACTGAAAAAGATGAAGCAATTCGCAAACAAATCCATCAATCATTGGAAGAAGCAGTGTCCAAAGCTCGAAGCTACCAATTTTCAAAAAATGAAGTTTTTAAAATTATTGATGAAATATATGAATCCTTTGAGAGGAGGAACCCGTAATGAGTAAATGGGTAGAAATTAACGAAGTAAGCAAAAAAATTGATGAATTTCATTTAGGTCCAATAAATCTATCTGTAGAACCAGGCACGATCACTTGTCTAGTAGGTAGTAATGGTGCAGGCAAAAGCACACTATTGAAAATGATGGCTGGACTTGTGAGCTATGATGACGGTAGCTTGACCATGTTCAATGAGGATTACTTGATGAACAAAGACGATTGGAAACAGCACGTTTCCTATATGCCACAGAGTCTATTAGGTTGTGACCCTTTCAATGGTCATCAATTGAAAGAATTAATTTCAACTTGGTATCCAGACTGGGATGAAGAATATTTCAATGAATTAGTAGACTTATTTGAAATTAATTTGAATAAAAAATATGGCAGGCTTTCTCCTGGTGGGAAACAACGCTTGAACATCGCACTCACCTTGCCCAGAAATACCAAACTACTATTACTGGATGAACCTACATCCCACATTGATATACCAGCAAAGGCAAAATTCATGGATGAAATTGTCCGCTGGATGGATAAAGGCGAACGTTCCATCATCATGAGTAGCCATCAGGCAGATGACATCAAAAAACTAGCGGACTATCTTGTTCTTTTTCACGAAGGAATGCAGTTGGGCACCTTCGAAAAAGAAGAACTTACGCAACAATTCCAGAAATATTGGATGCAAGAGTCATTGCCTCATGAAGTCATTCCAGGTGAAATCGACCGAAAAGGAGACAGAGTGATCATCTCCCAAGACAATGTCGAAACAGAAGAATTTTTTAAGAAGAATCAATTAAGCTATATTAATCGTGAACCTTTATCAGTAGAGGAAATCATCACGGTTTTATTAGATAAAAAGAGAGAGAAAACAACATAGGAGGCAAGATCAATGGAGAGAGTGTTAAGTGTTAGTCAGTTGGGAAAATCGTTTAAGAATGACAAAGTCCTCAGCGATATCTCATTCGACGTCCACAAAGGTGAAATCATGGCCATTTTAGGACCGAACGGAGCAGGAAAATCAACAACGATCCGCAATATCATGGGAATTCTATATCCAGATGAAGGCGAGATTAATTTTCATAATCACAAAGGGAAAGAAATACCTCGTCACAGGATTGGTTATTTACCAGAGGAACGCGGTCTTTACAAAAACGTAAAAGTGATGGATATCCTATTGTATTTTGCAGAACTCAAAGATTATCCGAAAGAAAAAGCACGCAAGCGCGCATTAGAATATTTGAAGAAATTCGATTTAGAAGGTAAAGATAAAGTTTCCGTCGAGGAGCTTTCCAAAGGGATGGGGCAAAAAGTTCAGTTCATTGGCTCGATTATCCATGAACCTGACTTGTTGATATTGGATGAACCTTTCTCAGGACTAGACCCTGTCAGCCAAGAATTGTTCAAACAGGAAATCAAAGAATTGGCAGCTAAAGGTACTGCGATTTTATTAAGTTCACACCAAATGAACCTGGTTGAGCAAATGTGTGACCGCCTTTTCCTAATTCATCGTGGACGCAAAGTGATTTATGGTTCGATGGATGAAGTAAAGACGGAATATGCCAACTTCAAATGTACGATCCATGGTCAGAATAACATCTCTGAATTGGAGAAGGTTCCTGAGGTTACTAGAGTTGAACAAAATGGGGACATTTCTATTTTGTATCTTACTCAAGATGTTCGAGTATCCACTTGGATCAAGTCGTTGCCTGATACATTAGATATTCAGGAATTATCTGTCGACCGAATCTCATTACATGAAATTTTCATAGATATTGCAACTGATCGCAACATCGCCGAGGAAGCAGGTGTTCAACATGCGTAATAGTTTAAAAGTTGCCAAGTGGGAAATGCGCCGCAACATGAAGAACAAGTCTTTTATAATTTCATTGTTTTTAACACCGATCATTTTTATCATTTTCGCCACCGTCCCAACGCTTTTAAGTAACATGGGAGATGACGACGCAGACGCTAGAACCGTTTATTTGAACGATGAATTAGGCGTTTACGAATCAGTCGAACCTGTCATAGAACAAGAAGAATTCGTCAATTGGAATGTGATAGAGACAGACGAAGATATGGCAGCGATGCAGGATCGTTTGGAAAACGAAGAAGAAGCTGTGTTCATTTTATTGAATGAGCAAACATTAGAAGAAGGAAATGTGCAAGTGCTTTTAGGTGAAGAAGTAAATGAAGGGTTCGTCAATGACGCCCGTTTCTTTGAACAACCTCTGCGGCAACTACAGTTACAACGCGCAGGTCTTTCAGAAGAAGAAACGCAAGTGGTAGCGAGTCCATTGAACTTCGAAACAACGAAAGCTTCTGTCCAGCCAGATGACGAAGAAGTTGCAAGTAATGATGGTTTACCTTCATCCCCTATGGATTTCATGGAGCAAGCAATCCCAGGAATCTTTGCAGGAATCGTTTTATTCTCGATTGTCATTACAGGGATGATGATCTTCCAGAGTGCTTCTCAAGAGAAAAAAGATAAAGTAGCAGAAATCATTTTATCATCCGTAACACCAGGAGAACTGATGCAGGGAAAAATCATCGGCTATTTCGGCCTAGGCATCACGCAGGTTGCTGTATGGTTAGGCTTTGCGGTTCCTATTGCCATGTGGCAGCTAGACGATGTACCTGTTCTTGAATACTTACTCGTTCCTGAAACACTATTATTAGTCGCGATTGCGATTCTAGGATACTTATTGTTCGCATCACTATTCGTAGGAATCGGTGCGACCCTTGAGGACGCAACGACAAGCGGAAACTTTCAGAGTGTCGTATTAATGCTTCCGTTCATTCCTTTCATTTTGATCGGACCGATTTTGAGTGATCCAAGCGGTATTGTTGCTCAAGTAGCATCATTCATTCCGTTTACTGCACCAGGAGCATTACTAATTAGATTGTCTATGCTAGAAGAATGGCCATGGCTCGAAGTAGGTATAGCGATCGCAATCTTATTGGTAAGCATCTGGATCTTTATGAAACTAGCAGGTAAAATCTTCAAAATTGGTATCTTGATATATGGTAAAAATGCCACTCCGCAAGAAATTTGGAAATGGTTAAGAGCATAGCATGAGGGATTGTCCCAGTAGCTGTTATAGCTGCTGGGATTTTTATATGAATTGGGTTTTTGATAGCACAAGTCTCAATAGTGAACATCCATCTAATGCTAGTGAGCGTTCACCTACAAGTGATTCATTACAATCAAAACGGATCTTAACAGAACTATCGTATTGAGAAAAACTTGGCTTATCGCCAAGTCCTAATGGCGAAAGCCTTTGTTTTTCACATACTTTAATCCTTTAACAAAGTTAAACATTCTTAAAGTATAAAAAAGCCAGCTACTCATATTAATGAGTAACTGGCTTTCTTATGATACAGATCTTTCTATCGATGGCTGACTTCCATTTCTAGGTCCAAGCCATTTGTAACAGGATCTATATTAAATGTTGCTTTGCGTTTATTAATTGTTGTTGAGATGTTTTGTGCTGCGAATACTACTGCGAAAAATGCAAATACAACTGCCGACAAGATAATAAGAGATGTTAACATGCTCTCAAATCCCCTTTCTCCCTAAATAAATATATTTATATATCTTTGTTTACAAGTATATAATATCAAATATTAGTATAATTTCAAGCTTAATGGACAAATTCTTTGATAAATTATCTCATACTTCACTATATAGTCACATGCTCTACATTTACCTATACTTTAAAGCAATAAAGATAAGATGCTTGAACGCGTGCATGGCGCGCTTTACAGCCCTTCGAATCATTCATTTCAGAAAAAGGATATCTTTGATTTTCATCGAATTACTTTAATATAGGGGGCGGTACGATGAATGATCAACGAACGGTAGTCGTTACAGGGGCAGCTCAAGGAATCGGGTTCGCCATTGCTAAAGCATTTAGTGATCAAGGAGATTACGTGGTAATTGGTGACTTGAATCAAGAAAAGGCTGAAGAGGCCGCTTCAAAATTAAATCAAGCTAAGGGTTACCAAGTGGACGTTTCAAAAGTAGAGGAAGTCGAACGATTTATACAAAAAATCATTAATGAATTTGGTAGTGTGGAGGTCTTGGTGAATAACGCTGGCCTACAACATATAGATCGAGTAGAAGATTTCCCGGTAGAGAAGTGGCAATTGCTTTTAGATGTCATGCTCACGGGGCCTTTCCTGATGACGAAGTTTTTGATTCCACATATGAAGGAAAAGCAATACGGTCGAATTATCAATATTTCCTCCGTTCATGGAAAAACAGCTTCGCCTTATAAATCTGCCTACGTTTCTGCTAAGCATGGAGTAGTCGGGCTTACAAGAACAGTAGCAATTGAAACAGCTAATGATGGAATTACAGTCAATGCGATCATGCCAGGTGCGGTACGAACGAAGCTAGTAGAAAACCAGTTGGCAAGACTTGCGGAGGAAGACGGCACGACTGAGGAAGAGGCTCTAGAGAATAATTTATTAAAAAAACAGCCGATGAAACGGCTATTAGAGCCAGATGAAATTGCCCACACCGCCGTATTCTTAGCATCTGACAGAGCCGGTGCAATAACAGGAGAAACAGTCAGCGTCTCAGGCGGTTGGTAAAAAACCTAAACACAAACAGAAAAACTCCCGGTCAGTTCGCATTCAGAAACTGCCGGGAGCATTTTTATTAATCTATAAATTGGTCGAAGAACTCAAGTACTTTTTGATAGACCTTTATTTCATTTTCTTTCTTCGAGAATCCGTGACCTTCATCATCAAGCACTAGATACTCGACATGAATACCTTTATCGCGAAGTGCTTCTACAATCTGATCTGACTCAGCCTTAACTACTCTCGGGTCTTTTGCACCCTGGATGACGAGCATCGGTTTATCCATGGAATCCAAATAGGTAATTGGTGTATCTTCCTCCAATTTCACCTTATCTTTAACTGGATCTCCTACCCACTTTTCCATAATCGGCTTCCAGTGCTCAGGGACAGACTCTATGAAGCTGAATAGATTACTAACTCCAAAAATATCAACGACTGCCTTGAAATATTTTGAGTGACGGCCGTGTAGCAGAAGCGCCATATAACCACCATAGCTACCACCCATCAACAAGATTTTGTCACGATCTACGTAACCTTCCCGTATGAGCCATTCCAATCCTTCCACGTTATCAAGTCTTGGACCGTGTCCCCAATCACCTTCTACCATCTTCATGTACTTCAATCCGTAACCGCTGGATCCACGGAAGTTGGGGGCAAATATGCTGTACCCTCGATGTACCAAGAATTGGAACAACGCACGGAATGACGAGCGTTCTGCTGCTTGTGGTCCTCCATGTGGCCACAAAATTACATGACCATTATCATTTTCTGGTTTAGCTCGGAAGAACAAGGCTTCAATCTCAAGTCCATCGAAAGAAGGATACTTTACAATTTCAGGAGTGGACATCTCGTCTTGACTGACTCCAGGTACACCGAAGTTGGTCAGGTTCGACCACTTTTCACCAACCAACTGATAAATATTGAAAGGAATCGTTGCTGAACGTCCTAAAATATATACATTGCCACTTTTTGATACCTTTAGTTGTTCGATAACATCACACGGAGTATCTACCTTCCTAATCACCCCATTAAACAAATCAAAACTGAATAATCGATCTACCACCCCTTGGTGACTAACCACATAAAGCAACTCATTTTCTTTATCGTATTTGAGATTTGAAATATCTTGACCTTCGAAATCATTCATTTTCTCGAACTTCTCTTTTTTAATATCATATTTTGCAAGGTAGCCTTGATCGGCACCGTAATTCGTCGTGAAGTAAATATCATTATCGGAAGTGAATACTACACCACCAAAGGTATGATCCGGCCCTTCCTCATCTGTAAGAGGATATGATTTACCGTCATGTTGTACATACAAAAGATTACTCGTATTAGAAATATGTTTTCCGTAGACAACACTTTTACCATCAGGGCTTACATCAATTAAAAACGTAGCTGCTCCATCACCGTGTACGATAATTTCTTCCTCATCGTTTTCAATATCATAGCGATAAATTTTCAAAAACGTTTCATCGTCCTTTGTAGATGAATAATACAAATAACGTCCATCCTCTGAAAAAATAGTACCCATATGTCGTTTTCCTTCTGCTGTTCTTAGGTCGACAAGTTCACCACCTTGGGTAGGTACCGCGTATATCTGTCCGTTTTCGTCGCCATCCTCGTCGCTGATTGCCACGATATATTTTCCATTCGGTTCAAAACCGATTTCACTTGTGCTTTGATCATGAGCGGTTAACGGATAAGGAAATGTATTAGGTAAGTCCATCCCCCACAAATTATATTTCCCATTAAGATTCGTACTGAATACTAGTTGTTTTTCGTCGGGACGCACGGCGAACGTCTGAATGCCATACGTTTGAAAGAATTGCTCAACTCCCGGTTTCTTAAACTCAATCATCTTTTTTCCCCTCTCTTTTTCATGACTCTTTTATCATTTCTAGAAAAAAATAAACTTTCCTACCTCATTGTATATTTTTTTGAAAATTAAGTCATCTAAAACAAGTCGTAATTCCTCTCCGTCTCCAGAAGGAAATTATCTTATGCTTAAAACTGCGATTCCTTAATCTATCTGCTATTATTTAGGTAAATACATGAATGGAGGACTTTGCCATGTTACGTGTAATCCTGTTACTCTTCTCGCTCACGCTCATAGCCGCATGTGGCCCGGATGAGAAGGATGAAAATATGAATACAGAAGATTCACAGGAAAGCGAGGAAGTTGTGGAGAACGCTGAATCGGAGGACCAAGGAGAATCTGAGACAGATGAACCCGAAGAAAATAAAGATCGTTCAGAGGACGGGCAATTCACTGATAAAACTGAGGTTCTAACGACTAACTTGGAAATACCGTGGACAATTTCCAAAACTGATGAGCGCCTTTACGTTACAGAACGAGCTGGGCGACTATATGAAATAAATTTAGATGGAGAAAAGAACGAACAGAGCCTCAATCTACCAAGCCCCGTGCACCATGAAGGTGAAGGCGGATTACTCGGTTTCGAACTCGTGCCACCTTTTGAAGAATCGCAACAAGCCTTCGCATACTACACCTATCAAGATTCTGGTGAAACATTCAACAAGGTCGTTTTATTAGAAAAAGATGATGAGGAATGGACGGAGACCTCTATTCTTTTAGATGAGATACCAAGTGAGCGCATTCACAATGGTGGGCGTTTGAAGGTAGGGCCAGATGAAAAGCTTTACATTACTACAGGAGATGCTGCAACCCCTGCGCTTTCTCAAGACCGAAACAGTTTAGCAGGAAAAATTTTAAGAATGAACCTTGACGGTACTATTCCAAGCGACAATCCATTCGATGACTCTTATGTCTATTCTTACGGCCACCGAAACCCTCAGGGATTAGCTTGGGGTGATGATGGAACGATGTACAGCTCAGAACATGGCCAAAGTGCTCACGATGAAATCAATTTGATTGAGGCTGGCAATAATTACGGTTGGCCGGAAATTGAAGGAGACGAAACTTCGGAAGGCATGGAAACTCCGTTCTATCATACTGGCGAAGAGACATGGGCTCCGTCAGGAATATCTTTTCATAACGAAAAGCTTTATATAGCAACACTAAGAGGCTCTCGAATTATAAAACTCGATCTATCAACAAAAGACGCCGAAACTGCCGAAGAAGGGTTCGGACGGATGCGCGACGTATATATACAAGATGGATCGATTTTCGCGATCACGAGTAACCGTGACGGTCGTGGATCACCGACCGAAGAAGATGATCGATTGATTCGAATAAACATTGGTGAGGATGAATGATATGACAACTGAAAAGGAGAAGTTCTTACGAGAATTTAATGAAGCCTTCGTGGCCGGAGATGTAGATTTTGTAGCGGAAAGTATTACTGACGATATCCAATCCCATATGGTTGGTGATCAACTGTTGGAAGGTAAAGATGCAGTCGTCCAAAGGCTTAACTCAATGGATGCTGAAAAACATCATGATTTGACCATCGATAAGATTATCACACATGGAAAAACTGCATCGGTGAATGGTGTCATCACAGTTGAGTCAAAGAAAATCCACTTCTGTGATGTGTATGAATTTAATAGTTTTAAGAACCCGAAAATCAAAAAGCTCACCGCTTATGTGATCGAAGAGTAGTCACTTACCAAAGAGAAATGTTTTTGCCAAGTTCTTTTTCATAAATATCACCCGAGGAGTCCATCTCATATTCAATCCACCCAACATAGTGTCCGTCATTCTTCTCTGCTTGCTGCTCCTCCCATCCGCCTGCCGTACTGAACCACACACCTGTCTCATCACCTGGCGGGTTACCTGGATCCGGGTGGCTGGAACCATTTGAGGCAATGAGTTTACACCTGCTAAGCCGGATGAATTCTTCTGGGAATTTGCTAGATGCCACACGACAACCAGTGAAAATCACTTTGCATCTATCGCAAAAGCGGATGTCCCCATTCTTAATCAACCTTCTTAAGTCTTTGATGTACCTTGCATCGCGGTGGTCATACGTCAGCGGATACGAATAAAAACCTGAAATATTCACCCCACCAAGCTTCACCCCCCCACGATTTCCGTCGGGGTCATATGGCCACGCATGGCTGAACACATACAGCTTTTCAATGCAATTCTCCCCCCCATTTGTAGCGTCAACCAAGTGTTGAAGCAGTTCCTTCCCAGACCCCCATTGCTTGGTATTGTTTTTACCGACAGCTCGCGATCCCCAAGCTTTGAATGCCCCTTCGTCTTTTCCTCTGGCTGCAAGTGCCAATTGAACTTTCGCCATTCTGACCGCATCCTTTATTAGTTGTTAATAAAGTTTATGCAGCGGAGTTGAACATCATTAATTCTATGAAGGAAGTTTCGCTGGAAAAGCTGTTGAATTGAGAATGCAGAAATAGTTACGGATAAAATCACTAGTGTTTCATCAATTTTTTAGAAGTGGATTTTAATTTAATCTTCCAAAATGTAGAAAATGTGATAAAATACTATCAAATTAAGAGGGGGGTAAAGCTTTGAAAAACAAAGATTTTGTTCTGTCTATCACCTTATATGCATTTTTAGGATATTTATGGCTGCTTTTTATTGATCACATTGGTGAAATAGCTAATACAATGGATAACGTTTTAATCTTTGGAGGAATTATTATTCTTTTAGGAACTGTATTGTTTGGGGAAATTGTAAGGCGAGTAACTCCATTTAATGAGTATAAAAACAGTCACCCCGTAAAAATTGCTGGATTTGTCTCTTTTGGTTTAGTGGTGGTGGCTAGTTTGTTTGTGTAAATTTAAATCGACTCTTTCAGGTACGCACCCAAAAAAAGAGCCCTCTATTTTGAGGACTCCTTCATTAAAATTTATGCTTTTTCTTTCTTCTTAGCTTTCTGTAACTGCTTACTGCGTAATTGACCACAAGCTGCGTCGATATCTGTTCCGTGCTCGACACGAACACCACACTTGATGTTATTTTCAAGCAGGATCTCGTAGAACTTCAGAATATTTTCTTTAGAGCTACGTTCGTAATCGATGTGTTCAGCAACTGGATTGTAAGGAATCAAGTTCACGTAGGATAAATGCTTCTTATCCTTCAACATCTCGACTAACTGACGTGCTTCTTCGGGATGGTCGTTCACATCATGAATCAAAATATACTCGAACGTAATCCGCCGGTTCGTCTTTTCCAAGTAATAATCGACAGCTGGCATCAGCTTCTCAAGCGGGAAAGCCTTATTGATTTTCATCAATCTTGTACGCAGCTCATTATTCGGCGCGTGAAGTGACAATGCAAGATTGATTTGAATTCCTTCGTCTGCGAACTTATACATCTTATCAGCTAAACCACTTGTTGAAACGGTGATATGACGAGCACCGATTGAAAGTCCTTTTTGGTCGTTCACCACTCGAAGGAAATCCATCATGTGATCGTAGTTATCAAACGGCTCTCCGATACCCATCACGACGATGTGGCTGACACGCTCTTCTTTTGCTTGATCATCCAAGTGGTGTTGAACGTTCATAATCTGCTCAACGATTTCGCCACCTGTAAGATCACGGTTCTTCGCCAAAATACCACTTGCACAGAATGAGCAACCGATATTACAACCGACCTGTGTCGTCACACATACGGATAAACCATAATTGAAACGCATCAATACCGTTTCGATGTAGTTCCCATCTTCTAGCTCAAACAGAAACTTGATCGTACCATCTTGAGATTCTTGCTTGATTGCCTCTTTAAGCGTTTGAATCTTATAATTCTCCTTTAAAAGATTCAAGCAATCAGAGTTCAAGTTCGTCATCTCATCGAACGATTTGACACGCTTCTTATATAACCAGTCCCACACTTGTGTTGCACGGAACTTCTTTTGTCCATTCTCAACCAACCAATCGCGCAATTGTTCTTGCGTCAAACCATAAATGGATGGCTTACTCATAAATAATCCTTCTTTCTTCAATAAATGCTTTTTATCCTTTGTCTATACTACTGAAAATCGGCCCATAATTCAACCGATAGCCGTTACAACCAAAAGCTTAAGCGACCTATTTTAAAAGCGAAAGCCCGCTTTTTCTTTTTAGAAAAAACAGGCTTTCTTCAATACTATCTTAAGTTTTCAATAAACACTCGGATGACATCCGCTCCACCGATGAATGTACCCAGTGAGCTTCCGATGTTCGTCAACACTACAATAAGTAACACTCTCGTTGCTTTATTATCCCAGAACCCTTTAAGCGTCTGAACATCTTCTGATAAATTCTCGAAATCAGAGACATTCGGCTTACGGATCCACGCTTGCACTAACCCAGCAAACCACCCAGCTGCTAACAAAGGATTCAGTGAACTGAAAGGTGCCGCGAGAAATGCTGTAAGAACAGTCAACGGGTGTCCTAGAGCAATTGCCGCACCAAGCGCGGACAGGGAGCCATTCCATAAAATCCAACTGATGGTCTGTTGCCATCCAGCAGCAGGATTCATCGCAAATGTATAAGCAATCACGGATAAGATAACGATTGGAATCATCCATGCAAACACTTTAGGTTTTTTTGATTTTTTAGGCACACGAGCCAACCGTTCTAGATCGTGATCGCGGTAAATCTCTTCCTTGATCCCCGGGACGTGTGCAGCACCAAGTACCGCCACTACTTTTTCACCAGGTGCAGTTTTGATTTTTTGAGCTAAATATTGATCTCTTTCATCAATCAAAGGAACCTTCAACTTTGGAAATGCTTGAGTGAACTCTTTTAACACCGAGTTAAGCATATCTTGAGACTTCATTTTCTCAAGCTCTTCTTCAGTGACCTTATCCTGACTGAAGATACTATAAAAAACTGACATCATCAGCTTCGCACGACCCATTAGGCCAATATTTCTCCATATCCGAGAAAACGTTACTTGGATATTTCGGTCAGCTAAAACCAATTCAGCCCCAATTTCTTCAGCCGATTCAACCCCTTGGATCATCTCTTGCCCAGGTTTGATCCCGAACTGTTTAGCTATTCGGTTCTGGAATGATGAAATCATCATGTTCATCAATAAAAGAGTCGATTTCTTCTCCTTGATTACCTTGAAGATATTCATATTTTTCCACTTATTATTATCTTTAATCGATTGGAAGCGTTGATCATCCAACTCAACACATACCGAGTCAGGTTTCTCTTGCTCAATCACTTCTTTCACCTGTTCAGCACTTTGTTTCGAAACGTGTGCTGTACCGATTAGAATAATTTCTTTACCATCTACAGTTAATCTGGTTATATTTTCTTCCGACATGTAAGACTTCCTTTTTTTCGAAAATTAACATTCATAACATCTATTCTAACATTTTTTCTCTGCATTTAATGAAAGAATCCATTATTTGTTTGATGAATTTTAAATCGTTGGACACTGGACTTTATTTGCCATACATTTAAGAGAGATATAATTATGAGGAGGACGAACATTGAGCCCGACAGTACTAATAACTGGAGCAACAAGTGGAATCGGTTTGGAACTTGTAAACTTGTTTGCTGAGGATAAATACGATATGATCCTAGTCGCTCGAAATGAAGAAAAATTACAAGAGCTTGAAAAGACATATAATCATGTGACCATTCTTCCTAAGGACCTTAGTGAGCCTGAAGCAGCTAAAGATGTTTTCCACTTCATCAAAGATCATAATCTTCAAATCGACACCCTAGTCAATAATGCTGGTTTCGGTTTGCTCGGCACATTTGATGAGCTACCTATCGAGGAACAATCAAGAATGATTCAACTCAACATCAATGCGCTGACGGAGTTGACCTATTACTTCCTTCCTGAAATGAAAAAGCGTAATCACGGTAAGATCATGAATGTTGCTAGTACGGCAGCTTTCCAGCCAGGACCGCTTATGGCTGTCTATTACGCTTCAAAATCTTATGTACTTTCATTTTCAGAAGCGTTGAATGTTGAACTTGAAGATACTAATCTCAGTTTAACCACACTTTGTCCAGGGCCGACACAAACTAAATTTGGTGACGTTGCAGGCGTAAGTAACACGAAGATGTTCGACAGTGCCATGCCCGCTTCTATTGTCGCCCAAAAGGGTTATGAAGCGATGCAAAAAGGTAAAGGCGTCGTCATTACCGGTCGAATGAACAGCTTCGGTGCAATAGGAGCCAAATTCCTCCCTCGGAGAACAGCAGCAAGGATTGCCAAACGAATCGCCCAGGAAAAATAAAAGAGTTATCAAGTAGTTCATTTTTGAGGTGCAAACATACAGTCTGTACTCTTAATTGAACTACTTTTTTTATATGAAATTGCTGGGTTCACAACAATTAAACTTATAGTGTGGTAACCGATCGATTCTTGGTCTTTTCATGGTAAAATAAGTATAAAAAGAAGAGGCAGGAAGAAAATGAATATCCAACTACAAACAGAAAGACTAAAACTTACTCCTTGTTCTGAGCAATCATTATCAACTTATGCGACTGACGAATTCGAAATTGGGCCTCATATAGAAATGTATCTTGAAGAAGTTAAGGAAGATGCCTCTGTTATTGGATGGGGCGTTTGGCTAGTTATAGATAAACAGAACAATAAAATTATTGGAGACCTTGGATTTAAAGGTAAGCCTGATGCAGAAAAATCCGTTGAAGTAGGATATGGAATCACCACTTCAGAACAAAACAAAGGTTATGCAACAGAAGCATTGAAATGTGTCTTTGAATGGGCATTTAACTTTAATTCAGTAGAAAAAATAAAAGCTGAATGCCTTAGAGATAATACCGCCTCAATTAGAGTTTTAGAGAAATTGAACATGCAGAAATCAAAAACTGATAACGACATGCTCTACTGGCAATTAAATAAATGAACTATTCTTTAAACAATCAGAACGTTAGTTGAAAGATAATGTATAGGGGTGTTTGTCATGAAATTTATATCGAGTATGTTGTTGAAGCCTAAATTGAACAGTTTTATTTTTGAAACGTTCTTAACGGAATTCAATGTTTTCTATTACTCAATTATAGGGTGGTTCAAACAGCCAAACGTGAACGATAGTGAAAAAACGTATTCTTATCATAAGACCTCTCAACTAAAGACCTTTGTAATTGTGTTTTCAATTATTATTCTTTTGGAAGGGATATTATTTCATTATCTAATCCAACTATGGAGTGATGTAGCTGCATGGGTTTTCACCGCACTAAATATTTACGCTTTGTTATACATAATAGGGCTATATAATTCTGCAAAGCTATTACCTCATCGTCTGTTTTTAGACCACCTTATTATCCATTTTGGATTTCAGAGCAGTATTAAATTAAATCTCAGTGATATAGATTGTATAAAAGCCGTTGAAGAAAAAGGTGATATTTGGGGGGATAAACCTAAAGACAAATACCATTCAGTGTTAAATGTGGATTCGCCTCAGTATGAAATTTTCTTAAAAGAACCTTCTCTAATGAAAAGCTCATATGGGAAAAAGAAATACGTTAAATCAGTTTTATTTAGGGCTGATAATCCAACTAAAATGCTTGAGAAGATAAATAATAATATTAAGTGTACAAGTAATGAGGCGGAAACAAGAGAGTTTTGACACTTATAGGTCATCTTTAAGAATTCGATTGACCATGAGGATCCTGTATAAAATTTTTTTCATCTTTAATTCCTATTTTTTTATATCCTCGAAAAACCTTTATGAAACAAATAAAAATATAACAAAAATTGATATGAATACTGTATCAGCAATCGCCAAGTACAATCCAGCGTTCGATTTTTTCACTCTTGCTAAACTATAATTAAATAAGCTGTCGTATAAACTTATTACGAACAAAACGAATGAAATAATTACGACAAAAGTGCTCTCCGTAATTAACACTGCAAATATGTAAATCAGCCATCTTCGAAAGAAATTAAACAATAATCCGATAAAAAGCAAGGAAAGCGAGGCTGGATCAACTTCCAAATCATTAGAAGAAATCTCGTTAAGTCCTTTTTTTATATTCTTATAATCCCTTAAGAAACTAATGTTAATTACCAATACAATTAAGCAGTACAAAATAATATAAATATCTTCATTACCTTCTATAAGATCCCACAAACCCTAACCCCCTCGCTTTTATTGCCTAAAAAAACTAGTGCACCTTCTCCACGTCATAACCCTCTTCTTCCAAAATCGAAACGATATGAGGTTCTAGGATCAAGTGAAGGCTACCCACAATCACGAAATATGTTTGGCCTTCGCCATTCTCTAAGAAGCCTTCGATTTCCTCTGCCATACCATAATTTCTGTCATCATTAATTGCCTTCATGAATGCCTCAGCTTCTTCATCAACCTCATCTGTCGCAACTTCTTCTTCCATCAATGAATCCAATAGATCGTCTTCGTCTCCAGCTTTATATAACTCGAACATTTCAAGCATATCCTCTTCCATTTCTTCAAGTGAAATCAAAGAATCCTCGAGCATTTCAATTTGATACTCTTCAGACGTGTCAGCGAAAATTCCTAGCTGCTCCTCCACCGTTTCAAGGTCTTGGACTTCTTTGTCATCCATGTTTGCTTTATTTAGAAAATATTGGTCCACTCCGAATGTGTAACCTAATTCTTGCATCATCAGCTGCTGAATCAACGTCGATAAAAACCAAGGTTTATACTGTTCAACCATCTCGACACCTAGACCAAAGCCGTTCAATGCTTGATCAACTTCTTTGTATAGATCTTCTGGCAAATGGTCTTGAAGAGTAGTTCCATCTTGATAAGTTCCTAACTCATTATTCAGTTGCTGCATTTCTCCCATATCCACATTATTCAAATCGATCTCGGGTACAATCACATCAGATTCATGATAAGCCGTTTCTATTTTTTCATGTAATGGATAAAAATCTCTTGTTCCTGCATGAATCGTCCCCTGCAGGTATACAGTAGTTCCCTCATTCTCTACTTTCCACAGGAATCCGCCTGGGCCATCAGGTCTTCCGTATGTTTTTTCATTATGTATGACTTCAATTTCGTTAGCGGTCAATTGATCTACAATTTCTTGTTGATCATCAACATCTCTATAAGGATTCTCCGATAAGTCAACCTCTTTTAGACCTTCCATTTCAAGCAAAACACTGATATCTGAAATGTCGTTATCCGAAAGGTCCAACATTTCAACTCCATCAAAGGCTTCCAAGCCACTTAGTTCCATTATCTCACTTTCAGATAAATCTAATTCGGAAACTGTTTCTACATCGCTGACTGACCAGTCCTCTTCTGTGTTATCTATTTCATCAGCAATCGCGGCTTCCAAGTTTTCATCGGAAAACTCTACTGTTTCTTCCGATTGACAAGCTGCTAACAAACCTACAACCATTACCATCACAATAAGAATTCTCTTTTCTTTCACCACTCGAACCGCCCCTACTTTTCCAGATAATTGAATCGTACCAAACCCCTCTACCAATAGCAATAACACTTAGTACAAAATTGTTCCTCAATAAAAGGTTTCAGTTTCATCATTACGTGGTAATGGATACGTAATAACTTTGTCGAATTTTTAATAACAATTTGCAATAAGTACATGTTCTTTGAGCGTTTGCAAATACTATTTATCATCCAATGAACGAATAATCCAACCATGTTAGTGGGGAACATCTATGAATATTCATTTCACGTCACTTGAACAATTAAATATTTCAAATATATGGGGACCAAGGGAACAGGACGTATCGGACTTATCTTTCCATTCCGACCGAATCGACCCTCCCTCTATTTTTTTCTGCATAAAAGGTTCTACAGAGGACGGGCATAAGTATATACTTGACGCCATTCAAAAAGGAGCCAAAGTGATTGTCGGGACGAACGAGAAGGTCCTCGAGCAATCAAGCTCATTACATCCTGATCTTACGTTTATTTCTGTAAAAAATATCAGGCAGACAATGGCCATAATTGCTAAATATATGTATAAAAAACCGGATGAATCATTAAAAACTATAGGAATCACAGGGACCAATGGAAAAACGACTGTCGCCGCATATGTGCGGTCATTACTTTCTTTATTAGGTATACGTACAGGATCTATCGGGACGACCGGCATTTGGTCAGATAACCAAAAGCTCCCCTATAAGAAAAGTACACCTACCACTCCTGAATCTTTAGATATATTCAGGATTTGCAGACAATTATCAGATTTGAAAAATGATGCCGTGGCGATGGAAGTCTCTTCAATTGCCTTAGACCAGTACAGAGTGGAGGGCATCGATTTCGATGTGGCCATTCACACCAATTTTTCTGAAGAGCACTTGGAATATCACAAGACAATTGAACATTACAGAGATTGTAAATTACGTTTGTTCAAACAAGCTAAGACTGCGGTTGTCAACATTGATGACGATGGTATGGCTGACGAAATTCTAGAAACGTACACAGGACCATTAATCACTTATAGCCTTGAGAGTGATACAGACGCCGATTTATTTGCATCGAAGGTCAATGTAGATGAAGATGGAAGCTATTTCGATCTTACTTATCAAAATCAAACTTACGAGCTTTTTGTCCCTGTCTTCGGTGATTACAATGTTGCGAATGTGTTATCAGCAATTGGTTGCGCACTCCACCTAGGCTATACAATGAATGAAATCATACATGTCATCGGAAAACTCGAAGGTCCACAAGGGCGGTTTGAAGTAATTTCTAAACCAAACAACCAAAAAGTGATTCTTGATTACGCCCATACACCCGTTGCACTAAATCGCCTAATTGAGGAAGTTAAGAAACTAAAGTATGAACGATTGATTGTCATGATTGCGGGCATTGGCATACGCGACTTCAACAAAATGCCAAAGATGGCACAGATGATTGAAGGACAGGCTGATGAAATTGTCGTGACAGTCGATCACCCTGGCTATCATGACCCACAAGAAGTAGTCGATCAAGTGATGACAGGTTTCAAAGAACCCACTGCATCAAACATCCACACTTCATTAACTAGAAAAGAAGGTGTGGAGAAAGCATTACATCTCTCCAATGAGGGCGACATCATTCTTTTGACAAGTGGTTGCATTAATGACGCTCAGATTATCAAAGGGAAGGAGGTCCCTCATTCTGATACGGACATTATTGATGACTACTACGAAAAATCCCTTTGCTAATTTTTTTAGGCAGGTAACTATTAGTTATCTGCTTTTTTCGGTTATGATTAAGGGAAATAAGGGTATGAAATGATAATAGACTTACATAAAAGGGCGATGAAAAATGCAAATTTACAGAAAGTGGTTCCAACGGAAAAAGTGGCTATTCATAATAGGCCTAGCACTTATTTTAATTACAATGATGCTCTTCCACAGACTCAAGCCAATTCCGGAAGGGATGTCATATGCAGGGGATGTTCATCAGATTGCAGAGGATGATATTGAATTTTTGTATGATCTGACATACGAAAAAGATGGCGAGGAAGTTTATGATCAATCAATTTTTGATACGTTATACCGAACGATTGAAGAGGCCGAAGAATTTCTCATCTTAGACATGTTCATGATTAATTCATATACAGACGGCTCTCGGGATTATCCAGAGATCAGTTCAACCGTTTCGAACAAAATTCTTGAGCAGATGGAAGAACACCCTGACTTAAAAGTTGTCTTCATCAGTGATGTTATCAACACCACTTACGGGTCACACGAGGCAGAACAATTAGCCCCTCTCCGTGAGGCAGGAGCTGAAGTCATTTTTACAGATCTAAACCGTTTACGGGATCCAAACATTTATTATTCAGGACTTTGGCGTTCTGCGTTCCAATGGTTTGGGCAGAAAGGTAACGGATGGATTTCGAATCCGATGGTCAAAGATGCTCCCCAAATCACGTTACGTTCCTTCCTGAAATTGTTCAATGTAAAAGCAAATCACCGGAAAGTAGCAATTACAGAAAATGAAGGAATGATCATTTCTGCCAATCCACATGATATGAGTGGTTTTCATTCTAATATCGGCTTTAAAGTCAAAGGTGAGATTTTAAAAGATATGATCACCGCCGAGAAAGCTATCGCAGAATTTTCAGGAGGAGATATGGGAGCTTTTCCTACCGAAGAGGAAGTCGATGAACTAGTTGAGCCTTCTGAAGGTGAAGATTCCGGAGTGCAAGCTCAAGTTGTTACAGAAAGTAAAATTGAAGCATCAGTAGTAGATGCCATCAATCGTGCAGAAAAGGGCGATGAAGTCTGGGTAGGAATGTTTTACTTGGCCGACCGTGAAATCGTGGATGCGCTCGAGGCTGCAGCTGATCGTGAAGCAGAGGTTAGAATCGTACTAGATCCGAACCAGAATGCTTTCGGTAACGAAAAAATGGGACTTCCGAACCTTCCAGTAGCTGGGGAATTGCAAGAACTCAACACTGACTACCTCAATATTAGATGGTATGACACGAATAAAGAACAATTCCATACTAAACTTCTTTACGTCCGTTATTCTGATGAAAGTGAAATTATTGGTGGATCCGGGAATTATACATCACGAAATATGGATAACTATAATCCAGAAGAGAACTTAAGAGTCATCGCTTCAAATGATAGCGAGATTACGAACAATGTGGACGAATATTTCAATAGAATTTGGAGTAACGAAGATGGCATATACACTGTTGAATATTCAGAGAAACAAAACAGACTCTCAACAGTCAAATATATAGGGTATTTATTACAAAAAATGTTCCAAGTAACAACCTATTAAGCCTGAGAAATTTGTACTCAATCTATTTTTACTTTTAAATAAAACCTCTATCTTAGCTATAGACAATTTGTCGGTAGCAAGATAGAGGTTTTTCATCGATTTAAATATGTTCATTTCGCGAGGAAAGCTGTGCCTCGGAATATTTTTCAATCATTGCAAAATTATTTCCCCGGAAATAATGCCAAGTTTCGACACCAAATTAGCTCTTAGCATCTCTCAAAAACGGCTTGAAAACTCGAGTGGCAATCAACAACCCTATGCCTCCTACCCCTAGCAAGATAATTACCGAAAGGCCGATGTCTAAAAAGTTAGCACCTCGGAGCATGATGTCTTGAAAGCCTTGTTGCGCCCAATATTGTGGTACGAATAGACCAATGGTTTGAATGAAATCAGGCATGATCTCCATAGGAACCCATAAGCCTCCTAACATCGCCCCACCTAATGCAAGAATTTGTGTGATCATGATGCCGAAATTCTCACTTTTAGAAAATAGAGCTATCGCTAAGCCTAAGCCAGTTGTCGTTAACGTCAACGCTATAGTTAAGACAGTGATTGCTACAAGATCTCCTAAGTATAAGTCGTACACAAAATAGCCGAATCCCAGCAGTGCCCACGTTTGTACAAAAACGATCAGTATAAAAGGGATCCATTTACCAATTAAATATTGGTACTTATTCAATGGTGTGCTCGTAAGTCTTGCAAGCATACCGCTTTCTTTATCTTTAAGAAAAGAAGTAACCATGGAAATGATGATGAAAAATGTGAACATAACTGTATAGCCCGGTACAATTTGAGTAATGGCATTCATTTCTTCCGACTCATGACGCGTTTGATCAATTGTTACTGGGGGCTCCAATAGTGCATCTTGCTCAACTTCATCATCCACATACTGTGTAATCATGCGGTTAATCTTTTGTTCTTGAAACCCGTTTGCTATATTTTCTAATAAATTTTGAACGGGACGTACGTTATCTTGCTTAACTCCATCAAAATGGAATTCAACTTCATTCGCTTGACCTTCAAATAATTTTTCCTCAAATCCCTCAGGAAGGAAAACGAAAGTACTTATTTCACCAGATTCGATCAAAGAAATAGCTTCCTTTTTGCTCTCAGCTTTCTCTAATTCAAAGACCTCCGAGCCCTCAACGGCTGAAAGGAACTGTTCAGACATCTCAGTTTCATCCTCGTCCATATAATGGATGGTATATGTAACATTATCTACTTCTCCAAACATAAAGGCGAATAAAACAATAAATAGAATCGGCATTCCGAGTAACCAGAAGAAAAAGCTCTTATCCTTTAATTGTTTCTTCAATTCATTTTTAGCTATACTCCAAATCATAAGCTTCCTCCTCTAGTCTCTTAACGAAGTGCCTGTCAGTGTCAGAAAAATATCTTCTAGGCTTCGTTTAGAAATCTCCAAACGTTCAACACTTATATTTTTTTCTATGAAAATACTCGCCAAATCATCCATGACTTTTAACGGTTCTTCCGTTTCCACGACAAAACCATCCTTCACCTCTGTAACCTCTCCGAATGTAACCAAATCTTTCTTTTTAATGCCTTCACTCTGTACGAAGATGGAAGGGGTGGCGTGCTTCTTCAATATTTCACGGATTGAACCATACTCGACGATATTCCCGCTATCTATCAAAGCGATTTCATCACAAAGATTCTCTACTTCTTCCATGTAGTGACTTGAATAAAGCACAGTCTTTCCTTCTTTTTTTAAATCTTTTATAATATCAAAGATATAATTTCTAGATTGAGGGTCTACGCCAACTGTAGGCTCATCCAGTATGATGATTTTCGGGTTATGAAGTAATGCACAAGCGATATTCATCCTCCGTTTCATCCCACCTGAAAAAGAAGAGACTAAATCTTTGCGACGGTCATACAGTCCGACTTTTTTCATTACCTTGTCCATCGCATGCTTTAAGTCATTTCCTTTAAGGCCATAAATTCTACCAAAGAACGAAAGGTTATCGATCGCAGTCAATTTTTCTTCTAGACAAATCTCCTGTGGTACATAGCCTAGTTTTTTCTTGATAGAATCACGGTTTTCTCTCAAAGGTTGGTCAGACACAAGAGCCTCACCCTCAAAATCTTCTAAAATACAGGACAAAATCTTCATCAATGTTGATTTGCCTGCTCCATTTGGTCCAATTAGCCCAAAACAAATACCATTACTGATATGTAGATTCACGTCATCAAGAGCAACCCTTGGTCCGTAATGCTTGTGAATATGGTTAAGCTGAATCAATATCTCACTCCCTAACATTTTTTATCTATTTACTACTTAACATTATACATAATTTTATGGGTATTCTTTCACATATATTATATCTAAGATTGTTTTATAACTATAAACTATCATTAAAAAAGTCGGGCGAAAGTACCCGACTTTTTCTACTAAGCTACCAAATCCAAATGGCTACCAGCGTCGATATGATCAAACCACACATAACTGGAATGAAGTTTTTGCGAGCCAACTCTAAGGCTGAAACACCACAGAACCCTGCTACTGCAACTAATGATGACCATGCGACTAGCGTTCCACCACCCGTCCAGATTGAACCCATCTGTCCGATAGCAGCTAGTGTTGCTGAGTCGATATCACCTGTCGCCAAAGCTCCTGACAATGCTCCAGTTAGTGGTAGACCAGAAAATCCTGATCCATCTAACCCAGTGATGATTCCAATGATCAATATCCCAAAGGCGGTCAAGAATGCACTTTCTGGAATGACGTTTTGACCCGCTTCAACTAGATCGAATAATAATGCCGGGCCCGCTTCTTCTCCCATCGATAATATTCCTGCAGAAAAGTCGCCACTTCCAAGAAAGAAAAAACCTGCAATTGGGATAACTGGACCCATAGCCTTGAAAGCAAAGACAAAGCCATTGGTAATATGTTCACTTATACGGTCCAACGCTTTTACTTTACCAAAAGCGATCGAAGCTGCGGCTAAAAGTATGACGGCAACTCCACCGATTAAAGCTGCACCGTCCCCTCCTTCGAACCCACCTTCTCTTCCACCTGAGAATTTGGTATAAATCATAAAAACCATAATACCAAGCATTGCTAGCGGAACGAGAATAGCGAAGATCTTTTTCAAACGAGGTGAGGAGGTCGTAGCCATCGTACTCGACACTTCAGACTTCGTTTGACCAGGTAACGTCTTCAATTCTTCCAGGTTTTCAGGATCATCTGGCTTCCTAATATTCTTCCTTGTCATAAAGTAAGCTATTGAAATAGCTATTGCACCAGCGACCAAGGAAAGTAACAAAGCCTTACCGGCTACTGCACCTGTCGAAACACCTGCAGATGAGGCACTAAGCATAGGTGCTACCTGCATAATATAGTCTGAAGATAACGCCATCCCCTGCCCAGCCAAAGCTACTACCATTGCTGCCCCTATAACAGGTAAACCAACGCGGACTGCTGCTGGTACCAATAAAGCACAAATCAAAGGAACTGCTGGGGTAGGCCAAAAGAATAATGAAATGACAAACGTTATTCCAATCAGCACAACATAAGCAATGTGCCCATTGGTCATAATCTTTTGCACAGGCGCAATCATTTGCTGATCGGCACCTAAATCTTTTAATGAATGAAGTAAAGCGACCATAAACGTAATGATTAAAAAAATACTGAATAACTCTTTGGCAGCCGTTAGATTCGCATTAAAAACTGCCGTAAAACCTGTTACTAAACTTCCTTTATATAACCACGCCACTAAAAATGTTCCTAAAAGCGTCGGTAAGACGACTCCTTTACGGAACACCATTGTCAGTATTACAACTAACGTCACGATGGCGTAAGCCCAATGAGCTACTGTCAATTCCACCTTGATGTCCCCCTTTTGGAACATCATATGTATACACGCCTATGTTGGTGCGCGTACGAAACGAACAAACTACTTTTTTACATTTACATTTCAAATTGGCAGAATGAGTTTAACTTTTCATACATTCGGATATCTGAACAGCACAAGCTAATAATAAAAGTAGCTTACAAAGAGAACCATATATTATAAATTCAAAACTGGAGGTAATATCATGAACCTTATGAGAGCGAAAGATATCAAAGAAGATCCAAATATGAGAAACGTAATTTATAAAGACGAGTATGTTTATATTGAAGATATTGATGATGAAAACCAGAAAGCTACCATACACTACGTTAAACGTTCGGAAACAAATTTCGAAGTGGACGTACAAGAATTAAAAGAAGAAGAATAATTCACTCAAAAGAGCCTCTTTTTAGAGGTTCTTTTTTGCATAATTGTTAGTCAATTGTTTAATGCTTAATCAGAGCTCTTTTTAAAAACAAGGAGGAATGACAGGTATGGATCCAAGAGATATGCAAAAGGGCAGCACGCCTCGCCAACATCAGGATAAACAACCAGGCATTGAATCAAAAATGAACCCTCTCCCTCATCAACCTAAAGAGTATAAAGGAACCGACAAACTGAAAGATAAAGTCGCTTTAATTACAGGTGGCGACAGCGGAATTGGCCGTGCGGTGTCCCTTCTATATGCTAAAGAGGGAGCACATGTGGCCATCTCGTACTGGGATGAACACGAAGACGCTGAAGAAACGAAGAAAATGGTCGAAGCAGAAGGGGTCAAGTGCCTCCTGTTACCGGGGGATATTAAAGATCCTTCACACTGCGAAGACCTCATTTCTAAAACAGTTGAAACCTTTGGAAAGCTCAATATTCTAGTTAACAATGCTGCCATTCAATACATTCGTGAAAATATTGAAGACATTACGAACGAAGAGTTTGAAGAAACGTTCCAGACGAACTTTTTCTCCCAGTTCTATTTGACGAAGGCAGCCGTTCCACACATGTCATCAGGCGATTCCATCATCAATACATCGTCGATCAACGCTTACCAAGGGAACGCGATACTAATGGATTACTCAGCAACTAAAGGAGCTGTTACAGCCTTTACACGAAGCATCGCACAAAGTTTAGCTGATCGCGGAATCCGAGCGAATACGGTTGCACCTGGACCCGTTTGGACCCCATTAATTCCTTCTTCTTTCGGTGAAGATGGTGTTGAAAAATTTGGGCAAAACAATTTAATGGGTCGCCCAGGTCAACCATCAGAACACGCTTGGCCATTCGTCATGCTTGCATCAGATGAATCATCTTATATGACAGGACAAGCGATTCACATTAATGGAGGCTCATATACCTCTTCTTAAAATCAAAAAAGCAGAAGCGACCTAAGAGTCCCTTCTGCTTTAATCTTTATATTATATCCACTATGCATTAGCCCTCTTGAAACTGACCGTCGCAAGCAGTACAAGCACGACTGAAAAAGCTACAATAAATAAGATTTCTTCAAATATCGTCACTTGTCTGCCGAAAACTGAAATGTTCAAGCCCATCGTTTCCGTAACAACGGATGAAAGGTTATCAACATCGATCATAATTTTCTTCATGACGTCCACTCCGTATGTAACGGGGTTAATTTTAACGATGACGTCCATCCAAGCGGGCATGTTATTCACCGGGAACAAAGCTCCGGATAAGAAAATCATCGGCATGACCAGTATTTGCACTGTCAGCTGAAATCCTTGAGTAGATCTTATAAGGCTCGCAAATAACAGCCCTAATCCAGATAAAGCACATGCTAACAAAAACATGAACGGAATCACCTGAATGATCGCCATGAAATCATAAGACAATCCAAGGAACGGAATCAGAGCAAATAAGATGACTCCTTGAATCGTAGCAACCGTCGCTGAACCAAGCATTTTACCTACCGCAATACTTACACGTGAAATCGGGGATACTAGAATTTCCTTCATATACCCGAAGTCCTTATCTTCAATCACGGACATCGCAGAAAATACGGAAGTCATCAACAGTGTCATCGCAACGATTCCTGGAAATACGAACTCAACATAGTTGAAACCTTCAGCTTCTCCCATGTTGCCTGTCATCATCGTTTCCATCGTGCCACTCATTCCTCCACCGAATATTAGTAAAAATAGTATCGGCATCGTAAAAGATCCAAAGAGTCTAGCCCTGTCGCGAAAAAATTTCGTTATATCTCTTTGCCAAATGGCGAAAATACCTTCCATATTAGTTCCTCTCCTTTCCCCATCGATTATTTGTCACTGCTCTCACCGATTTTTCTACCTGTAAATGCTAGAAATACATCATTCAAAGTCGGTTTTCTGATATTCAACCGAGTGACTGGGATATTCAATGTCTTGATGAATGTAGAAATGAACGCGTCACTACTGGAGACCTTCAAATGAATCGTATCCTCTTTTACTGTCACTTCCGCCCCTTCTACCTTTTCACGGATTTCTTCAAGGGCCTTCTCATTATCCTCTGTAGATAGCTCTATGATATCCCCGCCGAGTTGATCTTTTAAAGCTGTCGGAGAATCAATAGCGATAATTTCTCCTTTATCCATAATAGCGACACGATCGCTGATTTCAGCTTCATCTAAGTAATGAGTAGTCAAGAACATCGTAATTCCTTCTTTTTCCTTTAACTTCAAAATATATTCCCATAGATGAGCACGTGTTTGAGGGTCTAACCCCACAGTCGGCTCATCCAAAAACAATACTTTCGGGTAATGCAGCAATCCACGTGCGATCTCTAATCTACGCTTCATTCCACCGGAGTAAGTTTCTACTCTTTGTTTGCGCTCGTCCACTAAATCCACAATTTCCAAAACTTCTTGAATACGTTCTTCCCGTTTCTCTTTAGGGACTTTATAAAAACGACAGTGCAGCATTAGATTTTCATTGGCTGTCAACTTTTCATCTAAGGTGTTTTCTTGAAAGATGATCCCGATACTTCCTCGTACCTCATCCTTATGTTTCTTTACATCATAACCATTGATGACGATACTTCCTGAAGTTGGAGGCAGCATCGTACAAATCATATTTATGGTAGTACTTTTCCCAGCTCCATTCGGTCCAAGAAAACCAAAAATTTCTCCTTTTTCTACTTCAAAATTTATACCTTTAACAGCATCCACTTTTTTATATGTCTTTGTTAAATCATTCACTTTAATAATTGATCCCATAACTTGAACTCTCCCTTCAAGTGACATAATCACTACTCGTATTATCTATTTAATGGTAATGGAAGTCAAAATCCTCTAGGAGAAACGATGAAACTAAGTATATAAAAAATAACCCGCTCACTTGGAACGAGTTATAAACTTATAGATTTAATTTAATTTTTGTCGACTCATCGTAACACTCTGCCTGTTCAACTTCTCATCAAAGAATACAAGTTCGAAGGTATCCTCAGCTGTTAAATATATAAGGAAGTTTCTTTTCACAGGTTCCTCTGACACAGAAACCCCTCCACCATTGTTACTATCTGCCTTTACTTGAGCAGGATACAGGTACAACTTATACGCATTAGTGTCCAAAGGTTCAAGTTCGTACTTTGCCACACTAGGAACCTCAGATTCATTGATTAGATTGTTCTCCATTATGAGAAAACCCTCTTCATCAAAAGATAGTTTCGCTAAAGTATTTGTCTCTTTCAGCAGATTTTCATCTTGGCTGATCCAATCTCCTTCTAATAATGGTAAATCGACTGTTTCCTCAGGTTCTTGGACTGGCAAATATTCATAGATGAACTCATAGAGTCCCATTTCTAATCCTTCATATCGTTCTTCTTGGATGCCTGAATCAACCTCCAACTGGTAAGTAGGCACGAGCGGGTCCGTATATGAAACGATGTTTTCAGAAATGGACTGAACATAGCCACCTTTGAAATAAATATAGGTTTGGTAAAAATAGCGTTCATCTTTTTTAAATTCATCTTCAGGAAAAGCAACAATCGAGGATGATACCCCCGCATAACCTAACTTCACACCATCGGATGTAAGCATAGACATCGGAAAGTAAGTAGTTCCATCAGCATCTTCAACAATATCTTGGGCATCTCCGTCACTGTCCCGTATCATGATCGGATACTCTGTCCCACCAGGCTCAAATTCCATTGCTTTCTGTTCTGCTTCCTCACTATCTGCAGCTTCAGGCTCTTCCTCCACTTCAGGTGATGTCTCTTCTTCTTCACTTGATTCATTATGTATTTCAGTCTCGTTTTCACTTTGATCATCTGCTACTACCGTGTCATCACCTTTTTCTAATACAATGGAAAACAAACTAGCTCCAACCGTAATGAAGCTGATGATAATAAGCGAAACTGTGAATGGAGTGAATGCGTTCTTCTTTTTTCTCAAATTCACAGAAATCAATAGAACATAAAGAAAGATAACTACGATGCTTGCTGCTAGTAATGCTAAAGTAATGTTGCTCATGATCTTCCCCTTTGAAAATATTATTTCGACCGCTTCTAGTATTGTGTTGTGTGACCGGATGTATGAAAGTCGCTCACCATAGTTTACCATAGAGTTCTTTCATCTGTTATACCTAGTAGTTATTTATAACTAGAACAAATCAAATTTCAAATGGAAAAATTTAACGGTAAAGTTAAGAAAGAGTGAGATTGTTAAATAAAAGTTGTGGCAGGATTAATTGGTCTAGAGGTGTTAAGATGTACAAAATATTTAGTTGTATTTTTATAATAAGCGTAAGTTTCATAGTGGGATGTTCCGACTCAACAACATATAACAATGATGATGTAGCTGCTGTTGTAAGAGGAGAAGAAATAACAGTGGGAGACATTCGCTTTTTTGCCGAAATTCAAGATGAAGACTTTCCTAAAGCGGTTGAAGCAAAGGTTAGGGAAACTATTGTTATTCAAGAAGCTAAGAAAATGAATATCAATGTCTCAGATGAGGTCAAGAAATCTGTTGAACACTTTGGTATTTACCCGCCAGATGATGTAGATACTGAACAAGCGAACAAAATTAGAGATTTCGCAGAATCTCAGGCTGAAAAATTTCATATGGAACCTGAAGAGTTTCATAAGAAATTCATTAAAAGAAGTGCTGAGAGAAGTGCATATCAAAACGCATTTTTCAAAGAACATTTAGGTAAGCCTGATACACATGAAGAGGCCGAAGAAATGAATGAAGAAATACAACTGATCGTTGATGGACTGATGGAGAAACATGAGGATGAAATTGAAATACTCATTAATTAATGGAATATCATTGGTCAAGGAATGAATAAGAAAATATTAAAAGCGAGCTCTTTACCCCAAATGGTTAAAGCTCGCTTCTTTAGTCAATAATCCTGAATCTAAGCCTTGCTTAGCATCTTTTTTGCTTTCTCTATTTGTAGTTTCACTTGTTGCTGTGACGTTCCGCCTGTACTATTTCTGGCTGCTACCACATTCTCAGGGGCCAATACGTCATAAATATCTTCTTCAAATAATTCATGGAACTTCTTGTATTCATCAAGAGTCAGGTCCAGTAAATATCTCCCGCTTTCGATGGCATAAAGAACGATTTTTCCAATGACTTCATGAGCTTCACGGAATGGAAGCCCTTTGGTCACTAAATAATCAGCGATATCTGTTGCATTAGAGTAATCCTGACTTACTGCCTGATACATATTTTCCGATTTAACTTCCATCGTCTCGATCATCGGAGCAAGTAACTGCAACGAACCTTCGACTGTCTCCACCGTATCGAACATGCCCTCTTTATCCTCTTGCATGTCTTTGTTGTAAGCTAGCGGCAATCCCTTCAAGACCGTCAAAAGACCCGTCAAGCTGCCGTAAACTCTGCCCGTCTTTGCGCGTAACAATTCCGGTACGTCTGGATTCTTTTTCTGTGGCATGATACTTGATCCTGTAGAAAAAGAGTCATCAAGCTCAATGAACTGGAATTCCTGGCTACTCCAAATGACCATCTCTTCAGACAACCTAGAGATATGCGTCATCATGATCGAAGATGCTGATAAAAATTCCAGTATAAAATCGCGATCACTGACGGCATCCATACTGTTAGGATAAACTTCATCGAACCCTAACAATTCAGCCACTCGTTCACGATCAATTGGAAAGGTCGTCCCCGCAAGTGCACCGGCCCCTAGTGGTAACCAGTTCAAGCGGTCTAGACTATCAATCAAGCGTGATTTATCGCGTTCCAACATCCAAAAGTACGCCATGAGATGATGGGCAAATGATATTGGTTGTGCACGTTGTAAGTGCGTATATCCAGGAATCAGCGTATCAATATTATTTTCCGCTTGAGAAACAATGGCTGACTGGACCGCTTCAACTAGATCAATGATTTGATAAGTATGATTTTTTAAATAAAGATGCATGTCAGTCGCTACTTGGTCGTTCCGACTTCTTCCAGTATGAAGCTTTCCTCCAACAGGACCAATTTCATCAATCAGAAACTTCTCTATATTCATATGAATGTCTTCATTAGCAACATCATACGTCAGTTCTTCTTTTTCGAGCTTCTCTTTTACCTTAAGCAATCCTTCAGAAATTTCTTTCGCCTCTTCTTCAGAGATAATTTTACGCTCTCCAAGCATTTGGACGTGTGCTAAACTTCCCTGGATATCTTCATTCGCTATTTTTTGATCGAAGGCAATCGAAGCAGTGAGCTCCTCAACAAGTTTATTAGTGTCCTTTGTGAACCTTCCACCCCAAAGTTTTGACAAGCCTGATCCCTTCCTTCTCTACTTCTCTTCCTGAAGTGCGATATATTCATCTTTTAATACATGGCCATTCTTATTTTCATTCACTTCTGTATAAACTTTCGTCGTCAATCCCCATAATTTGATAAAACCGACTGCAGCATTATGGTCAAACGCGTCCCCTTTTGAGTAGGTTGCAAGTTCTTCATTATAAAGACTATTATCAGAGTATCTTGCTACCACATTTATATTTCCTTTGTGAAGCTTAACCTTGATTTTCCCAGATACCACGCTTTGCGTCTGCTGCACAAATGCTTCGATCGCTGGCTTCAAAGGAGAATACCATAGACCATCATAAATCAATTGTGTCATTTGCTGATCAACGGTCGTCTTGAATTGAGTGATTTCGCGAGGCAGTGTGAGAAATTCAAGTTCTTTATGTGCTTGAATTAATATTAGCGCAGCTGGAGTTTCATAAACTTCACGCGATTTGATACCGACAAGACGATTTTCAATATGATCAATACGGCCGACTCCGTGTTTTCCACCGATATCATTTAATTTCTCAATCAACTGGACCAATCCCATTTCTTCTCCATCTAATGCGACAGGCTTTCCATTTTTAAATGAAATCTCTACATATTCCGCTTGATCAGGAGTCGCTTCAACCGGGTTCGTCCAATCAAATGCTCCTTCTGGCGCTTCCGTCCAAGGGTCCTCTAGCACCCCAGCCTCGCATGCTCTTCCCCAAATATTCGCATCAATTGAGTAAGGGTCCTCCACAGTAGCAGGCACAGAAATACCTTTCTCCATAGCATACTCAAGCTCCTCATCTCTCGTCATTCCCCAATCACGGACAGGTGCAATGACTTCAAGGTCCGGGTTCAGCGCTTTGATCGAAACCTCGAAACGGACTTGATCATTCCCCTTCCCAGTACAACCATGAGCTACTGCTACAGCTCCCTCATTTTCCGCAACTTCTACTAGTAACTTCGAAATCAGCGGACGAGATAGTGCAGATGAAAGTGGATACTTCCCTTCATATAAGCAATTAGATTGCAGCGCAGGCAATATGTATTCGTTTGCTAGAATTTCTTTAGCATCGACCATAATTGCCTTGATCGCTCCCACCTCTATCGCTTTATCTTTTACTTCTTCAAAATTCTTTTGCTCTCCAATATCCAAACCTACCGCAATTACATCATAACCATACTTCTCTTGAATCCATTTAATTGAAACAGAGGTGTCTAACCCACCTGAATATGCTAAAACGACTTTCTCTTTTGCCATAAAAAGAAACTCCCTTTCTCTTCTTTCGTGTTTTTATTCATTACATTGTATTATTATACAAAATACGTTATAAATCAAGGATTTTGGTGAATCCTTTACGAAATTTTAATAATTCTATATTTAAGATTCTTCTCTACTACCATTAATTGATCTTAGCCTTTGATCAGTTAAATACCAGATGAATTGAGTTAGCGATGAATTAGGTTCGGTTAAAAGCCATATACATTTAGTTGGCGGTGACAAAAGTTCAGTTAAACACCGTATACATTCAGTTAACGGAGGTTTAAGTTCAATTGAAAAAAATTAGGTTATCTTTTCAGCAGAACGGGTATGGATAAACCATCTTCTAAATTAAATTTTTATTTTTCCACGAATTTCTCGTAAGAATATATCATTCCACTCATACTTCAAATCTTGCCTGAACCCTTACTACTAAAGGAATCACGTTAACCCTACTGTTGTTAAGTAAAAATTTCCCACCTCTAAAATCTTTAGAAATACTGACAATGCGTTACCATTTTTTATGATTATCACTCTGAATAACACTAATCATGATTAAGCGTGCTCAATGCCTGATAATCGCGTTCTATCTGGTTTGATTAAAAGTATGCGCCCCCTTAATATATTAAATGGAGTGAAAAATTTTACTAAAAATATGAAGGGAGCAGTTAACATCAAAAGTCCATTGGCTACTAAAACTGTAGAACCTTTAGAAAACGTTACAATTGAAAAACCAACTGTTGAAGATGGTTCAGCTATGTGGGAATTAGTGAATAATTCTTCACTAGATCAAAATTCGGCTTATAAATACTTGATGATGTGCGAATATTTCGCAGAAACTTGTGTTGTTGCAAAAGAAGATGATAAAGTGGTTGGTTTCGTTACCGCTTTTATCCCCCCTGAAAGGCAAGATGTTGTTTTTGTCTGGCAGATTGGTGTCGATTCCTCACAACGAGGAAAAGGAGTTGCATCCAAACTTCTAGATGAATTGGTTAACAGAAAGGCTTGCCGAGATGTTCGCTTTTTAGAAGCGACCGTTACTCCTTCCAATCAAGCTTCCCAATCTTTATTTAAAAGATTTGCACGTGATAATGACACCGAGTGTAAAATATCAGAGTGCTTTTCTGAGGATTTATTCCCTAGTGATGAACATGAAGAAGAGTTGACGTTCAGAATAGGGCCTTTAGAAAAATAGCTTGAAATCAACACCCGTTATATGTATATGAACCAGAATACCCCACGGGGTAATTCGATAAATTATAAGGAGGAACATAACTTGAGTAAAACAGATTTGAATATTTTCGAAACGATGGAATCAGAGGTACGTAGTTATTGCCGTAACTTCCCGACTGTATTTACACAAGCAAAAGGACATAATATGTGGGACGAGGATGGGAAAGAGTATATCGACTTTTTCTCCGGAGCAGGAGCTCTGAACTATGGACATAATGATGAGAAGATGAAAGCAAAGTTAATCGAATACATTCAGAACGATGGTATTACTCATTCATTAGACAAGGCTACAACAGCCAAAGGAGACTTCATTAACGAATTCAATGATGTGATCTTAAAACCAAGAGGGTTGGACTATAAAATCATGTTCCCTGGACCAACTGGAACAAATACAGTAGAGAGTGCACTTAAGTTAGCACGAAAAGTCACTGGAAGAACGGACGTTATCAGTTTCACAAATGGTTTTCATGGCATGACGATTGGTTCACTATCAGTTACAGGTAACTCTTCTAAAAGAAAAGGTGCAGGAGTTCCTTTACAGCACGCTGTCACTATGCCATATGACAGCTTCGTCGGAGAAGATTTGACTACACTCGAATACCTAGAAGCATATTTAGAAAATAGCGGAAGTGGTGTAGCTATTCCTGCAGCTATGATCGTAGAAACCGTTCAAGGTGAGGGTGGTATTAATGTTGCTAGCTCTGAATGGATGAAAAAATTAGATGATATCTGTAAGCGTTGGGGCATCCTACTTATTATTGATGATGTCCAAGCGGGAATCGGACGCACAGGATCGTTCTTCAGCTTTGAAGAAGCAGGAATTCAGCCGGATATTGTTTGTCTATCTAAATCATTAAGCGGGTATGGGCTCCCATTTGCAATCACGCTATTCCGTCCGGAGCTAGATATCTGGTCTCCAGGTGAACATAACGGAACTTTCCGCGGTAACAACCATGCGTTCGTAACTGCGACTGCCGCTTTAGATTATTGGAAAGATGAAGCATTTGAAGAAGGCATCAAGGAAAGATCTGAAATGACTCATGAGTACCTTGAATACCTCGTTCAAGAATATCCTGAGCTTAAAGGCAAAGTTAAAGGCCGTGGCTTAATGGTGGGAATCTCGTGTGAAGAACCTGAATTAGCTTCTAAAGTTGCTGAAGAAGCATTCAATCGTGGCCTGATCATGGAAACAGCTGGTCCTAACGATGAAGTGTTCAAATTATTCCCTGCCATTAATATTGAAAAAGAAGCATTAAAGCAAGGATTAGAAATCATCGAAGAAAGCATTAAAGCAACGGTCAAAGCACCAGTAGCAAATTAATTTGTAGGAGGATTTAGCAATGAAAGTAGTATCATTAGAAGACGTAAAAAACTCAGAAAACAACGTAGAAGGTGGAAATTGGATCAGCAGAAGACTGATCTTGAAGAAAGATAACATGGGCTACTCTGTTCATGACACAATTATCAAGGCAGGTACTGAAACTCATATCTGGTACCAAAACCACTTAGAATCTGTATATTGCATCGAAGGCGAAGGAGAAGTCGTAACGTTAAAAGATAACAAAGTATGGCCTATAGAAAAGGATACTCTGTATGCTTTAGACGAAAACGATGAGCACTTACTTCGTGCAAAAACTGATATGCGTATGGTCTGTGTATTCAATCCAGCAGTCGCTGGCACTGAAGTACACGATGAGAACGGAGTTTATCCAGTAGCAGAAGATTAATCTCTAATAGGATCAGTATGATACCTACAGCGATCCTGTAGGTATCTTTTTATACTAAAGAGCATAACGTGTTGAAAATTTTACCATAAAACCCTTTTGTTTCTGACGTTAATATTTTGAAAATTCGGGAGGATTTAAGATTATATTGAAGCGATTGTAATTTATAATCAGCTTACTCGCTTAAATCACATGGAAGATTGAATAACCACTGATTTTCAGCTTATATCGAAATTTTAATTTTCTGAAAACCATGAGATAATTATTAAGTACCACATAAAATCTGGAAGGGGACTAAATAAGAGTGAAAAAATTACTATTATTACTTACTACATTACTTACTATTGGATTTTTAGTTGCTTGTGGAACAAGCGACGACAGTAGTGGTGACGGTAACGGTGATGGAGAAGGCGAAGGCGAAACTTACACCGTTGCTACTGATGCAAACTTCCAACCATTCGAATACAAAAATCCAGATACGGGTGAGATGGAAGGGTTCGACATTGAATTAATTAGAGCAATTGCTGACGAAGTCGGTTTCAATGTTGAATTTGAAACGATGGAATTTGACGGATTGATTGCGGGTATGGAGTCAGGACGCTATCCGATGGCAGTAGCCGGAATATCAATCACAGAGGACCGTAAAGAGTCCATTGATTTCTCGGATCCATACTATGATTCTGGTCTCGTTTTAATGGTGCCAGAAGAAAATACGGATATTAAATCAATTGATGATGTAGCAGGGAAAATGATTGGTACAAAACAAGGTTCTACAAGTCAACAATATTTAGTCAACAACACTGACGCAGAGGTTGAGGCTTTCCCTAACATATTGAACGCTTACAATGACGTTCAAGCAGGGCGTTTAGATGGTGCATTATATGACCTACCTAACGTTCAGTACTTCATTAAAGAAAATGCTGAAGGTGAACTAAAAACAGTCGGTGAAGTTTTCGAAGGTCAGCCATATGGTATTGCTTTTGAAAAAGGTTCTGATCTAGTTGAACCTGTTAACGAAGCGCTTGCAACTTTGAAAGAAGACGGAACATACGATGAAATTTATGAAAAATGGTTTGGTACTGCGCCTCCAGAATAAACACATATTACTCAACGAGATTATTCAAGCGTAACAAGTAAATTGCTTGTTACGCTTTTTTTCACTTTTTAAGATAAGGAGAGGTTTTTAGGATGATTGAAGCGATAATGGAATCACACTATATAAAAAGTCTTCCATATCTTCTTGAAGGAATTATGTGGACTTTAGGAATCACTATCTTTGGTCTTATTCTCGGATTCATCGTAGGAGCCATTGCTGGTTTAGGAAGAATCTCGAAAAGCAGTATTATTCGAGGCATTGCCACTGTTTATGTTGAAGTAGTCCGAGGAACGCCGATACTTGTACAAGTATTGTTCATCTACTACGGTCTCACAGAGGATCTCATCGGTTTCAACATTGATAAGTTAACCGCTGCTATTATTGCTATTACAATCAATGCTGGTGCATACATAGCTGAGATTGTGAGAGGTGCTGTCGACTCAATTGATAAAGGGCAGCATGAAGCAGGGAGAACTGTCGGTTTAACCGAAAGACAAACGATGCGCTATATTGTGTGGCCTCAAGCATTTAAACGAATGATTCCACCTTTAGGAAACCAGTTCATTATCAGCTTGAAGGACACCTCTCTATTCTCGGTTATTGCTGTAGGAGAAGTCCTCTATATGGCTAAACAATACTATAATCAAAACTTTTCACAGACTGAAACATTGTTGATGGTTTGTTTATTATATTTACTGATCACCATTCCGACGAGCGTATATTTACGTAGATTAGAAAGGAAGTTGGATGTCTAATATGATTACGGTTAAAGATTTGCATAAATCATTTGGAGACAATGAAGTATTAAAAGGAATCGACGCAAAAGTAGATGAGCAAGAAGTGGTTTGTGTTATCGGACCATCTGGATCAGGTAAGAGTACATTTCTTCGTTGCTTGAACCTTTTAGAGGAAGTGACATCAGGTGAAGTGATGATTGATGGTGACGTTTTGACTGATCCTTCAGTTGATATCAATGAAGTTCGTTCAAGAGTGGGTATGGTGTTCCAGCACTTTAACCTATTCCCGCACATGACTGTCTTAGAAAATATCACAATCGGACCGAAAAAGGTAAAAGGAATCAATAAAGAAGAAGCTGAAAAAAATGCGTTACCATTATTAGAAAGAGTCGGATTGTCTGATAAAGCAGATCAGTATCCAGAAAGCTTGTCTGGTGGTCAGAAGCAACGTGTAGCGATTGCAAGAGCCTTAGCTATGAACCCTACCGTTATGCTTTTTGACGAACCAACATCTGCCTTAGATCCTGAGCTAGTCGGAGACGTGCTAGAAGTTATGAAAGGCTTAGCACGCGAAGGTATGACTATGGTTGTTGTAACTCACGAAATGGGCTTTGCTCGTGAAGTAGGCGACCGTGTATTGTTTATGGATGAAGGGGTCATTATGGAAGAAGGAGATCCGAACCAAATCTTCGAAAACCCACAAAATCCAAGAACTCAATCATTTTTAAGCAAAATTCTATAAACAGTAGACTACAATTTAAGAGAGGCAACCTCTACAGATATGTAGTGGGTTGCCTTTTTTTGTAGAACACTTCAATATCATTTACTTATAAAAATACGTCTCTTTCCTTTTGGATAAGTCCTGCAAACCTTGAGCAAACAAATGAAACGTAAAAATAGTGAAAGTCATAGCAAATGCTGACCAAAATGGAATCCAGATCGGTCCCCTTAAATCACTTATTGAATTCATCAACATCACCGGCCAAGTAATCGATTCGTTCCTGATTTCAAACTGTCCAATCTCTGCTTGAACGAGCCCTTGTGAGATGAAGATTCCGATAAACCCCAACTGTCCAAGAAGAAACATGACTTTACCTAAATCTGTAACCATATGAACCACTAGATTCCTAAACATAAACGGTAAATAGTAGCGCTTTAACAACCTCCATTCACTAACACCTACGGCAATACCACTAATCATATGTTCTCTGGAAGAAAGCTCATCAAATTCATCCTTTAACATATCGCCTACTCTTCCAACTTCAACAGATGCAATAATCAAGATTAAGATAAAAGGTCTATTTTCTGTAAGAAGTACAGGGGGGAGCATCGCTAATAGGACTACCATGATGACCGTGGGCACATAGGAAAGAAAACGATTGAAGACCTTTAATATCGCGTGCGCACCAAATATTTTTTTATGGGCTAAGTAAGAAAGTGAAAAAGCCATTACATATCTCATCAGGGTGATAAGACACACAATAAATAAAGTTTCTTTTGCACCAATGACTAGAAGGCTCAACAAATCCCTGCCATCTTGGTCTGACCCTATTATATGCTCATTGGATGGAGCATACGGAGGAACCGAAATCTTCTCTTCTGTTTTCTTAAAAGGGGTTTCTGTCAGCTCGGAATCGACTAAAGGAAGATATTTTCCAAAAAACGCGATAAAGAGAAGGAATGCCAGCATCAAAGTTCCCAAAGTGAATAATTGATTCCTTTTTATAAAGAGTAAACTCTTTTTCATTGCCGCTTCACTTCCCTAGGAAGCAACAAAAATCTTGCTGCTTGTAAGCCAGACATAACGCAGAACATTAACAATAAAAATGGAATCACTAGTGCCAATGCTCTGATCGGTTCATTATTCAAAACACTCTCCAATAACTGATAACCTGCCCCATTATAATTCGAAAGCAATTCGATAATAGGCAAACTAGACAAAATATAGAGCATGACGAACTGTGATTGATGAACAATCGAAAGCCCACAATTCTTAAGCATATGCCTTAGGACCATAAATAACGTCAGCCCCTTTGAAAAATCCGTACGAACATGCTCCTGGATTGATTCGTTTTCCATTGCAACCGAAGTAACCTTCACCATATGTAATAGAGGGAATATCATGAGTGAGATCAAAGGAATAATGAAGCTATACCACTCATCATTTCCGAACAGGCTGAAGTGTGGTAGCCCCGCACGGATCATTTTGATCAACAGATATTGAATAGCTATGAATAGGAAAAAGTCAGGAATGGAGCCGATCACCCATGTAAAAAAAGACATAACTTTTCCACGCTTGTGCTCTCGGTAATAAAACTGCACAACTCCAATCATTGGGCCCAGAAGCATAACAAGGAAAAAAGTAGGAATGATAATCTTTAAACTCCTCACCAAATACCTATGTACTTCATTGACAATTGGCGTTCCAGCCAACGTCGTGCCAAACCCCATCTCTGTCTGGAAATGAGAAATGATACCAGCTATATTATCTAAATAAATTTCTAAAGTAAACGGGTGATCAGCTTCAAATTGTAAAGGGCCTGAAAGCGAAACTTCCATCTCTCTTGGCAATAAAAGAATCAGAATAAACCCTATCAGCACTAGTACAAACACCAATAAATTTCTACATAAAGTCCATAACATAACGATTCCCCACAAGACCCAATTTATCTAGCTTGTACTATATATATTTTCCTATTGAAGACCTTAGAAGGAATTTCATTATATAACCACAATCAGTTGTGAGTGTACGATCCATGACACAATGAGAAAATCCTACTGTGACAAGATTTGTTGTTTGAAATGATGATGAATGTATTAAACTGAAATAAAGAAGAATTAGTTTAGGGGTGTCAATGAGATGGATGATTTATCAGTTGCCTTAAAATGGTTAGCACAAGCTTCTATTATATTAGGGGGAGTACTATCGATATATTGGTTTCAATATACAGATGAAGGAAAAAATTTTTGGAGTACCAAAATTAAAAACTTAAATATGGAAAAATTGAATGAAAATGAACAAGAAGTAAGTCCTTCCAAATTACGTGGCATTATTACGGTTATTAAGAATGGCTCCTTGTTATTAAAAGTGTGGCTCTTTTTATATAGTATCTTTTTTGCGTCTATGATTATCATGGCTTTAATCGCAGTAACAACATAAATAACTCCGGAAAATAAAACACGGGAGTTGAAGCTGAGCTTCTTCTCCCGTGTGATTTTTAGTCAGTATTATAACTCAATCAGATAAGAACATTTTCAGAAACTTTTTTCCAATCTTCATATGTCTTTATGGTCGGTGTACCTGTTGCTTCCCATGGTAAGTACTTCATGGCATGAGAAGTGTTGAATAAAACGACTTCATCATCCTCTTTAATCCAACCTTGCTCCACCAGACGAGTGAACCCTGCCCACGTGGCTGCACCTTCAGGCGACGAGGATATTCCCTGAGCACCATTGGTCTTTTGAGCTTGCTCAATTTCTTCCTTAGATACCGTTACTGCAGTACCGTTTGTTTCGCGCAAAATAGAAACAATCAGATCTCCATCAGGTGGATTAGGTACGCGCATACCGGTAGGCTTAGAAATAACATTTTCTGTTTGGGAGTTGAAGTCACTATCATTTTCCATAGCCGAAACAATAGGATCACACCCTAATTCTTGTACACTCACCATACGAGGTAGGTCTCCCTCAATGAAACCAAGCTGCTTCAGTTGCTGAAAAGCATTCCAAATACCTATGACACCTGAACCTCCGCCTGTCGGATAAACGATGACATCAGGAAGATTCCAATTAAACTGTTCAGCAAGTTCAAGTCCCATCGTCTTCTTACCTTCTGCACGACCAGGCTCTTTCAAGGTACCGACGTTGTACCATCCCTGCTCTTGTTTTCCGTCCTCGATGATTTTACCAGCGTCATGTATAAGCCCGTTCACTAAAAAAGTAGAAGCCCCGTATTGGACACATTCATCCACTATAAGGCCAGGGCAGTCCTTGGGCACAAACACATGAGATTCCATCCCTGCATAGCTAGCATAAGCAGCTAATGCCGAAGCAGCATTCCCGTTTGAGTTTACAGCTACTTTGGAAACCCCATATTCATTCGCAATCGATATCGCAGAAGAAAAGCCACGGGATTTAAAGCTCCCCGTTGGATTCTGCTCTTCCCTTTTGATCCACAGTTTCTTAACTGGATATTTCTCCTCTGCTTGATTCATTCGGACAAGAGGCGTCCATCCTTCTCCTAAAGATACAATATTCTTTTCGTTTTCTACTGGTAAGAGTTCAGAGTATCTCCACATAGACGTGCTTCGATTCTTCAATCTTTCCTTTGTAAGAGTTTTGCTTACACGTTCTAAATCGTACTCTACTAGTAGTGTTCCACCACAATCACATTTGCTTTCCTTTAAATTGAAAGGGCTCTCTTTTCCACACTTGTTGCATACAAACCAAAAATGCATGTTCAGATTCTCCTTAGTCATTTGATTAAAAGTTTAGTTGATTGTTAGAATATTTTTGAATAATACTATTATAACATGTATGAAATCTAAGGGAATCATCATCAGAATTTGTCATTTTCTCCCGATTATATAAAAACACTCATCATCAATTATTAATGACCATCTGGCCAAGAGGCCCGTCTTTATCAATGATATCCTGCAGATCATAAACCGAGATAGGGAACATCGGAAAACCGAATACATAAGCAGTAATTTCATAAAGCTGATAATAGATTACTAGAGCTTTGTCAGCGATATAAAAGTCTTGATCAGGACTTATTCTAGTAAAGCCGTTTACGAGAGAAATGTCTCGTTCTTCTATTTGCAACTGTACGAGTTCTGAAATTCTTTCTACATAATCACTTCCCGGCATAAACAAATCCCCTAACGAATAAAGCTTTCCATCATCTAAACCGAATGTTAAAGACTTGATGTAAGTCGTTCCATGCGCTGCGTGATAATGATACGTATAGTTGGATAGTGATAAACTTAGGACCTCCCGCTGGTTGTTCTTAATTTCATACTGTCCGACCATGTCAACTACTGGAGTTGGCATGCCACCTTCTTGCAGCTCAATAAGCCCCCAGTTCTCATTCGTAATCACCTGATTAATAGATCTTTCCACTTCTTTATTCTGCATCCCTAGCACTTGTGGGTAAAGAACCGTTTGATTCGGTCCCTTGCTGATACTCACTGTCGCAATATGAACAGGTAACGAAAAAGCCATGCTGTCCATTCCCCCTCTTCAAATAACTCATCATATACTTATTCATATTTTCATCCTTATGAATTATTACGAGGAACAGGAGAATGACGCACACAGCTAGTACCTAAATGTCACTACTCTAGGCATCCGTGCATAAACTTAATCATACGACTGTCTTATAGGAAGTGATTATTTGAGCAGATTAGAACCAGAGAAACTTTCAGTGGAATTCAGAGAAGGCGTTACTAAAAGAGAACCGATTATGCCAAGAAGGTATACCCTCACCCACTCCGATATTACAGCGGAGCTTTTTTTGACGATTGGATCGACGTATGCCTTTGATCAAATCAATCCAATGCGAGATGAAGTGCTAGGAGAATGGATTTTAAATGGAGAAAACTATATTTACATGGCGTACGTATATGTAGATGGTGGAGGACCTTATAACCCTGCTACTGCCACTATACGAAACCAAGTATTCAGACGAGAATTGCCCCTTGCCTTAGAGGCAATAAGATATGGGGATAGGCAATTTTTTAACGTACATCCGAAGCTGGATAATGCCCCGCTCATCATATCCTTCATGTCCTCAGATCCACAGTTTAATAAAAGGGAAAATTGGGGGACTTTTTCAGACTATACAATAAGAATATCTTCTTCAAAAAAAACTGATTGCATAAGCCTTGCGGAGGTTGAATTGAAAACTGAGATGCGTAGCTTATGGGAGGAACATGTTGCCTGGACACGGATGACGATCATCAGTTTAACATTCGATTTACCAGACGTGGACGAAGTGATCACACGCCTTCTTCAAAACGCAGAAGACATGGGAGATGCCCTCAGACCACTATATGGCGATCAGATTGGAGATAGATTCGCTGAATTGATCAAGGAACACCTGTTGATAGCTGCTGACCTGGTCAATGCAGCCATTGCTGGTGATGCGGAAGCAGCTACTGAAGCAGAGAGAAAATGGTATGCAAACGCTGATGAAATCTCCCTCTTTATGAGTAAAATCAACCCATATTTATCTGAAGAAGAATTTAGGAATATGTTCTACACCCATTTAGATTTAACGAAATCAGAAGCAGTTGCCATGATTAACATGGAATACGAGAAAGATATCCAGATTTACGATGAAATCGAGGAACAAGCATTGGGTATGTCTGATGCAATCACGGATGCAATCGTTAAACAGTTTCCACAAACTTTCAGGATGTAGGTTGTTTTAAAGGTTGGGGTAGAGCCCATTACTAGTATGGCTACCCCAGACTTTCTATCAATAGATAAACCCCCGTCATCCCCAAGATGATATACGTAAAAATCCTGAAGATATGTTGATCGATCCAACTGAATAATAGCTGTCCTAAATACAACCCTAGCAGTACTAAAGGTAGTGCAAGTCCACCGGAAACCCATACCGTTTGGCTAGTTCCAGCAAAAATTACTTGGATGAGCAGACTCATCAAATAGATAAACAAATAGAAAGCAAGAGTTGTCCCTCTAATTTTTTCTTTTTGAGTATCTGCTCCTGAAAAATACAACAAGATCGGCGGCCCTGGCATACCTATACTGCTTGTAAAAGAACCAGAGAGCCCGCCCACAATCAAATCTCTGCGCTGACTTTCTTTTATTCGAAACCTCAACATCAACAATATAGTTAAGATTAAAATGACAAGACCTACTCCTAGCTTCAATTGATTGATATTAACCGTCAGAAAAATGACGATCCCAACTGGAAGACCTACCGCACTCCCCATGATGAAACGTTTCATCATGCCGAAATCGATATCTTTTTTGATTTTCGCAATCAAAGCAATTGAGATGACCAAAGACAATACTAAATTTATTTGAATCGCTTCACGAGCTTCAAAGATCAATAATAAAAACGGAGTGGCTACGATAGAAAAGCCAAACCCCGTACTTGTTTGAAGAATAGAAGCTATTAATATAATAATTACGAATATAAATATTTCCATGAGTCACCCACTTAAAAAATCTATTAAGCCTAAAAAACGGACACCGATTAACACCGGCATCCATTTTTATTCTTTATGAACTCTTATCTATATTATCTCATATCCAATATTGTAAATAAACAGGACCGTGCCTAGTGGGAATGGTCGGGACAAACTTGACCGTTTAGGTCACACCTTTCATTCTCGCAGCTTTTCTCCTCTTTATTTTCGCTGAAATATAGTAGACAGCGGCGAGGATGATCAATCCAGTAATAACGTACTGCATGCCCTGGAATGCCCCATAGGCTTCTCCAACGACCCCGAGGCCACCTAGGTAAAGCATCAACAACGCTACAGGAAAGACTCCAATAAACGTAAAGATTCCATAGCGGAGCGGGGAAATTTTACAAACAGCAGCTACATAGACGATGTACCCCATACCGAGAATTCGGCCAGCAGCTATGGTCCATCCACGATACTTTTCCATGAACTTCACCATACGTTGCTTTCGTTTGGATTGAACCCGCTTCTCCACTTGATGCTTGAATCTGATCGACAGCACATAAGGGATATAAGCGATCAAAGTATAAACCACCGAGGCTACAAAACTGACCCAAACCAGTTCCCAGCCCGAAGGATTAATCAAATAACCATATATTAAAAAGATGATGGCAGCAGGAAAAGGAACCGATAGAGCCTCGATTCCTATACCAAGCACCAGACCAGTCATTCCTAGCTCCCTTAAAATATCAAATATAACTTCCAACATGCGGAAGACTCCTCTCATAATTACACTTGTCTTTTCTATTTACCCCTAACTACATCTAAAATAACAGTCATTTTTTCACAAAAAAAAAGAGAAGGAACCTCTCCCTCTCTTCTAACTCTTTAACTCTATAGTGGTGATTGGTCAAAACCGTCCCGATCGGAAAATGGAATAGATTAACCAGGCGAACATTAACATCGCAATCACAAAACCAATTTCAATGGCTGGAATATTCCATAGCATGGAGGTTTGTCTTCCCATTGCTGAGCCTATAATCAAGCCGACCATAATTAAACTGAAAGATAATAGCACGATACTGAATGATAACCTATTACTTACCTCATCAAGTTTAGAAAAGAATCGATCAGCCTTTGGGATGGAAATTTCAATCGGAATCTTGCGTTGCTTAGCCATTTTACTAAGCTCACTGACCACTTCTGGCAAATCTTCCACTATATCGCCGTAGTCACCGACTTGTTCAAAGACCTTCTCGGCAATCCGTTTAGGATTATACTTCTCTCTAATCAATGCACGGCCAAATGGTTCAGCCGCTTCAACCATATTGAATTCAGGATCCAGTTGATCGATGACCCCTTCTAATGTCAGAAAAGTCTTCCCAACCATTGTAAGGTCAGTTGGAATGGCGATTTGATGCTTCTGAGCAATGGAGAATATATCGGTAATCGATTGCCCTAAACTCATTTCATTACTAGGAATGTTATAATACTTGATTAAGAACTGATCGATATCCCCTCTTAATTCATGCTCATCAATATCTTCTGGAACGACCCCCATTTTCTTGACCGCTTTAATCATGTCGTCAGCATCCTGTTTATCCATCGCCATGACTAATGATGCGAGCTGGGTTTTCATCTTTGGAGATAGACGTCCCACTAGCCCAACATCAATCAATGCAATGCCATCGTCCTCTGTCGCCAAAATATTTCCAAGATGAGGGTCTGCGTGGAAATAACCATCCTTGAATATTTGGTAAAAGATGGCGTTGACCACTTGTTCAGCAACTTGATTCAAACCGAAATTATTTTCCTTCAAGGCCTCTGTATCATCTAACTTAAAACCTTCTATAAATTGCATCGTCAAGACTTTCTCAGTTGTGTAATCCCAGTAGATCTTAGGAATGTGAACCGTATCATCCTCTTCAAATTGCTTTGTCATCAAGTCAGCATTACGACCTTCCTTCTCGTAATCCAACTCATCTTTAATCGCTTTAGAGAATTCACCAACGATATCTACCACTTGATAATCGGCAGCCCACTGCATCCGTCTCTCGGCTCGTACCGCTAGTTCATGGAGTATTTCTAAGTCTGTATGTATCTGCTTCTGGATGTTCGGACGCTGGACTTTGATCGCGACGTGTTCCCCTGACTTGAGCACCCCTTGATGCACTTGTCCAATTGAAGCCACACCAATTGGTGAAGGATCCAACTCTTCAAACACTTCATCTACCGGCCATCCCAATTCCTCTTCAATGATCGCCTTCGCATCTTCAAAAGGAAAAGGCTCGATTTCATCTTGTAAATAAGACAACTCCTCAATAATGTCATCTGGAATGACATCTGGACGAGTGCTTGCCATTTGACCAACCTTAATAAAGGTGGGACCCAGCTCTTCTAAAAAGGAACGGATTTTTACACCTGTAGATTTCGATTGATTATGTTGATCCTGCCTGACATAAACACGGCGTGGTAATGAAAATACTTGATCTAGCCCTAGATCTTTCACAATAGACCCAAGCCCATTACGGGAAAAAGCAGTTGCAATCTCACGATAACGGCCCATGTGCTTCATTCTTTGTCTAAAAATAACCATCTCCCTCCTTCTCTACAATCTGTGGAATCTATTCTTCATTTCTGATTCTATTTTCTAACTCTCGAACTCTTTGTTCTAACGCGTCATAGTCGTCCTTTGTTGGAACTTCCAATTCCTCTAAACGTCTCTTTAACTGATCCTGCACTTTTTGATCTAACTGTTTTTGGCTCTTTTCACCTTTTGTCTGTAGGTCTTGGAGAACACTATTAGACTCTTCTCTGGTCATCTGTCCTTTTTCCATCAGCTCGTCAATAACTTTATCAATCTGTTCTTTACTTGCTGAAGCTAACCCAAGTCCTATGGATAAGCCTTTATTGAATGAATCCTTCATGATGAGGAGACCTCCTTTTCACGATTATTGCTTTAGTTTTACTTTACCCTGAATGAAATTTTTAAAAACAAATATTTAGTTCTATCTCTAGCATTCAGAAAGAGTTTTGTTCATAATGGAACTAGGTGGGTTCACACCCCTTCGTGTGTTAATAAAAACACACTACTGGGAAAACTCTAGGTAGATGATATTTAATTATTTAAAATAAAGGAGTGGAAAATATGAACCAACAACAATTTGACAAAATCAAAAACGGAGAAGGATTTATCGCCGCGCTAGACCAAAGTGGTGGAAGTACTCCAAAAGCTTTAGCTGCATATGGCGTACCAGAGGATTCTTATTCCGGAGAAGATGAAATGTTTAAGCTTGTCCATGACATGAGAACAAGAATCATCACGTCCCCTGCTTTCAGTTCAGACAAAATTCTTGGTGCGATCCTATTTGAACAAACGATGGATCGTCAAATCGAAGGTAAATACACTGGAGATTATCTTTCAGAAATCGGAGTCGTTCCATTTCTAAAGGTCGACAAAGGACTTGCAGATAAAGAGAATGGCGTCCAGTTGATGAAACCAATCCATGATTTAGATGACACATTGCGCCGTGCAAACGAGCGTCATATCTTTGGAACGAAAATGCGTTCTGTTGTCCATGAACCGAACGAAGAAGGAATCAAAGCCGTTGTCGATCAGCAATTCGAGATCGGTAAACGCATTATCGAAGCTGGCTTAGTTCCAATCATTGAACCTGAAGTGGACATCGATAGTTCAGACAAAGTAAAATGTGAAGACATGCTGAAAGAGGAAATCTTGAAGCATTTGAATGAGCTTTCAGAAGATCAAAACGTTATGTTGAAATTGACGATTCCAACGAAAGCGAACTTGTATAAAGAATTGATCGACCACCCACGTGTAGTACGCGTAGTCGCTCTTTCTGGTGGTTATTCACGCGATGAAGCAAACGAGAAGTTGAAAGAGAACGACGGATTAATCGCAAGCTTCTCTCGTGCCTTAGCATCTGACTTAAATGCGAAGCAATCAGATGACGAATTCAACGATAAGCTACAAAGCGCTGTCGATTCGATTCACGATGCTTCTGTTAACAAAAAATAAACAATGAACTTGTAAAGCCTGGCTTCCGTTGAATGAATGCCAGGCTTTTTTAATCTCACTATTATTCAACGAACGCCCTTAGTAGTTGAAGTAACTATGTTTTTTCTTTAAAAGCAATAACTATGAACACAATACCGATTACTATAAATATTGAAAGTGTTATCAAAAAACGAAATCTCTGGATTAGTCGGCCATGAACCCGTATTTGTTTGAGCTAGCCAATATACATAGGAACTCAACCTTTCAATTGAATAAATCAGACCACTTGCCAAAATGAATATCGACCCTAAAATTAAATATGTATTTTTATTCATACGATCCCCCCCCTTTAGTTAAAGAATATTAAACCGACTGAACTTCCTCTAAGAAGAATAAATTGATTCCCAAATAATTTACTCGATCTTTTCCGCCAACTCTAAAATAATTCCTTCAGGTCCACGAACGTAGCATAATTTATAAGTGTCTTCATAGTTTTGTATCTCACCAATAAGTTCGGTGCCCTTCTTTTTCATTTTGGCAACAATGGATTCTATATCTTCAACAGCAAATGCAATATGCCGGAGACCCAAAGTATTTGCAAAAGATTGCTGAATACCTTTTTCATCTACCGGCTTATGGAATTTGACCAGCTCCAAAGTTGCTTGGCCACCCGGTGCCCCTAACATGACAACCGTCTCTTTAACGTCATTAAGTCCAATTATTCGTTCTACCCACTCACCTTCCACTTCTCCTTCTCCTAACATTTCCAGCCCAAAATCGAGAAAAAATTCTTTAGCAGCAGAGAGATCATTTACAATTACACCTACATGGTCTATCCTATGAACCTTCATAACTACTCCTCCCTAATCCTGATATTTTGGAACACCTAATTCGTAAAAAATATAAAATATCTATATGCTTCGTCACCAAAAAATTAGCATACTATGATTTCACTTGTTATTGATTTCTTTTAATAAAGAAATTACTTTTTCGTTTTGTTCTATAATCGTATTGTTTTGCTTTCTAATTGCCGTAAAATCGAATAAAAAAACTAGTAAAATAACTATTATAAAGATGGTAAGCACGTCAATTCCCTCCTAAAACAAATAGTACACATTCCCCAATAACTCTTATTTAAGGGGCCACAATATAACTCACTTTTTTTATGTAGGAACCGTTATTGTTTCCTCAGTCTTTTTAGCAAAATTATATAAATCACCGTCATCAAACCCTGTTGCAAATATAACTCCTTTTGAGAATCTAGACGAGTGCTCTAGCAAATAAGTGTTTGTATACGTAATGGTTGATGAAATCGTTAGGAATAATCCTAAATAAAAATTTTCATTTAACAAATTATACAATTCACTATATAGGGAGATATCAGGGTATCTTCCTTCAGGAAAATAATCGTTGTTGGCTGCCCAATGATCATCGTTTATTTCCCATTCGGTCGAACCTGTGATATAAAGTTGAATGTAGTCTTCACTTTCAAAAAGACCTATATTAAAGGCAAGAATCGCTTTCGGTACTTTCTCCTTTTCTAACAACCTGTTAAGCCAATCCTCAAATGGTTTGTAGCTATCAGCTAGCTGGTTTCTAAAGTGACCTAAATCAACGGATTCATCTATACTTTTTACATACTTATCAATAATAGCGAATCCAGTATCTAAGGTCGGGACTTCTTCGATTAACGATTGTATTAGCCTATCTATTTTTTCTATATTTGACATATTATCATACCTACTTTCACTATTATGTTTCCCACATGATTAATAAAGAGTTAGCTTACTATTATGATGCTTAGTAATTTATAAATTTACTTATTAGATTTAAACCAACAGCTCCAGTTATAATCGTCGTTGTAATTAAAGTTATGATAAAAGCAAGTGTTCCTGTTTGATAGATACCTGTTGCCACAGTATATAGCCACCCGAGTTCAATAATTAAGACTACAACCCATAAAATGTATAAGCCAATCAATTTATCTTTATTCAATCGTTATCGCCCCTTTAAATAAATGATGAACGATCAAACCCATTAGTTATAAAACAAATTGCTATTGAACATTTATTTTTACTGCATAGTGAACAGTCCCTTGTTCCCAATTAGCAATGATTTCATACAATATATTACCTCGTTCACCTACTTTAAATGAAGTTCCTTCAACGTCAAGTTCTCTTTCCTTTTCACTAGTATTCCAATTGTTCACTTTTATTTCTTGAGGATGTCTACCAAAACTAAAATAATTACAGTATTACTATCAAAGTTTATTCACCTACTAACATTTAACCTTCCTCAACATCAACAGTTACTTCAGCGAATAATTCCTCATCAAAATGTACTTTAAGTTTCCATAACCCACTTGATGGGAACTTCATACCAGATGGCGTATGGGAATCAGCACCATTGTTTGGAGAAAGACTAATACCTGGATACTCCCATACTGTTTCATCGAGTCCTGATAGTAAAACAGGGTGTTCCTCTCCCTCTTCATTTACACCTACAACCTTGAAATCACCAGTAATATCATCATCTGCACCCCCAAAATGCCACATATACTTATTGCCCCTATTTGCTATTATTGGGCGCGCTACCGCTTCACCTTTTTCTCCTGAACCTACCAAAAATCCGGCTTTTTCTTCTTCCCCAATTAAGAGATATTCACCTTCAGTACCATCATTAAAGGTTACAGGGATATGAAAAGTTGGACTAACTTCCCAAATTTTGCTTTCTTCTTGTTCCTTACAAGCAACCAATACTGCTAAAAGGATTATTAGAACCAAGATAAAGATTTTGCCTTTCATACACATGCCCCCCTTTAATTTAAGTCGCCCAATAGTTAATCTATCTCATTTAGTTAATTAAATATTAACATAATATTCCAAAAATTTATAAAATATTTAAAGACGATCCATTAATGACCGCCTTTCTAAATTAATTAGAGGTATATGAACCACTTGAAGTATTGATTTCCCCTAGCTCAATTCTATTTCCATCAGGGTCTTTAAAAACCGAAATAGCTCCCCAATCAAATTCCAAGTTTTTATGCATAAAAAGAACACCGTTTTTCTCTAACCTTTTCACTTCTGTATCTAAGGACTCTACATCAAAACGTAGTACGGTTGGATTCTGCTCTCTTTGTTTTTCTTGAACCGAACCAACTCCACCTTTTTCTACCATTAAATAACCATTAGGTAGATCAAAAGCAACTAACGATTCTTTAATATTTCTTATGGATAATTTCAAAACATCTCTATAAAATTTGATGCATTTTTCGTATTCTTCCACAAATAATATCAATCCAAATTCTCTAAAATTCACAAAATCACTCCATGTTTTAATATCTTTTTAAAGGTTAGTCTGATTCTTGAAATATTTTTTTCCACATCACTTGCCTACATATGTTTTTAATAATTTATTACTTAAGCAATAAGGATGATATTTTTACGAAAACCCTTCTTGTATCCGTTTAATTGAACTTTTCCCACTAATAGTTTTGTATTAAATAATAACTCTTCTATCATTCTGTCTTTATGAAATTTGTAGTAATAATATCATCTAGCCTTTCTCGCCTCTCCATCATTAACTCAGCATGCATACAAGTTTTATCGTTAATCCCGTTATTAAGTAATAAGGCAACCATTCCCCTAGTGAACCATAAAGTAATATTTTCTCTAAGCACGGACCAATTAAAATCTTGAAAGTTTGATATATAACCGTTCTTAAAACACGTTAAGTATGTTGCTATGTGATTGTCATTTTGGTTCCAATCCAATGAGGATGTAATCACAGCACTTATATCAAAATGGTTGTTCCCTCTTCTTACTTCACCAAAATCAATTATATAGATATCTTTTTGACTAAAAATCAGGTTCCAGATTCCTAAATCCCCATGAATAAAGCAGTTGTTATCATGATTGATGTTAGAACATTGATCTACCTTAAAAGTTAACTGGTCTTTAAAGTTTATTGTGGAGACTTCATCAATTTTGTTAAGTTCGTTCCAAATTTTGTTTAGATTAAATCGGTCTTGTTGCTCATGTACACCATTAACTTTATGTACTGATGAATGGAACAGAGATATGGTTTGTCCTAATTGATAAAAGTTTATTTCTTTTGGTTTTTGACTATGCTCGATATATATTTGTAGGTTATATACACTATCGTTGATTGTTATAAAAGGTTCTTTATTGTTGCTCAACAAAATCTTAGGGGATACATTCCGCTTGTTTAATTCTTCTGAAATATGATATTCGGTAATCGCTTGCTCCCTGTCTTTCACTTTTCTTAATATGTATTTTTGATCTAATGTGATGACTGTTAAAGCTTCTGAAGTATTACCTTCAGTTATATTTTGAACACCAATAACTGGCTTTATAGCATAATCCTTAGAAAGCCTTGTTAATTCACGCAAATTCAATCTTATCCCACCTAATAAAACTAACTAGTTTAACATATCCAACGCTATATCTGAGAGCCTATGTCTAATGACCAATTGTACTTTTCTCGCTTTTTCGTTTATGTCTTTTAAATCCTTTGCTTGTATTTTCCAAGGTAATTTTGTTTCTTTTTCTAAATTAATAACTTCTTCCTCAATTAATAACTTGTGATTTTCATATATCTTAGTAGCAAATAACTCATCTTTAAATTCACCTGGTAGTCTATAATTTAATTCGTTAAACCATTCTTGAAATTCATTTTCACCATACTTGCTAACCCTTTTTTCTAACGGAGTGATAATTTCTTCAACAAAATCTCTGTTAAAACCCATTTCATACATGGCTGTTTCGATTTTCTCTAATGAGAAATTTATGAATGAATTTCTATCCTTGAAGCCAAGAATTTTCTTAATCATTTTTCTCCTCCTAAAACAATCTTTTTCTTTTCTACTCTTTAGAAAGTGGATCAAGGATAAGAGTTGAAGTCTTACTGGTGTTCAAAAAACAAACTATCTCTCACCATATTTACTTGCTCAATCATATGACCAATGTTCCCTTCACCAGCGTACAGCGACATATCAAAAAAGTCCTTATTCAGTTCTGACCAATACAAAACGTTTTCATCTCCTGATACCCTTACATCTCGCTTTAATCTACCAACATAAACTTCAACATAACAATTTTGTTGATAATATTTAAAGTCCATTAAGTGATGGAGGTTAATATCCTCTTGAGAGATACATGTTTCTTCGTATAGTTCCCTGTATGCTGAGTCAATGCCAGCTTCACCAATTTCGATTTTGCCTCCTACTAAATTACTTAATCCTTTATAAGGATTCTTTAATCGTTTACACATAAGCAATTGGTTCATATCTTTGTTATAAATCATTAAAACATTATACCCTTGCATGAAAAACCTCCTAATAAATATATAAATAGGCCTTTAATTTTTTGATCGTTTCCGCAAAATCTTCTCCATCTTTTTTCCTTTAGCTAACTCATCGATCAGCTTATCCAAATAACGAATTTCCCGCATGGTTGGTTCTTCGATTTCCTCAACTCGAACACCACAAATGACTCCTTTTATTTGGTCACGTGAAGAATTCATTTGGGGAGCTTCCGCAAAGAAAGTCTCAAAGTCAGTCTGTTTTTCCAGTTGCTCTTCCAACCCTTCCTGGCTATAACCAGTCAACCAATGGATGATTTCATCGACTTCTTCTTTGGCACGGTCTTTTCTCTCCGCCTTTTTAACATAATGGGGATAGACACTTGCGAAACTCATCGTATAAATCTTAGGTTTAGTCATGGAAAATCCTCCTTATGGAAAAATTATCTGTATATCATCTACTTCTTCTACATTCACTGAAAAATACCTGTATTATTTAATGAACTCTTTCACAGAATCGGGTAATAACTGATACCCTACTCCTTCGTATTTAATATCTAATAAGGCAGCCACCACGAAAATGACACTAATAACCGGCACCCATAATCTTCTCTTCTTCATCACCAACATCCTTTCATATCATCTCATCTTTTCCCAAAATATAAGAAAAAGGAAGTATAAGTGCACTTCTCAGCCAGTTATACTTCCTTTGATTTATCTATTTTCAATTTTATGATTCAGAGCTATCCTGATCGACTAATCCAAGTGTCTTCTCTGTCGACTCATGAATCTCATGGATCAACTCTGGATTATCCGATAACTTCTGTCCGTAAGATGGAATCATCTCTTTAATTCTCGGTTCCCACTCTTTAACATGATCTGGGAAGCATCTTTCAAGTACATCGAGCATGACGGATACCGCCGTAGAAGCACCTGGTGATGCACCAAGTAATGCTGCGATAGAACCGTCTGATGCGCTCACAACCTCTGTACCAAACTGGAGTGTACCTTTACCACCATCTTCGGTGTTCTTAATGATTTGAACGCGTTGTCCAGCCGTGACCAATTTCCAATCTTCACTTTTAGCATCCGGAACAAATTCACGTAAGGCTTCCATCCGTTGTTCTTTATCCAACCGTAATTGCTGAAGCAAGTACTTAGTCAGAGCAAAGTTTTTAAGTCCTGCTGCAGACATCGTGATAAGATTATCTGGCTTTACAGAAGCAAATAAGTCCATATTCGAACCTGTCTTCAAGAACTTCGGAGAAAATCCAGCAAACGGTCCGAAGAATAATGACTCTTTATTGTTGATCATTCGAGTATCCAAGTGTGGCACCGACATTGGTGGTGCGCCCACTGGAGCTTTCCCGTACACTTTCGCACGGTGTTGTTCGACCAATTCTTGATTTTCACTAACCAAAAATAACCCACTGACAGGAAAACCGCCCATCCCTCTTCCTTCACGGACGCCCGCTTTTTGAAGAAGGTGGATGCTTTTACCGCCGCCACCAATGAAGACGAAATTAGACGTATGCTCCTCGACTGAACCAGAGTCCAGGTCACGAGCCTTCACTTCCCATGAACCGTCAATCTTCTGTCTAAGATCATCAACATTATGATTGTATTGCACGTTCACACCTTGCTCTTCCAAATGGCTGAACAATTTCCGTGTCAATGCACCAAAATTGACGTCCGTCCCTGGCTCAATTTTCGTAGCAGCGATCGGTTGATTCAACGTGCGGTCCTTCATCATTAGAGGAATCCACTTCTTCAGTTGTTCCGGATCATCAGAAAATTCCATCCGCGAAAATAAAGGATGGTTAACCATCTTATCGTAACGTTTTTTCAAAAAGTCTACGTTATCTTCGCCTAAAACGAAACTCATATGTGGCAACCCAACAATGAATTCACGAGGGTTTTGAATCAAGTTACTGTTTACTAAGTATGACCAAAACTGCATGGACACCTGATAGTCCTCATTGACTTTGATCGCTTTACTTATATCAATAGAACCGTCCGGCTGCTCATTCGTGTAGTTCAACTCGCATAACGCAGCATGTCCAGTCCCCGCATTGTTCCATTCATTAGAACTCTCCGCTCCTGGACCTTCCAACCTTTCAAAAACGGTGATGTTCCAATCCGGAGCTAATTCCTTCAACAATGACCCCAGCGTCGCACTCATAATTCCAGCACCAATTAAGATAACGTCTGTTTGTGTATGTTCGTTGCTCATTTATCTTTCAGTCTCCCTAACTTGGCTTCATATATAGCCGACTATTCACTAACTATCAGTAGACATAGTTCGACCTAGTAAAACATTTCCTCACTACTTCCAGTTTATCACTAATGGTTGGGAATTAAAATAATTATTGTGCATATTGCGGGGTTAAGGTGACCTTTAATTTGTAAAAAAATCTCCACTCATCACTATACTAGTAATGCAGGCTTTGAGGATATTTGTCTAATTAAGCCTACTAATTTTCAATACCTTTCCATATGTTGTCTAAATAACTTCCAGCCATCCTTTTCCTTTTTGAAAACTTCCATCGCCAAAGCACTTGCCACTTTTTCACCCGATAGATAAAAATCTATAATTGAAGAAAAAATCATTTCATCTTCTGATCTAAGATGATTGGTTAAATCATTATACTCCCACACTGGAGATTGATTGTTATAAGAGTTAATTGTTTCGACATTAGATTTTTTATATGAATCTCCATCGTAAATCTCATAATCAACGTCATTGTAATATCCAAAATAACCTATAAAATCATCTGAAATCCATCTGTTGATTTCGTGTACGTCGCCATTATTTAAAGTAGTACGGTACCTTTCAACTTCTTTTAGTGCTTCTTTCTCCATTCTTTTACCTCCACTCGCTTTGATTAATTTTTTATTACCGACATATTAACATATATTTCTAATCAAAGAACCTAATTTTAGTGAACTGATACGTGAATTCGGTCTCTAAAAATAGTGTATCTATGACTCAAACAATGGAAAGGATGATAGTATAGTAGATTTTTAGATAATGGACGAGCAGGTGGACTAGCGGTGTTATTATTGATGGCAACGAAACTAGTAATAGGATTCATTTTATCTCGGCTATTGTCTTATGGGAAATGCAATATATGAAGAAAGTGTGCCTATTTCTCAAATATTATTTACGATTTTTTTGTGGGGAGTTTTATTATTTTTAGTGGAAATCATCTCACAGAAGTCCCTCTTTTTACGAAACAAGTTCGACGGGAAGCCCTCAACCGTTATCCGAAATGGACAGATTGACTATAAAGAACTAAAAAAGAGTCGAATGAATATAGGGCAACTACAGAGTTTGCTCAGACAATCTGAAATCTTCTCCATCCGGGAAGTAGCCTTTGCCCTTATAGAACCTAATGGATCAGTCAGTGTTATAAAAAAATCCCAATACCAAAAGACAACATTAGAGGATTTCAATATGGCACCACAGCCCGTGTATCTTCCAATCACTTTGATTAAAGACGGGCAATTAATTAATGAGCATTTGAAAGAAGTAAATAAAGACGAGCAGTGGTTAATGAATCAGCTAGCAAATCACAGCATCAGTAACATGAAAGATGTGCTTTTTGCAGAGTGGTTAGAAGGCGATGGGTTATTCGTTGTTCCACATGAAACGCAAGCATACTCTTGAAGATCTTTCTATAAAACCCTCAAAATTGTATAGTATTTCCGCTTCTCCTCATAATAGCTCTTATCGATTATATTAAAAAATGGAGGCTCATAAGAATGAAACAAACTGATGATGATTTTTCGGAGAGTTTTTTGCCATTATCCAGTTTACAAAATGGCTTTGGAGAGGAAGTAACTAAAGAATTGTTTCAGTATGTCAATAAAATCGTCAATGTGTTTTTTTATGGCGAGGAGAATTCAGATCGGTGGGTATTAATAGACGCGGGTATGCCACACGCCAAAGAAGACATTATGAAAGTGGCTAAAGAACGCTTTAAAAAGGATTCCGAGCCAGCAGCGATTATTTTAACCCATGGGCATTTTGACCATGTTGGAGCCCTTAAGCCTTTGTTAGAGGAATGGCAAGTTCCGGTATATGCTCATGAGCTAGAGTTGCCTTACTTAACTGGACAAAAAGATTATCCAAAAGGGAATCCAGATGCAGGCGGAGGTTTAGTCAGCGCGATCTCCCCGATGTTTCCGAATCACGGGATTGATCTCTCCAAATATGTAAGAATGCTTCCGAGCACTGGTGAAGTTCCAGAAATGCCGGGTTGGAAGTGGTTTCATACACCAGGACATACAGATGGGCATGTATCCCTTTTTCGGGAAAAAGACCGTCTACTTATTGCTGGAGATGCGTTTGTAACAGTCAAACAGGAGTCCCTATTCAGTGTAGTTACTCAGAGGAAAGAACTGAGCGGACCACCAAGATATTACACTACTGATTGGCAGAAAGCCAAAAAATCGATCGAGACGTTGTACCACTTATCGCCACAAATAGCGGTTACAGGTCACGGCATGCCATTTGAAGATGATGAACTCTTAGCTTCATTAAAAGACTTGCTTGACCGCTTCGATGAAAAATCATTTCACTAAAGACGACATAATTGAGGCTCTTAAGAGCTTGTCATGTACTTCTTTTCATTTATCCTCCTTCATATACATTTGTAGAGAATTTAAAATGGGAGGAAACGAATGAGGAACTTCATGGATAGTGCTGAGTTTGAACATTCATTTTGGTTACAAGTGTTAGGAGACCACGCACGGTTTATTAGGGATTCACTGTATCCATCTGAAACTGAAAATGTTAAGCATGCACAAGAGTTCGCCAACATTTTTGACCAATACTTAAAATTGGTCCGTGATGGAAATGTGAGTGACTACAAGTCTTTTTCAGGTGAGGTGGAAGCGAAGGTCCAAATGTTTCGCCAGTTTAAGTTAAACTTGCTGAAACTCCAGCTTCAAGGTAAAGTCGGTATTCATCTACCGCCGACTTTTATCAACCATATGGTGAACGAACTAGACGAATATTTACTTGTCATCAGTTATTTGAGTAAAGGTGAAGCTCCACCCGTATTTCATGAGGTGCACCACCATACGCTATGGCTACTAGATGCAAGTGGTCATGCAGGTGCGATCAATGATGAACTTGACGGAGTAGAAATGCGTTTAAAAAAGAAAAGCACGGAATTTGCCAATCACTTCAACGATTTTTACTTAAAGGCAGTTGAACTTGCAGGTTATTTGAGGACTAATTTAAATGATTTCCCAGCCCTTCAACGGTTTAATAATGACGTCAACGCTGAAATGCATTTATTTAAAGTGTTTCTTAGGGAACTTGAAGAAATGGAACTTTCCGAAACGGTTCTTGGTACCTTTTCCGGCCTGATGGCTGACCACATGGCAAGAGAAGAATGCTATTACTTATATAAGTTAGCCGAGTCTACTAACAGTAATTATCCGGACTGTGACCCCGCTAAGCCTCGCACCAAAGATCCTTATTAAATAAATAGGTGTGGGAAAGTCTGCACCAAGTCCTTCCTACACCCTTGCGTATCCAATTTGATTATGCTGATGGCAACATTGTTTCTTTTTCTTTATACATTATCGTTAGCAATCCGATTATAAACTAAGAAAGAATAGTACCTTAAACAGACATGAGCGAAAAGATACTGCTGTACGGTTGTTTTAATTAAATCCTTAAATAGTAGAAAGGATTGATTTTGCATGTTTTTTCGCTATATCTCTTCGCTCTTGTATAGTTAACTTGTTAAATTGTTGATCATTAGGCAATATAAGATAACTTAAAAACACGCCTCCCAACTGTCTTGCACAAAAGTCGATATCAACTTGTTGACCCTTACGTTCAAAATGATATTCTAATCCTTTTTTTAAACTTGAAAAAATAATTTCTGGTAAATTAATTTTATCTGTTAAATTTCCTCTTAAACTCTCTGATAAAAGCATTCTTACTAATTCATAATTTTTTGATAAAATTTCTAGTCGATCTTCAATAATGTTCATCAAAAATAATTCAGTATCATCTTCTTTTGCGATTTTCAATACTTTGGACTCAAACTTTTTCTCTAATACATGTTTGATAACTGTAATAAATAGGTTTTCTTTCGTGGAATACCTCCGATACAGTGTAACTTCTGCCACGCCTGCTTCTTTAGCAACTTCCTGTGTTGTCCCTTGCATTCCTTTTTTTATAAAAACAGAGATAGCTCCTTTAAAGATTTGTTCCGTTTTATCCATCAACATTCGTCACCTTCTCTCTATTTTTGAATGATTAGCCGGTTTGTGAAAATAATGATGTTTTTTTTATTTTTACAAACCTATCTAAAATAATCAAGATTGGCGGCATTACAATTAGTGTAGAGAATAAAGCAAGTGAAATGTTAATGAGAGTCATTAGTCCAAAATTGCTCAAAATCACAAAATCGGATATAAGCAAGGCACTAAATCCACCAATTGTCGTGATAGCTGATACAAAAACGGCTTTACCAATGTTTTTATTGGCCATTTTGATAGCTTCCCTACTTTGATAACCTTTCTCTCTTTCTTCATAATATCTTTCCATGATTAATACGGTAAACTCTGTACCAATCCCAATAATTAATGCTCCCAATGTCGCAGTTAGTGGTGTGTAACTCATATCAAGAAAGTACATTGCTAAACCAGACCAACCCACAATGAATATAATAGGCAATAAAGGGATAAAAGCTTTGACAGGATGACGATAAATGAGTAACAAACTAATGAAAACAAGTCCCATTCCAAGTAATGTCATTTGATATCTTCCAGTCGTTAGACCCTGCATCATTTCCACATCTAACACCGATTTACCCGTAATGGTTGTTTCCGCCGCATCCAGATTATTATTTTTCAAATAAACGCCTAAGTCATTAATGAATATTTCTAATTCACTTGCTTCTAAATGTTCAATTCCTACCGTAATATGACCTTTTGTCTGTGATTCATTTAAAAAGAGTTTTAACCGGTCTTCAGGTATGTTAGTAACGGTTTCCTTAAATTGTTCGCCTTCTGGCAACTCTTCATTGTTCATTTGCTTCACAATGCTCGTAAGCGAGTTTGTGTTTACAACAACTTCAGGAAACTCAGTTTCAATGGATTCTGTCAAATTATCAACCCATGTATTCACTTGATCTGAAAAGATATCGTCGCTTTCATATACAATGGATATTTGGTCTGTTGTGCCGATAACATCCCGTAATTTATGAATGTCGTTTAGTTCCTGTGTATCCTGGGGCATAAATGTCTCAACATCTGTTTCCGCATCAGCATCCAGGTCCACCCAAATACCAAAAATTGCAGTGACAGCTGCGATTATGATGATTACCCAACGAAAGGTAATCGTTTTCCTGGTGATCCACCCAAGTACTTTATCCGTTTTGGGAGGTGTCTTCTTTTGTAGTTGTTTCGGTTGTTCCTTTTTTTCATTATTAAAGAAATAGTCTCGTGTAAATAATATTGGAGTTAAAAAAAACAACCCTAGAATAAAACTTACCACTAAACCAATTGTCAACATTTTACCGAAGTCTTGGATCATTGGTACAGGTGACGTATACAATGAAATAAACCCAAGTGCTGTAGCAATCATTGCAGTTAAGACTGCTGGAGCCATCTTCGTTACCGTTTTATTTAAACTGTTCTTTGCTTTAATTTTATTGTTATTCATTTGAATCCTCCTTCGTCATTTCCTCTGCATAACGATTTTGGAACTGAATGGCATAATCGATACCGAGTCCAATTAAAATTGGAAAGACAGCCATCGATACCATGGTAATTGGTATTTGTAACCAGCCCATTAAACCAACCGTTCCGATAACTGCAATGAGAACGGTTACTAATGGCAATAATCGCCATCGGACTTTAAAGACAATAGACAACACAATGACCATGATTATTAGCGCAAGCCCCATCATGGATTTAATACTCTCCTGCATGGAAGTTCGAGTAGCATGATCAAGTACAGGTTTCCCAGACACCATTGTTTCTGCTGATTCAATTTCTTCCCTATCCAAATAGTTGTTGAGCGACTCAATTACTTCTGTTTTCTCTGCATCTTCTGTGGCGCCATTAAGCTTTATTATCATGGTCATGTATTGATCATCTATGACTACTTCTTCAAACACTGGGCGAAGTTCGCCATTATCATAAATCATCTTATCCAGTGTTTGTTGGCTTTTAGGGAATCCATCTTTAAACTTTTCCGATTGGTTGTTTGCCATTTCTTCCACAAGTGTGACTGGACTTACTATACTGTATATCGAATCATTCATTTGCAGCGTATCTTCAATCCCTTTCATATGCTCTAAATTCTCTAGGGTAAGTAAATTTTCCGATTCATACAAAACAATAATCGACTCTCCCCCAAACTCTTCCTCTAACATTAAGTTATCTTGATATACAGTCGAACTAGGTTCTACTAGCGTATCGTTCCCGGTCGCCATAAATACACCTTTTACGCCTACTGCTAATAGAATCACTATAATCACTGTAAAAAATATGGACTTTATCGGGTATTTACTCAATACTTTGGCAATCTTTTTTAACATATTCCTGTAATCCTCCTTTATCTAGCTACTTAAATGTATGTTAGTAATAACTTTCATTAATTAGAAAAAAATTAGCCCTCTTCTAATGGGCACTTTTTTAAATACAATGTTAGTTATCACTAACATACATATTAGCAATAAATATCATGATTGTAAAGGAGGCTTTGAAAAGCATAGGAAACCGTATTTGTATAAAGTAAGAACTTTCGCTCTTAGATTGCTCCCTTTTTATTCGTATAGATTTTGGATATGATTCCCTTCGCTTCATTTAATAATTTATATGCAATAGGCAAAACTACAATCGATATTCCCACTAGGTTTAGAAATGAGGTGAGTTGTCGATGCTTCAAAAATATAAAAACTTTTTTTCGATTCTTATTCAGTGGATTTTCTTTGGAAGCATAATTGGTTTAATCGTTGGTTCGGCAACAACTCTCCTTTTAGAAGTAAACGATTTTCTGGGGGATGATATACGTTCAAAAAGAGATTGGCTTATTTTGTTTCTCCCCTTTGGAGGAATAATCATAGGGTACATATATATGAAATACGGAAAGGTATTTTCGAATAATACCTTGAATGACACGGCTGAATTAAATAATCTCGTGATAGACACAGTTCATGGAAAAAAAGAAGTACCGCGTAGAATGGGGCCCATCGTCTATTTCGGGACTTTTATAACAGTCTTGTTTGGCGGTTCTACCGGTCGTGAAGGTGCAGCGATCCAAATGGGAGGCAGTGTAGCTGCAGCAGTCAATAAATTCTTTAAAGTAAACAAACTCGACAAAAAAATCCTAATGATGAGTGGAATAAGCGCTGGCTTTGGTTCTGCCTTTGGTGCACCCATGACCGGTGTTGTATTTGGTATGGAGATGGCTGCATTAGGAAAATTGAGATTTGAAGCACTTGTACCATGTCTTACGGCGAGCTTTGTTGGTCACTATGTAACGACAGCAGCGTGGGGACATAAACACGAAGAATTCATCATACAAAACGTACCTGAAGTTTCGATTATTATATTTATGAAAGTTATTCTCTTAACTCTCATCTTCAGTTTGATCAGTGTTTTCTACTGCCAGTTGAGACATGGAATACAAATTTACTCCGAGAAACTTTTCAAGAAAAATCATATGAAAAGAGCATTTGCTGGAGGAGTCGTCATTGTAGTATTAACATTGATTGTTGGTTCACAAGACTACAATGGCCGGGGATTAGAGATGCTTCAACAATCTTTCCAGGAAGAAGTCCCTCCTTTTGCTTTTTTCGCCAAGCTGATCTTTACTGCGGTAACCTTAGGCAGCGGCTTTGTCGGTGGGGAAGCCATCCCCTTATTTTTCATTGGCGCAACACTAGGTAATGCTTTACATACATTGGTTGACTTACCGATATCGTTTGTTGCTGCATTAGGATTAATTGCTGCCTTCAGTGCTGGTGCCAACACCCCTTTGGCGGCCTTCCTTTTGGCAATGGAGATGTTTAATGGAGAAGGATTAGAATACTTTTTCGTTGTTTGTTTGGTTAGCTATCTATTCTCAGGACATCATGGATTATGGCCGTCGCAGAAAATATATGCACCTAAGAGCCGTTTATATAATCTTCCCCCTGGAGAAACCATAGAAAATGTAGAAAAACAGAAAAAACGCATTAAACAGAATGAATGATGCTGAAAGCCGGCTACCATTTTCTCGTTCGCACCCAGCATTCTGGGACCTTAGATAAACGCCTTATGGCTATTCAGCTTAGTTGTCGGGACCAGGATGGTATCAAAGAGAATTTTTGTTAAAAATTAGACAAACCCTTCCCTTGAACTTTTCGTTTATACCTATTAAAGTATATAATGATGAAATCCAGCCTGAATATGTTCAGCCTGATGAATTAAGCATTTTTACTTTGTATTTTTGGGAACATGTTTCCCTTAACGAAAGGGTTCAGATATATATGAAAGACAATTTTTGGAATGAGTTGCCGCGACCGTTTTTCGTGCTGGCACCGATGGAAGCTGTGACAGATGTCGTGTTTCGCCACGTCGTGAGTGAAGCAGCGAGTCCTGACGTCTTTTTTACAGAATTTACGAATACGGAGAGCTACTGCCACCCGAAAGGTAAAGACAGCGTCAAAGGTCGCCTGACATTTACGGAAGATGAACAGCCGATCGTTGCGCATATTTGGGGAGACAAGCCTGAATACTTCCGCCAGATGAGTATCGGAATGGCCGAAATGGGCTTTCGCGGTGTAGATATCAATATGGGATGTCCAGTGCAGAACGTTGCAGCGAAGGGTAAAGGATCTGGCCTGATTCGATACCCAGAGACTGCAGCAGACATCATTCAAGCAGCCAAAGCAGGTGGAATACCCGTCAGTGTGAAGACTCGTCTTGGATATACGGAAGTCGACGAATGGCGCGACTGGTTGAAGCACCTGTTTGAACAGGACATTGCCAACCTTTCCATTCATTTGCGCACAAGAAAAGAGATGAGCGATTACGATGCTCACTGGGAGCTGATTCCTGAAATCAAGCAACTCCGGGACGAAGTCGCTCCTCACACGCTTCTGACCATCAACGGTGATATCCCTGATCGTCAGAAGGGGATTGAACTCGCAGAAAAATATGGTGTGGACGGCGTCATGATCGGACGCGGGATCTTCCATAACCCATTCGCTTTCGAAAAAGAGAAGAAAGAGCACACTAGTGAAGAGCTACTCGATCTCCTCAGGCTGCAACTCGACCTTCACGATAAATATTCAGAAGAACTCGAACCAAGACAGTTCAAACCTCTTCGACGCTTCTTTAAGATTTACGTCAAAGGTTTCAGAGGTGCCAGCGCTTTGAGAAACGATCTGATGAGCGCCAATTCAACCGATGAAGCACGTGCGCTGCTCGATGAATATACAGGGGGCGGAAAATTGAAGGAAGCAGAAGGATTTTCAATATCTTAATGATAGTCCGGATTGTTAGAACCTAATCATTTACCAGAAGAGAAAAGCAATTAGTGCTTTTCTCTTTTTTATGATTAAAAAAGTTATTATTTCCCTTTAATTTTTTGTTAATTTTGTTTATATATTTCCTTATCGGTTATATAGATGTAATAAAGGAGGGATTTTATGTCAAACGAATATGTTATGGAAGGATTAGCGAACCTTTTTAAAGGTAAAGAAGCTGTCGGTGGAAAGTTGTATTTATCAGAAGAAGAATTAAACCACCACCCTCACAAATTAAACGTCCAAAAGGGAGATACCACCATTCGCTTAGAAGAGGTCAGCGAAATTGAGTCAAAAAAATCTTTTAAGGTTCTCAATAACGTAATGATCGTTAAGACAGTGAGTGGTGAAGAACACAAATTCGTGGTGAATAAGCGAAACAAATGGGTTGATAAAATCAATTCATTAAGAGAACGCAGTGAAACAACCACAGGGGTATAGGATTGTAGGACCGACATAGAGACATAAAGCAACCAGATATACTTAAGAAAACATTCAGTCGCATATTCTAGGATACAAAACACTGAAAGAACTTCCTACCAATCAGGAAGTTCTTTTTCTTTATTTAGATAGAATAGTATGTTTCCTTGTTGGGAGATCGACGTACTAGTGATCAAAAGATATTTACACCGACCTACTCGTAATATCCTTCGCTCGTAAAACTGCTTTTTCCGCTGCCAAAAGAGCTCCTTCAAGATGACCCCCACCATGCTGCGAATCAGCTTCTGTACCTGCAAAGACAATCTTGTTTTCCCACATTTCCGCTTCTGGTGGTAGGCCATAAATCGGAAATTCTCTTAACGGGTCCAAGTCCTCCTCTACTGCCGTCAGGGAATCCTGGGACCAATCCTTATATAAAATCGTCTCTACTTCTTGTGCAGAGGGTCCAAAAAGCCGAACCAGCTGGTCTTTAACTTGTGCTAATACTCTATCCTTTCCAAATTGCCGACGTGTTATTGCTGGCATACCGAAGAACCCGAATAACGCACCAGATCCTGTTTCGGGTGAAGCATCATGAATTTCCTGTAATGGTCCAGCCCAACTCGTTGCAAAACCAGAGAGACCAGCTTCCCTCCAAAAAGGTCGATCATAGATAGCAATAGCCTTGGCCTGCCCTGCCATCCATGTCGGTTTACTGACAAGGTTATTAATGACGTTTGGAGGAAGAGAAGGTGAGAATTCGATCTGCTTCGCCACAATTCTTGGAGGCAATGCTAAGATGACGGCGCTCGCTGAAAGCGTTCTTGGCTGTCCATCAGCACCATCTGCTTCAATCGTTATAGCACCTTTTTCATCATATCGAATGGCTGTCACCTGGGTTTCTAATTCTACTACTTCATCGGGAATAGTACTTGTTACTGAATCGATTAATGTCTGCACACCGCCTTTTATTCTTACGGACTCGCCTCCCGCATTTTCAGGGAGTATCATTCGTTCAGGACGCACATTTTGATCTCGTTCAGCAAGTATTGTGCCTTTGGCGTACTGTTCGAATGTATCTATGTTCAGTTCTTTTACAAGGTTGGTAATTCTACTTTCAAACTGCGGCCAAAACCATGTGGGACCTAAGTCAAAGTTGCCTAGCTCAGGTCTATTGTGTACAGAGGTGCTTAAGACTCTGCCACCACACCGATCTCTAGCCTCTAGAACCTTACATTCTATGCCTTCTGCAGTCAGCAATGACGCAGCCCACAGACCACTTAAGCCCGCTCCAACAATAACAATTGGATGTTTCATGTATTTTCACCCTCTCCACTCTTATTATTTGTCTTACCACTGAGTGACAACCACATTGTGGCCATTTTGTTATTTTTCTTTTCTCTCTAATGCCAAATCTTTCATCGTTGATCGTTTGATTTCACCAATAAGTTCAGGTTGAGCAGATAAATTCTCTCCATAAGATGGAATCATTTCTTTAATTTTCGGTTTCCAGTGCTCAAGCTTTGTAGGGAAACAATCCTCAAGTAATCGAACCATGTCGGAAACAGAAGTCGAAGCACCTGGCGAACCTCCGAGAAGTGCCGCCAATGTTCTGTCCTCACTATGAACAACCTCCGTATCACTGAATTGGATGATTCCTTTGCCCTCGGACGTATCCTTGATCACTTGTACGCGTTGCCCCGCAATTTTCAGCTCCCAATCCTCGTCTTTTGCATCAGGGAAGAATTCTCGTAATTCATTCATTCTTTCCTTCTTTGTTAGACGTAGTTGCTGGATCAAGTATTGCATCAGCGAGAAATTTTTGATGCCTGCCGCAGCCATCGTAAATAAATTATTCGGTTTAACCGAGGTAAAGAATTCTTTTTTGGAACCTGACTTGAGAAATTTCGGTATAAAGCCTGCGAATGGCCCGAAAATCAACTTTTTTTCGCCACCAATATACCTTGTATCTAAATGGGGAACGACCATTTTTGGTGCACCCGGTGGATTTTTGCCGTACACTTTTGCATAATGCTTTTCGATGATTTCTGGGTTTGTACATTCCAAATACTGCCCGCTGATCGGGAAGCCACCAATGTGTTTTCCTTCAGGGAGCCCAGTCTTTTGTAGTAAAGGTAAGCTCCCCCCGCCTGCTCCTATAAAGACAAACTTAGCTCTATGGCTTCGAACTGACCCTTTTCCATCACGAACTTTCAACTCCCATAACCCCTCAGAAGCTTGTTTAATATCCAACACATTGTGATTGTAATGGATGTCTACATCCTCTTGTTCTAAGTAATTACACATTTTACGTGTTAGTTCCCCATAATTTACATCGGTGCCATCATCGATCTTCGTTCCAGCAACCGGTTCATCTGAGGAACGGTTATTCATGATAAGCTGGAACCATTCCGTTAACTGCTCCCTGTCTTCCGAATACTCTATTTCTTGAAATAAAGGGTGCGCTGACAATGCGTCATATCGCTTTTTTAGAAATTGAACATGGGCCTCCCCTTTAACAAAACTCATATGAGGCAAACCAGTAATGAAATCACTTGGATTTTCAATTAATTTTCGTTTTGCCAAATGAGCCCAGAACTGCCTCGATAATTGAAATCGTTCGTTAATTTTTACCGCCGCCTCTATATCAATGGTGCCATCTGGCTGTTCAGCTGTGTAATTCAACTCACATAACGCAGCGTGTCCCGTACCTGAATTGTTTCGTTCATTAGAACTTTCCCCACCGGCAGATCCTAGCTGCTCAAACACGGTAAGCTTCCAATCAGGTTCTAGTTCTTTAAGCAATACACCCAAAGTGGCACTCATAATCCCAGCACCTATTAACACAACGTCGGACGTAGATGTTTCATACTTCATATGAACATACCCCGTTTTTTAATAGTCTTGTAGACATTTTATATATTCTAAGGTTATTTCGCAAAAGACTACTACCGAAACAATTGAACATATGTTTCTCTTCAATAGAGTTCGTTACCAAAAATCCAACTAAGAATTCGACGTCTAAATAAAAAAAGAGCCGATCCCCCAGCACAGGGTGGCTCCTCAAGTGAATGAATCAGGAACAATTCTCTTCAAAAACAACTGCTATTTATTTGGCAATGGAGCATGTTGTGAAATCAATCCTTTATCCACTAATTCACTCCAGAAAGCTTGCGGAATTTCTTGCTTCATCATTTCTACATCCTCTGCATTATGCTCGGGACGAGTTGAACCTGGAATCACGCCCCTTACAGCTGGGTGTGCAGTTGAAAACTGTAAGGCTGCCGCTTTCAAGCTTACGTTATAACTATCAGCGATTTCTTCAAGCTGTCTAACTTGATTCAATACCTCGTCAGGGATATCAGCATAATTAAAGTGATTTCCGCCAAGCAACACACCAGAATTAAACGGGCTACCTACCACGATATCGACACCTTTTTCTTCTGCTTTCGGCATCATACGCTGTAAAGCATGCTCATGCTGTAAAAGAGTGTATTGGGTAGCAGATAAGCATACATCCGGCTGGCTTTCTTCCAAGTCCAACGCAAGTTCGATTGGTTCGGTTGTATTTACACCGAGTCCCCAGGATTGAATGACCCCTTCTTCACGAAGGCGATTTAAGACTCGAAACGCTCCATTTCTAGCCTCATCAAACTTCGTAATCCATTCATCTCCATGAAAATCAGGGGAAACATCATGAACAAACACCATATCTAGACGATCAGTTTGTAACCGTTCCAGACTTTGTTCAATGGACTTCAGAGTCGCTTCCTCTGTATAGTCAGTAATTATTTTGTTGGGACGTCCATCCTGGAAGATCCCCTCTTTTTCTTCTTTCTCATCAGAGATATACCGTCCAATTTTCGTACCTATGAAATAATCATCACGATTATACTCCGATAAAGCTTCGCCTAAACGCATTTCCGCTAAACCTGCTCCATAAAAAGGGGCAGTGTCAAAATAGCGTACTCCTTGATTCCAGGCGGATTGGATAGTTTCCTGGGCTTCCTTTTCAGGAACGTCTCTGAACATATTCCCGAGTGGTGCGGTTCCAAGACCTACTTTATGTTTAAGCGCTTGCTCTAACGACTTCATCACAATTCCTCCTCGTATTATGAAGATCTATTGGTCTTTTTCCGCAATTACCCTGTGCGAAACATGAGGAGTTGATAAAGCAAAAAATCAAGTGAGTTCAAGTGATTTTTAAATTTAACCTAATACCGCTTTATCGCTCGCAATTTGTTCGCCACGAATGCGCTGGAATTCGTCTAGTAAGTCTTTGATTGTGAGATTTTGTTTTTCTTCGCCTTTAACATCGAAAATGATTTGGCCTTTGTCCATCATGAACAGGCGGTTACCTAAGTCTAGTGCTTGTTGCATGTTGTGGGTGACCATCATGGTCGTTAAGCCAAATTTAGAGACAACATCGCCTGTGATTTTTGTTATTAACTCTGCTCGTGACGGGTCGAGTGCTGCTGTATGTTCGTCTAATAATAAAATGTTAGGCTCTGTAAAAGTTGCCATCAAGAGTGATAAGGCTTGGCGTTCTCCGCCAGATAGTAAGCCAACTTTCGCATTCAGGCGGTCTTCTAGTCCTAAGTTGAGCGTATCAAGATATTCTCGGAAATAGTCTTTTCGTTTTTTTGAAACACCTGGAACAAGCCGACGCTTCTTGTCTCTGGCGTATGCCATGGCTAGGTTTTCTTCAATGGTCATGGATGGTGCTGTTCCTGCCATTGGGTCTTGGAACACGCGACCTATCATTTTTGCGCGCTTATATTCAGGAAGGTTCACAACGTTTTTATCATCAATCAGCACATCGCCCACATCGGGAATTAAGCTTCCTGAAATTACATTCATGAGTGTTGATTTACCTGCACCATTACTTCCAATAACCGTCACGAATTCACCTTTTTTTAATTCTAAATTAATATCATCTAAGGCATTCTTCTCGTCCGGTGTACCTTCATTAAATGTTAGGGATACGTCATGTATTTTAAGCACTGGCTTCACTCCCCCTTCGGTCCATGAGTGCTGCTCGTTTGGCTAGTCGACGTTTTTTCTCACGTCTTGCTTGTAATACTTTTGGAGTGACAAGTGCCACTATAACTAATACGGCTGTAATTAGTTTTAGGTCACTCGATTCTAAAAAATCAACTCTTAGAGCAAGTGTGATGACGACACGATAAACGATCGCCCCACCGATGACAGCGAGCGTCACTCTTGCGATCGTTTTTTTACCGAATAATGCTTCTCCGATAATAACGGATGCTAACCCGATAACGATCATACCGATGCCCATGTTTAGGTTTGCAAAACCACCATGCTGTGCGACTAGTGCACCTGATAATGCGACTAACCCGTTTGATAAACCGATACCAATGATGATTAAAAAGTTTGTGTTGGCGGATAAGCTGCGAATCATCTTTTGGTTATCACCCGTGGCACGAATGGCAAGGCCGACTTCGGTTTTTAAGAAGTAATCAAGAATAAACTTAATCGCAATCGTCACGATGGTCATGATAATTAAAATTGCCCAGGTCGTCGGAACTCGATCTGCTCCGATAAATATACTGTTTAAAACTGAATCAATTGCTGGCGACCAGAATGATTGGATTTGGTTAATTATTGTATTTTCATTTAGCATGGAAACCGTTGGCTGACCCATAAATCTAAGGTTAATTGAATATAATGCAATCATCATGAGAATCCCTGAAAGTAGTGCATTGATTTTTCCTTTAGTATGAAGGATTCCTGTAATACATCCTGCAATAAAGCCTGCAAAAGCACCTATTAATGTTGCCATGATTGGAGACATTCCATTAACGATTAACATTCCTGTAATGCCTGCTCCTGTTACAAAACTTCCATCTACCGTTAAATCGGGGAAATCTAGTACTCGGAAGGAAAGATAAACTCCTAAAGCCATAATGGCATAGATGGCTCCTGATTCTACTGCACCAAATAATGATATTAGCATGTCGCCCTCCCTTTCGTTATGTATATGAGTAAAGCAGGCTAGGCCTGCTTTACCACTTATACTTATTCTTCAGTTTCTATAAATTGAGCATCTTCATCCCAATCATCATTCCATTCAATGTTCTGCTCCTCAGCAGCATCTTTGTTAATGAATAGTTGGATTTCTGGTGGATACTCCGGGGCGATTTCGTTTGTTGCTTTATCACCTTGTAAGATTTCTGCAGCCATTTCCCCTGCACGGTATCCAATCGTGTGGTAATCAATACCGAATGTTGCAAAACCACCTTTTGCTAATGAGTTTGGCTCACCTGTTATTAGTGGAATGTCTTGGTCATTGGCAACACCAACCACACTATCTAATGCTTCTACTACCGTGTTATCTGTTACGATGAAGAATACATCAATATCACTTACGAGCGTTGTTGCTGCTTGCTGTACTTCAGAAGCATTAGCTACAGTACGTTCTTCAATGCTCAGGCTTGTGTCTTCAACTGCTGATTTAATTGAATCAATTTGAGCAACTGAGTTTGGCTCACCTGCGTTGTATATTAGACCTACTGTTGCGCCATCAAAATACTGATCGATAAATTCGACAGTCGTCTTAATCGCATCTGGATGTAAGTCAGATACACCTGTTATGTTTTCACCCGCTTCATCCATTGAAGGAACTAAATCCGCCGCTACTGGATCTGTTACTGATGTATAAACAATCGGAATGTCCTTTGTCGCATTTAAAGCCCCTTGTGCACTAGGTGTTGAGTTAGCAAAAATCAAATCAACATCATCTGCGACAAAACCATCAGAGATCGTCTTCACATTGTTCTGGTCGTTTTGTGCGTTTTGAAAATCGTACTCAACATCCAAACCTGCTTCTTCCAATGCTTCTTGGAAACCTTCATACGCTAAATCCAGAGAAGGGTGCTCAACAATCTGTGTTGCACCTACAACATATGAATCTGAATCTTCACCTGAATTATCGTCTCCACCTGAACTATCATCTCCACATGCAGCTAGTAAACTTAAACCAACTACAACTACAGCCATTAATTGAATCCACTTCCTCATTCAACATCCCCCTTAATTTTTAATGAACCATTTTCATTAAATACTTAGTTTAAAATTAAAAACTCCTTTCTTTAATTTTTGTCTGTTCCTTCTGAGGTGGGTTATGGATAGCTTGACCTGTTAAAGCTTCAACAGCTTCAAGCAAGCCTTCATTGGTACTCGGATGAGCAAATAATGGAAACCTTATGTCTTCAACCTTAGCTGCCATTTCAAGAAGTTGGACGAAAGTGCTCGATAATTCGACAGCTCCTTCTCCAATCATATGGATACCAAGAATAATCTCGGTTTTTGCATCACTTATTACTTTAATGGTTCCATCAGTTTTGCCAGTTACTTTGGCATAACCATTGGCATTTAAATTGAACTGACCAACCAGGTATTCGAGTTCGTTCTCCTTAGCTTCTTGTTCAGTTAACCCAACTGAAGCGACAGGTGGGCAGGTGTGTATAATCGTTGGTAAAAACGTTAAGTCTGCCTCTACATTCTCACCCGCAATAGCTTCTGCAGCTACTTTTCCTTGTTTAATCGCTTTAACAGCAAGCGACGGTCCTTCTGTGACATCACCAACAGCATAAATATTTGATGCTGTTGATTTCATAGTATGATCAACGACGATTTGACCACTTTCTGCTTGCTCAACTCCAAATCGATTGATTCCGAGTGAATCGAGGTTCGGTATGGGGTTTCCACTCGTAAATAAATGAGTCCCTTCAATCGATTGAACTTTTCCTTTTTGATCAGTAAGCTGTATCGTCACACCCTCATCCGTTTCTTCAATGGATTGGAGTGAGTCTTGTTGAATGACTTTGATCTTTTTCTTTTTAAATGATCGCTTAAGTTCCTTTTCGATCGCCTGATCTAGATCAAGCTCCTCATCTTGAATAAGCGTCACCTTTGAACCAAAGGACTGATAAGTTGATGCCATTTCATAGACAAGATAATCATGTCCATAAATTAAAAGATGGTCAGGTACTTCATTTAAGTCGAAGAGTTCATGGGATAATAGAATTCGGCTACGCGCTTTTGGAAACCCTTCTGGTAAAACAGCCGTGCTCCCCGTTGCGATAATTGCGTGTTTGAAAATATACGTATCGAACTGATGACCATATTCGACACCGATTCGGTCTTCCTTGGTAAACGTCGCTTTACCTTGAAGCACTTCGATTTTATTCCCCTGACAAAGGGATTCGACCCCTGTTCGAAGTTGTTCGGTGATTTTAGTTTTATAGGTTAGTAATTTGTCTAAATCTAGCTCGGGTTCGCTGACCCCAATCCCCATTTCTTGCATTTGTGGCACTTCAGATATTTTCTTACTTGTATGAGTCCAAATTTTAGAAGGGATACAGCCACGGTTTAAACAAACGCCACCTAAGTCACCTTCTTCTACTAGTGTGACTTGTAAGCCGAGTTGGGCGGCACGTATGGCTGCTGTGTATCCGCCTGGCCCGCCACCTATTATGACGAGGTCCCGTTCTTCTGTGATTTCTCCAACAACCATTTATATCATCTCCAGCATGAGTTTGTTCGGATGTTCGATTAGACTAGCTAAACGATTCGTAAAGGCTACAGCTCTCGCTCCGTCCGCCACACGATGGTCGAATGACATCGATAGATTCATCATATAACCGATGACGATTTCGTTATTGTCAGTGACAATCGGTACTTTTCTGGTCTTATGGAAAGCGATCAATCCTGTTTCTGGGTAGTTAATAATTGGTGTTGCACCGGTGCTACCTAGTGGACCGACGTTGCTGACGGTGAATGTACCATTTTGTAAATCAGCGTGGTCCAGCTTTCCTTCTTTAGCTTTATGCGTGAGCTCTTTAATTTCATCATGAAGTTGTTGAATCGATTTTTGATCAGCATGGTGTAAAACAGGAACGATTAGTCCATCTTCTGTATCTGATGCCATTCCGATATGGTAGTCTTTTTTCAATATAATCTTTTCATTTTCTTCATCTAGTTCGGCGTTAAATACTGGGAAGTCTTTTAAAGCGATTGTTAGTGCTTTAACTAGGAAGGCAGAGACTGAGATGGAAACTCCTGAGGCTTTCAGTTCCTCACGAAGCTCGACAACTCGTGTCATGTTGATTTCATCAAAGTGTGTCACATGGGGTATAGTGTAGATTGATTTCGTCATTTTTTCGGCGATCTTTTTCCGAATACCTCTGAACGGAATTTCATCTGGCTGGGTTGGTTTTGATTGTGTTACTGGTATAGTTTCAGTCGCTGGTTCTGTTTTTGGCGTTTGTTCTCCATTGATAAATTCGTAAACGTCCTCTTCTGTCACACGACCTGAAGGATCTGACGGCTGGACTTCTTCGATATCAATTCCGTGATCGCGAGCAATTTTCCTCGTATACGGTGTTGCTAACACACGATTGAGTGTTGTTTGCATACGTCTTGGCTGCATGGTTTGTTCACTTGCTTTAGCAGGTATTGCTTCTTCAGTTGGTTCAGGTTCAGATGCTTGATTCGCCCCTTCACCTTCAATATATAAAAGGGTCGTTCCAACTTGTACGGTTTCACCAACAGGTACGATGATTTCTTTAATGGTACCTGCACCAGGTGATGGAAGTTCGGCGACCATTTTGTCTGTTTGAACTTCAACCAGTGGCTGGTCGGTTTGAACGGTATCGCCTTCTTTCACGAAATAGTGGGCGATTTCCCCTTCTGTCATACCTTCTCCGATATCGTGTAGTTTGACTTCTAGCATTGAAATCCCCCCTTAGAAATGCACCGCTTTTTCTATACTTTGTAAGATGCGTTTCGGTGTTGGTAGGTAATGTTCTTCTAGCGCGAAGAATGGTACCGGCACATCGAAACCTGTCACGCGCTCGATTGGCGATCTTAAGTATAAGAAGGATGTATCGTTAATCACAGACAAAATATCGTTGCCGAGGCCACCTGTACCATGCGCTTCATGTACGATTACGGCACGACCTGTTTTTTGAACAGATTCTGCGATCAGGTCACGATCAAGTGGATAAAGTGTCTTCAAATCAAGCACTTCACAGCTCATCCCTTGTTGCTCGGCTTGTTTAGCAGCTTGCTTAGCTACAGGTACCATCGCCCCCCAAGCAATGATCGTCACGTCTGTTCCTTCTTGAATTTTTTCGCCTTTACCAATTTCAACGGTGTATTTACCCGTTGGAACCTCTTCTCGTTGTGCACGATAGCTACGCATCGGTTCCATGAATAAAACCGGATCTGGATCCTCAATTGCAGCGATTAATAACCCTTTAGCATCATATGGTGTAGCTGGACAAACGACTTTAATCCCAGGCATGTGTGTGAATATCGTTTCTGCACTATCTGAATGGACTTCAGGTGCACGAATACCGGCGCCATATGGTGTACGAATAACCATTGGAACTGAATATTTGCCCATTGTCTTCATGCGTAAACGGGATACATGGGTCATGATTTGGTCGTAAGCTGGATAAACAAACCCCATGAACTGCATTTCTGCAATCGGTTTAAAACCATTTACCGCAAGGCCGACTGAAGTTCCAACTATCCCCGCTTCAGATAATGGTGTATCTACCACGCGGTCTTCTCCAAATAGTTCTTGAAGACCTTCAGTCGCACGGAACACACCGCCGTTTTTACCGATATCTTCACCGAGTAAAATGGTGGTGTCATCATGTTCAAGCATGGTTTTCATCGCATCGTTAACTGCTTGAACCATTGTAATTTGTTGGGTGGTTTCTTGTTGTTCTGCTTGCTTTTCCATTTTTACGTTCATCGCTTACTCCCTCCCGATCAGTTCAAGGTAGGATTCTTTTTGCTCCACTAATTGTGGAGGTGTGTTGGTAAATACATGATCGAATAAGTCTTCCGGTTTAGCTGGCGGATATTTTTCCATCGCCTCAAGTGCTGATTCGACTTCTTGAGTAAGCTCTGCTTCCGTTTTCGCAATCCACTCTTCATCCCAGAAGTCATTATTTTTCATATAATTTTCTAAGCGTTCGATTGGATTAACGACATTTTCACCCTGGCCTTCTGGACGGTACTTTGTTGGATCATCGGCTGTTGTATGTGCGCCTGTTCTCCAAGTCACCGCTTCAATTAATGTTGGGCCTTCGCCCGATCTTGCACGTTCGACAGCTTTTTTCGTTTCAAAATAAACGGAGAACACATCGTTTCCATCAATTCGGATACTTGGTATGTCGTACGCTAATCCTTTTTGGGCAATCGTTTTTGAATTCATTTGTTTTTCTATCGGTACTGAAATCGCATATCCGTTGTTTTGATTAAATAAGATGGTTGGTGTTTTAAACACACTCGCGAAATTCAATCCCTCGTGGAAATCACCTTCCGAAGTTGCACCGTCTCCAAAATAAGCTATGGCTACATTTTTTGTGCCCTTTCGCTTTTCTGCCCAGGCAGCACCTACTGCGTGCGGAATTTGTGTGGCAATTGGCACTGCTGCTGGGAAAATATTTTTACCTTCTGGTGGTACACAACCTTCAGCGCGGCCGTTCCAGTAGAGGAATGTGCGCGTCATATCTGAACCGAAAGTCAACATGGCACCATGGTCACGGTAAGTCGGGAATAACCAATCATCAGAATCGAGCGCTAAAGCACTTCCGACTTGTGACGCTTCTTGACCTTCAAACGGTGGATAAGTCCCGATACGACCTTGGCGTTGAAGGCTAATCGCTTTTCTATCAAACAGGCGAATGCGGCTCATATGGTAATAGAGTTTTCTCACGAGTTCTTCGTCTATGTCATTTTCATAGCTTGAATCTATTAAATTACCTTGATCATCGATGATTTTTTTCATCGGAAAATGTTCTTCCATCTCTGTTCCCCCAAACCTTTTGTAATGATTATCGTATGCTCCATTTCGGGCTAATAGTACGAGTGTAAAAACTGTTTCGTTTTTCTCTTGCTGCCATTAATTTTTCACAGAATTGGTTAGCTGCTTCTACTGTTGAGACTTGGTTCATTTCTGCTGTTTTATAAACTTCAATCATCGTGTTATAGATTTCTTTCGTTTTTGCTAGCACGCGCTTCTTGTTTGTTCCGTATAGTTCATCCGTCACTTGAATTAAGCCGCCTGAGTTAATGATGTAATCGGGTGCGTAAAGGATGTCTCTTTTAGCTAATTCAACACCGTGCTCTTCTTTTAACAATTGGTTATTAGCTGAACCTGCAATTGCTTTGAACTGGAATTGCTCGATCGTCGTATCGTTTATGATGCCACCTAGAGCACACGGAATGAAGATATCTGCTGGCTGACGATAGATTTCGTTTGAGTCGACAATTTCCAAGGTGCCTGATGTTGTCATCGCGTGTTCTTGTAAACGCTCAATGTTATTTTCAACGATATCAGAGACATAAATGGTGGCACCTTCTTCAAGTAAGCGAACGGCTACTTTGAACCCGACTTTCCCAAGCCCCTGAATCGCATAGGTTACAGGCTGTAAATCTTCGTGATCGAACAGCATTCTGATAGTAGCTTTTATACCGTAAATGACCCCTTCTGAAGTAGGAATCGATGAATCACCACCGCCGCCATACTCTTCCGGAAGGCCGACAATATGGTTCGTTTCCTTCATGGCATGAACAAAGTCTTCGAGGGTCGTTCCCATGTCCGTGCCTGTGTAAAAACGACCGTGTAAAGACTCAACGTACTGACCAAAGGCACGAAATAATTCAGGCGTTTTATCCGTTTGCGGGTCTCCTATAATTACTGCTTTTCCACCACCAAAATCAACGTCTGAGGCTGCACATTTATAACTCATTCCTTTGGACAGGCGCAAAGCATCTTCTAATGCTGCATCAAAGTCTTCATAAGGCTGCATGCGACAGCCGCCAATTGCTGGTCCAAGTTTAGTACTATGTATCGCAATAATGGCTTTTAGATTGGTTGATGGGTCATTACAAAAGACGACCTGCTCGTGTTCTGCCATTTTGTCGATTAAAGACAAATTTTTATTTTTATCTCCTTGAAACGATTGGGTTGCGAAGCTCATAATAATCCTCCTAAGTTAGGAACTTATTTATTAGACACAATTTTCTTTTGAATCAATTCTTTAGGTAAAATCACTTGCTTGACTTCCCCTTCTCCTATTAACTGATCATTATGCCGAGCTTCTACGGTTGTGAGGACTAGTTGATCGCGGTGTTCTATTAGAGTGGCTGTGAGAGTAATATTGGCTTGGTACGGGGCAGCATCGATGTGTTTAACCTGTACAGCTGCTCCCATTCCTTCTTCATGGCCTTCTAGAAAAGGAAGAATAATTTTACGTGATACCCATTCCATGTGGTACACCATGGCGACTGTCGAGTAAACCGGATGAACCACTTCGCCTTCAAAACTAGCAAACATATCTTCTGTCACTTGAATATGGATGGTCTCTTGTCGACCAACTACCATACCAGGTTTCATATCATCGCTCACCTTCTATACAGAATTAAAGCGCTTTCATAACTAGACAAAAAATTTTATATAACGATTTTTTAACGCTATTTTATCACTGTGTCATAATATTTACAATAAATTGTTAGAATAATTAATTTTTTCAAATAATTAATTTTTTCCAGTGTTTAAATGTAGGTTGTTCAGTTGCGACTTCATCTGCTCTGAAGCTTGATATACCATGCCTTCAATTAGCTCTTGGACTGTTGGAATATCTGTGATCAGACCTGCGACTTGACCGCTGTTAAGGAAGCCATTTTCTAGGTCACCTTCTAAAGCTCCTCTAGCATGGAGTTCTTCAGTGGTCATGTTGCGGTATTGATCTCGGGTCAGACCTGACTTTTCTAAGTCGGTGATTTTTTGCGCATAAGGTGTGTCCAGAATTCGTCTGATTTGGCCTACTGTTCGGCCGATAATAACCGTCCCTGTGCCATTAGCTTCAAGAACTTTATTTTTGTAATTGTCATGAAATGGCGCTTCCTGTGTGGAGATAAATCGTGTGCCCATTTGCACACCGCTTGCTCCTAACATGAGTGTTGCTGCAAGGCCTTTTCCATCACCAATGCCTCCTGCTGCAAGTACTGGGATGTTTACATTTTGTACGATTTGCGGGATCAGCGTGAATGTAGTGAGCTCGAGGTTCGAGTTGATCCCTGCTGCCTCGTAACCTTCTGCGACCAAAATATCCGCTCCCGCTTCTTCCGCTTTCTTCGCATGTTTTACCGACGCGACAAGCGTCATAACTTTGATGCCATGTTCGTGAAGGTGCGGAATGAATGGCGCTGGGTTGCCTGCGGATAGTGATACGACAGGGATTTTGTGCTTGATCACTAGATCGATGAGATCTTCAGCATGTGGTGACACAGCAAGTGCGATGTTCACCGCGAACGGTCGATCCGTGAGCTCTTTTGTTTCTATAATGATTTGATCAACTTCTTCTGGCGTCATCGTTCCACAACCGATTGTTCCGAGACCACCTGCGTTCGATACAGCGGATGTCAGCTGAGCATTACTGATATTACCCATCCCACCTTGAATGATTGGATATTGGATATTTAGCATTTTGCATACGTCGTTCATTATGTGACCTCCTTCGTTGTATTGGTGCGACTGGTTGATTGCCTGAGTGGGTTGCTTGAGCTCTCATATACCCCAACGAACTCTCATACTACTTCCCAGTGAAATTCGGTTGGCGTTTTTCGCTAAATGCGCGCAAGGCCTCTTGACGATCTTTAGTCGGAATCGTGAGTTCATAGGCTTTTGCTTCAATTGCGAGTCCTGTTTGAAGATCAGCACTCATGCCGCGGCTAATGGCGTATTTAGCTTGTTGAATAGCTACGGGACCGTTCCCTAGAATTTCGCTCGCTAACTGCTCACAAGTTTCATTCAACTTTTCTTTTTCAACGACTTTAAGTAAAATTCCAAGGTCTAAAGCTTCGGAAGCTGACATTTTCTTAGCAGTAAAAATGAGCTCTTTCGCTTTCATTTCGCCTACAATTCGAGGCAGTCGCTGCGTTCCACCTGCACCTGGGATGATTGCCCAGCTCGTTTCTGTGAGCCCCAACTTCGCCTCTGACACCGCAATTTTAAAATCACAAGCGAGCATCAGCTCAAATCCCCCACCAAAGCAGTAACCGTTAACGGCAGCAATCGTCGGCATCGGTAACTCTGCTAAGCTGTTGGTCATATCCTGAATGGCTTTCACGTTGCGACGGACTTCAGATTCGTTCAAGGTTTTTCGTTCCTTCAAGTCTGCACCCGCACTAAAGGCTTTTTCACCCGCACCCGTTACGATCAAAACCTTAACGTCAGGATCTACGTGAATGGCATTCATTCGATCTTTCAAATCGCACAGCATATCGTAATTCATACTATTTAACGACTCTTCACGGTTCAACGTTAAATAACCGATTCCGTTTTCTTTATGGAATAGTACCGTCATGTTCATGACCCCTTATTCGATATTCTCAACCATCGATGCAATCCCCTGGCCGACGCCGACACACATCGTGGCCAAGCCATACTTGGTATTCCGCTTTTTCATTTCATGAATCAAGGTCGTTAAAATTCGTGCACCACTTGCGCCGAGGGGGTGCCCGAATGCGATCGCCCCACCGTTTACGTTCACTTTAGATGAATCAAGCTCCAATTGACGCATGCATTCTAATGACTGCGATGCAAAAGCCTCGTTTAGCTCAACTAATCCGATATCCTCAATCGAATGTCCTGTCCGTTTTAACAGCTTCTGAGTGGCACGAATAGGTCCAAGCCCCATCACGGCTGGTTCGAGTCCTGCAGTTGCCCCTCCCACAAATTTAACTAGAGGTTTTAAGCCAAGTTCGCGGGCTTTATCCGCGCTCATTACGAGTAACGCTGATGCGCCATCATTCACTCCAGAAGCGTTACCGGCTGTGATCGTTCCACCTTCAAAAATAGGCCGTAACTTCTCTAACTTCTCCAAAGTCGATGTCGGCCTTGGATGCTCATCATCTGTTACCGTGATCTCGGTACCTTTTCGGTCATGATAGGTTACAGGTATGATTTCTTCTTTAAAGCGATCTGATTCCATCGCTCTTTTCGCGCGCATCTGACTTTCATAAGCGAATTCATCTTGATCTTTACGAGAGATCCCATAACGCTCGGCCACATTCTCTGCTGTTTGTGGCATAGTATCTGAACCATACATTTCTTCTAACTTTTGATTAGTAAAACGCCAGCCAATGGTTGTATCGTACATTTCCATGTTGCCCCGAGGAAATTCTTTCTCAGGCTTTGCCATAACAAAAGGGGCACGTGTCATACTTTCTGTCCCGCCTGCAATAAATACATCACCTTCACCAACCGCAATCGCTCTGGCGGCGTACATGACCGCATCCATGCCTGACCCGCATAAGCGGTTAACTGTCGTACCAGCTACTTCCACAGGCAAACCGGCTAACAACGCTGACATCCTTGCGACATTTCGATTGTCTTCCCCAGCCTGATTGGCATTGCCTAAGACGACTTCTTCAACCAATTCAGGTGACACATCAGGATTCCTTTCCATCAGAGCCTTAATCACAATCGCCCCAAGATCATCTGGTCGAATGTTTTTTAAAGCCCCTTTATATCGACCAATGGGCGTTCTGACTGCATCTACTATAACGACTTCATTCATTTTTTAACCAACCCATCTTTCTCTGTGTAATCGTAAACACCTTTACCGGATTTGCGACCAAGGCGACCGGCTTTAACGTACTGTTCAAGTAATGGTGCTGGACGATATTTTTCACCTAATGTTTCGTGTAAGTATCTGAGATTATTCAAGCGAGCATCTAAGCCGACTAAATCCCCGAGCTCAAGCGGCCCCATTGGATAGTTCAACCCTAGTTTAATCGCTTTATCAATATCTTCAGCCGTGGCTACACCTTCTTGTAGCATATGAAAAGCTTCGTTCCCTACAAGCGCACTGATCCGACTGGTTACAAAACCAGGGAATTCATTCACTTCAACCGTCTCTTTACCCATTTGTTCTGAGGCAGCTTGAATGATTTCAACCGTTTGATCACTCGTTTCAAGGCCACGCACAATCTCTACCAATTTCATCTTGTGAACCGGGTTAAAAAAGTGCATGACAGCCACTTGGTCTGGCCGCTCTGTAAATGACCCTAACTCTGTGGGACTAATGGTAGATGTATTTGATGCTAGAATCGCATGTTCAGGAGCATGGGCATCTGCTGTTTCTAGCACTCTTTGTTTTAACTCTCTTCTTTCCGGAACCGCTTCAATCAATAAATCGCAGTGAGCCGAAGCCCCCTCCAGATCAGTTGTCGTATGAAAGTGGTTGAATAGTTCAGTTTGCTGTTGTTCGGTTAATTTTCCAATCTGAATGCCTTTATCGGATGTTCGTTTGGCGTGCTGGTAGGCTTGGTCCAACTGTTCCTCGGACACATCTACTAGGGTTGTGTTGAAACCTGAAAGGGCCGAGACATAAGCTATGCCTCGCCCCATCACTCCAGCACCCACGACTGTAACGTTTTGGATCGTCATGGACACTCTACCTTTCTTTGGAACTATGATTTTTTATACGTTAAACGGATTAAGAGGTTTTGGCCCGTAGTAAGACAGGACACTCTTATCTTCCATATATAAATCTAGTGTTTCGACGGTTAGCTCGCGTCCAAACCCTGATTGTTTATAACCACCGAATGGGGTTCCAGGGAATGCCGAGAACGGGCTATTCACCATCACAATACCTGCTTGGATTTGGTGTGCAACACGTGTTGCGCGACCTTGATCTGTCGTCCAAATCGCTGAACCTAAGCCGTACTTCGTATCATTCGCACGCTTAACCACGTCTTTTTCATCTGTGAACTTCTCAACAACAACCACTGGCCCGAAAATTTCTTCCTGAACAGCTTTCATGTCAGGTGTTACATCCGTGATAACGGTCGGTGCATACCAGTGACCATTTTCGTGACCATCAGGATAGATTTGCTTACCACCTGTCGCAATCGTTGCGCCGTCTTCTTTGGCTGACTGGACATAGCCATCAATGACTTCTAATTGGTCTTTACTAATGATCGATCCAAGGTGAGTTCCTTTATCCATTGGGTCACCTGACACAAGCTTCTCTGTCTTTTCAATGAATTTTTCCATGAACTCATCGTAAATCGATTCGTGCACGAACATGCGCGAGCGCGCTTCACAAGACTGGCCTGTGTTGAAGAAGATTCCGAATAACGATCCAGCAACTGCTGCTTCCATATCTGCATCTTCAAACACGATGTTCGGTGATTTACCACCAAGCTCTAATGTAAGACGTTTCAATGTTTGAGAAGCTTTTTCCATAATGTCTTTACCTGTAGGCGTTGAGCCAGTGAAAGCAACTTTATTCACATCCTCATGCTGTACTAAGTAATCACCAACAACAGCACCTGAACCTGGGATGGTATTCACGACCCCTTCAGGAACACCCGCTTCATGGCAAATTTCATTTAGAATAATCGCCGTAATTGGAGTTAGAGACGCCGGCTTAATGACGACTGAACATCCTGCCGCAATCGCCGGAGCAATCTTCCAAGCTGCCATCATCATTGGATAGTTCCAAGGGATAATCTGCGCACATACGCCCAACGGCTCTTTATGCGTATAGTTAAAGAAACCGTATGGCATGTTATTTACTTCACCACGATGCCCTACAATTGCGCCCGCGTAAAATTCAAAATCCTCAATCGACTGGTTAACCTGAACAGTTGCTGCCCCCACAGACTTACCACTGTTCAGAACTTCCATTTCGACTAATTCTTTAAAGCGCGAACGCATAATCTCAGCAATTTTATTCAATACGCGTGCACGTTTGCCTACTGGATACTTGCGCCACTTTCCATTGTCAAAAGCATTGCGCGCGGCTTGAACCGCTTTTTCTGCATCTTCTTCATTCGCTTTTGCAATCGTTGCAAGAGACTCCCCTTTAGCCGGGTTAAACGTATCAAATGTGTCACCTGAACTACTTTCTACACGTTCACCGTTAATAATCATCGAGTAGTGCTGGCGCTTCATCTCGCCAACTTCTGTAATAGCTTCTTTAGTCATTTCCATTTCGAATCGCTCCTTCTATTAATCTATTGACCTGTATACGTCGGTTGTCGTTTTTCTTTAAATGCTTGCACACCTTCGCGATGATCTTCGGACTGACCTGCGATGCGCTGGGCAAAAGCTTCTTTTTCCAAAAATTCATCGTAGGACTCGTGCATGCTATCCATCATGTAACGCTTCACGAGTGCTATCGATTTTGTCGGCATGCTCGCTAAGTTCTGAGTAAACTCATTTACTTTTTCATCCCACTCATTCTCTTCCACAACTTCTGTTACGAGGCCTAAATCGTGAGCTTCTGTTGCTGTCATCGGTTTCCCTAAAACGATCATCTCCATCGCTTTCGCATAACCGATTAAACGCGGTAAATGGTACATCATCCCCGAATCAGGCACGAGACCGATTCCAACAAACGCACTCAAAAACTTAGCACTAGACTTCATCAACCTGAAATCGCAAGCTAACGCTAAACTCATCCCTGCCCCTGCGGCTGTTCCATTTACAGCTGCAACTATAGGCTTCGCTGTGTCCTTAAGTTGTTTTAACATGGGTTGATAACGTGTTCTAAGGAACTCTGCATGGTTTGTATCCTCATCAACATCCTGCAGATCCTGTCCGGAACAAAACGCTTTTCCTTCACCGGTAAAAACAATGCAACGAACTTCCTTATTTTTATCAGCAGACTTCAATGCTTTTGTAATTTCGTAGTTCATTTCTTTTGTAAAAGCGTTATAAGCTTTCGGACGGTTCAACGTAATCGTGGCTACCCCGTCTTTTTCGCTATAAAGAATCGTTTCAAAATCCATGATTTACACCCCTTTAAAATGAGGAGGTCTTTTTTCAACAAATGCTTTCATGCCTTCTTTTTGGTCTTCAGAATCAAAAGCTAAATAAAAATTCTTCCGCTCAAGTTTCATTCCATCCATGAGCGACAAATCTTCAGCTGCTCGAACAGCTTCCTTAATTAAACGTACCGAGATCGGTGCTTGATTTGCTAAAGATTGAGCAAAGCGCATCGACTCTTCTTTAACAAGCTCAGGGGCTACCACTCGGTTAACGATGCCTAATGACTGCGCTTCATCCGCTTTAAACGGTTCACCAAGCCAAATCCACTCTAAAGCTTTACGTTGCCCGATCGCTTTAGTTAGTAATTGCGTGCCACCTGCACCAGGCATGACGCCTAACTTCACTTCCGGGAATCCAAATTTGGCATCTTCACCCGCTATAATTAAGTCACAGTGTAGCGCCAACTCAAAGGCACCCCCAAGACAAAATCCATTAACTGACGCGATCACTGGCTTTTTAATCAAAGTCATGCGATCCCATACGGCGAAAGGATTTGCCATTTCCATCGATAGTGGCGTTTCTTCCATCATCTCGTCAATGTCCGCACCCGCCGCAAACACTTTATCATTGCCTTTGATCATCATTACTCGAATTTCTGGGTTTCGATCATACATTTCTAGCTGATCAACAATCTCATCCACCATCTGCCGGTTTAACGCATTCAAGACATTTGGGCGATTAAGCTCAACCACCCCAACTTGACCCTCTTCATAAACCTTAATTAACTGATGGGACATTTACTTCCTCACCAATCACTAATGTCACAATATCACCGGCAAATTTCATAACATCCTTACCAGATGCTTTTCCTTCATCTGTTTTCATTGCTGCCTGTAATGATTCATGGTCGTCATAGAACATTTCGCAAAGTAAGTAATAATCCGTTTCTCCCATTGGCGATCCAACGATTTTCGTCACTTTCATGTCTCTAAGTCCTGGAATCTTCTGAGTAATCGGTGTATGTGTGTTGAAGTAGTGCTCATCAAACTTCTCTTGATCCTCTGGTTTCTTGTAAATAGCGATTAATTTTACCATTTAAATTTCCCCTCTCAAATTTTAATTAATAACGTAATCCACCACTGGTTTCATGGCTTCAAATGGGTTTCTACAAGACGTGCAATATAAAATACTTCTACAAGCAGTCGGTCCGAAAACATTCTCCATGGATGTATAATCTGATCCACAATACGGGCAATCCACGGTCCACTCTTCTCCAGGTCGGTAATTCTCAGGTGGAGGAGCTATGCCGTGCTTCTTCAATTGCCTTTTGCCTTCACCCGTTATAGCATCGGTTGACCATTTTTCTTCAAATGAAAAGTGAACCTCACAGCTCTCAACCCAAGCCATCTCTTCAACAGCTGTCTTCACATTCTTCTTAATAAAATCAAGTGCCGGGCACCCTGCGAAGGTTGGAATCATCGTGATAGAAACCGCTCCTTCATTCACAAAAACCTCATGTACCATCCCTAAATCTGCGACACTTACATTCGGAAGCTCAGGATCATCGACGGTTTTTAACACCGCACGAATCTCCACTTGTCGTTGACTGATTGGCATCATCATTCACCCCCTAAGATGTGGCTTACCAAATTGCTTCCTTATCACTCATATATACTTCAGACAAAGTTGCTAACGCTTGATCTAAATCTTCCGTATGTTCACCTTCACGGCCGCTTCCGTATTTCTTACCAAGTGATCCTGAAGGTAAGTTCTCAATCGTTTTTGACACTTCATTCAACCATCGCTCTTTTAGCTCATCTTCACCCATTATCAAGCCGAAGTGCTCCATTTCAGTAGCTTTGGAACCGTATTCCAAAACATCGCCGAACTCTTCCCATGCTTCATTAAGTCTTGCTTCAATCCGTTCGCGCGCCTCTTCTGTTGAGTTCAACAACTGCTTCATCCAGATCTTCCAGTGTGCTAAGTGGTAGGGCTGCTCCATCAAAACTTTTCCTGCAATATTCGCAAGTGGCTTATAAGAGCTCTTTGTAACCGCTTCCAATTTCACCTTTTTAAACGTTTCATATAAAAAATTTCGAACTACTGTCAACGCCCAGTCGTAATAAGGTTCATCTAAGTAATTGCCGTCACCGTTTCTTTTCTCTAAGTAAATGCCGTTACGCCTCATGTCCGAATGACGCTCGTGCGCCAACACATCAATTTCGCCTTCGCCTAAATCCTCTAGCAACTGATAAAACATGAACGCATGCCCCATCGTGTTTTGTGTAATGGAGGAAAAAGCAACGTCTTCTTCGATGTGAGGTGCTAAGCCTAGCCATTCCGAGCCGCGAAAAGAAATGAGAAAATCATCATCAGCTAACTGAAAGATCAATTCTTTTAATGCCGTGGAATAAGCTACATCTTGCTTAGCCTCTTCCGCTGATTTAACGTCCATCATGATTTCTTCACCTCTTTCCATGACAGAATCTCTTTTTCATCCAGCATGCCTTGTTCTTTTTCTTTCCACTTTTCTCTTAAGTAACCGTAACCTTTCGTCTTACGATAATCTTTGTTATCCAAGCGCTTCGTCCAGTTTGCACGCTCTTCACTCGTCATCCGGCGCACATTGCTTCGTTTCACGACCCACACATCCAGTACATCTTCACGCCGCATAAAATTCTCAACCGCCATGCTTAAGGCCATCTCTTCATTTGGCGCGAGCAAGCTGAATTGATGCTGAATCGGTGCCTTTGTACTTTTTTTACTAAAGACTTCATACTCTTGATAAAAATTAGATTCTTCTGTGTTGCCCATCATATCCTCCCCCTCTATGAACCGACCTTATCTGCCGCTAACGCCTGACGTACCCAACGGTTGTTTTCGTAAGCAATCTCTCTTAAACGAAGGCGTTCTTTTGAGCGTGGTCCTTTATTTTTAATGATTTGTTTAAATTCATTCCAGTCTGGCTGTTGGTAATTCCACTGTCCTCGTTCTTCATCGTAATGAACCGTTTCATCTGGCACGGTTAAGCCTAACGAAAACACGCGTGGTAAATACTTATCTAAGAATGCCTGGCGTAATTCTTCGTTAGAGCTCTTTCGAATTTTATATTTGATCATAATGTCTTGCTTTGATGATCCAGTTGTATCAGCTGATGCCGGCCCAAAGAACATTAGAAGTGACGGCCACCAGCGGTTCAATGAATTTTGTAAAATTTCACGTTGGTAATCTGTACCTTCTGCTAATGCCATGATGATCGCTTCGCCGTGTTGAGCGTGGAACACTTCCTCCTGACAAATACGTTGAAGCGCGCGTTGATAAGGTCCATAAGACGCATCTAACATATTGGTTTGCGAAATAATCGCCGCTCCATCCACGAGCCAACCAACCATCCCAGCATCCGCCCACGTTTTTGTTGGCATATGAAAGACGTTGTGGAACTTTAAATCCCCACTAAGTAGGTCTTCCATGATATCTCCACGATCTTTTCCGTAAGGTTTCATTAAATCTTCCGCTACACGTAATAACAGTTGCCCATGTCCCATTTCATCTTGAACTTTCGCCATGATACCAAGCTTTCGTTTAAGCGTAGGTGCCTTAGGCGTCCACTCCTTCTCAGGTAGTGCCCCCATAATTTCACTAATTCCGTGCATCGATATAAGTTTGATTAAAGCTTGACGGTAATCATCTGGCATCCAATCGTCCGGTTCGATTTTTTCTCCAGCTTCAATCCGGGCCATAAACTGATCGTATTTCTCTTGATCGTCCACGAACTCACTGGATTTTTCCTCTCCGCCATACTCTATATAGTTATACATATAGCAACATCCCCTTATTACGTTTGTTTAACGTAATAGTATCAAACCGTTATACTTTTGACAATAAGAAATTATAATTTTCAAAAAATTGCACTTGTACTATACCATCCTCTACTCTATTCTATGAACATGTTATTGTTGGCATTCTTTTTTACATCGCTGTTAGAGAATGTTGTTGATTCTGACGAATCGCTTAGTGGCGGACGCTTTCCTGGGGGCGCGGCTTCAACTTCCCAAAACTCACCTCCGCGAGTTTTGCGTGATTTTCAGCTCGCGCTGTTCCCCCTAGGAGTCGCCGCCTCATGCAATTCATCAGAATCAACGAGGGTTTATCAAAAGTTCCTCCAATTTATCAACAATTTCCTTTAAAAAAGCCTTACACTTAAGCGTTCCGGAAAATTAATCTATGAATATTCGTTTGTTTTGTAGTAGAATAATCACTACACTCAACTAGATGATGAAGGAAAGGATCTAACATGGATAAACAATTTAATACACGTTCGATGATTTTTACGTTATATGGAGATTACATACGCCATTATGGTGACGTTATATGGATTGGTAGTTTAATTAAATTACTTAAAGAGTTCGGACATAATGAGCAATCCGTTCGCACGGCTATCTCACGCATGAGTAAACAAGGCTGGGTCCAATCTGAAAAAAGAGGAAATAAAAGCTATTATTCGTTGACTGATCAAGGTCGGGCACGAATTGATGAGGCTTCCAAGCGAATCTATAAATCTGAATCACCATCATGGGATGGGATGTGGCGAATTTTGGTATATACGATTCCAGAAGACCAACGCCATTTGCGAGATGAGTTACGAAAAGAGCTCGTATGGAGTGGGTTTGGATTGCTCTCCAACAGTTGCTGGATTACTCCCAACCCTTTAGATGAACAGGTTCATAGACTAATTGATAAATATGATATTTCTTCCTACGTTTCATTTTTCCATGCGTCATATGAAGGGATGAGCGATCCTAAAAGCTTAGTAGAAAAGTGTTGGGATTTAGATGAAGTGAACCAGAAGTATTCAGAGTTCATCAAGGAGTACAGTGAAAAGTATTACATCGATAAGAATAAGATTGAAAAAGGCGAGATTAGTGACGGGGCTTGCTTCATGAAGTGTGCGGCGCTCGTCCATGAGTACCGCAAGTTTTTATTCGTCGACCCGGACTTGCCGGCTGAGCTATTGCCTGATCAGTGGTTGGGCGACTCAGCTGCAGCGCTATTCTCTGATTATCACAAATTACTAGACGGCCCCGCGATCCGCTTCTTTGAGTCCGTTTTTGAATAAAGATAAGAAAAAGCAGGCTTATTAGGGCCTGCTTTTTTTAATGGGCTGTTACATCTTCACCGCTTCACTTCTTCAAAAATCTCCTTATCGCGAAACTCCTGCCCTTTCTTGGCATACGTTTTAATCGTCTCGTCGATCATTTCCATATCCTTATCTGTTAACTCTCGCACGACTTTACCAGGTGAACCGAGCACCAATGAACGTGGTGGGATTTTCTTACCTGATGAAACTAAGCTATTCGCACCGATAATCGAGTACTCTCCTATTTCTGCTCCGTCTAGTACCGTTGCCCCCATTCCAACAAGTACCCCTTTTCGAAGTGTGCATCCATGAACGATTGCATTGTGGCCAACCGATACGTCATCTTCTAGAGTTAATGGGAATTTCTCATATAAGTGAGCCATTGAATTCTCTTGGATATTACATCGTTTACCGATTCGAATTGGCCCTTCGTCACCTCTAACAGTTACGTTGAACCAAATGCTAGATTCTTCTCCAATTTCAACATCACCAATGACTTGCGCACTGTCTGCTATAAATGCTGTTTCGTGAATTCGTGGAGTCTGTTCCTTATAACGATAAATCATGTGGACCCTCCCTATCAATTTGTCTTTTTAATATAACACATAAGTTAATGGCCGTTTTTATTCGTTAAGACGTTGACAGCTAAAAACTAGTTTTGTATTCTTTTATATAACATATAATTAAACGAACGTTAATAAATCGTTATACTTTTAGGAGGGTATTATATGAAAACATATGATATTACCATTATTGGTGCAGGTCCCGTTGGTTTATTTACCGCATTCTATGCTGGAATGAGAGAGGCGTCCGTTAACGTTATTGATAGCATGCCGCAAGTTGGAGGACAGTTATCAGCACTTTATCCTGATAAGTACATTTACGATGTGGCCGGCTATAAAGGTGTAAAAGCCCAAGACCTCGTTGATGATTTATATGATCAAGCGCAAACTTTTTCACCAACGATCCACTTAGAAGAATCCGTTCTAGATGTGCAGCAATTAGAAGAAAACCTCTTTGAGATCACCACAACCAAAGGCACGCACTATTCTAAAAGTATCATCATCACCGCAGGTGCAGGTGCCTTCCAACCGCGTAAACTAAAAGTAGAAACAGCTGATTCGTATGAAGGTAAAAACTTACACTATTTTGTGAAAAATCTAGAAGACTTTAAAGACCGAAACGTACTCGTTTGTGGGGGTGGCGATTCCGCTGTTGACTGGTCACTTGCTTTAGAACCAATCGCAAAGGAAGTCACACTTATTCATCGCCGACCAAAATTCCGAGCACACGAGCACAGTGTCACTCAACTCGAACAATCAAGCGTCAAAGTTGTTACACCATATGAAGTCGGTGAACTCATGGGAAGTGATGAGGCGATCGAACAAGTTCTTTTAAAAGAAGTAAAAGGAGAAGCAACTCAAATCCTTGAAGTGAACGATGTCCTCGTGAACTACGGATTCGTCACATCGCTAGGACCGTTGAAAGATTGGGGACTTGAGATTGAGAAAAACTCGATCCTCGTCAATTCTAAAATGGAGACCAGCATCCCTGGTATCTTTGCAGCAGGCGATGTTTGCACCTATGAAGGAAAAGCCAAACTCATTGCAACGGGATTTGGCGAAGCACCAATTGCTGTAAACCATGCAAAAGCAATGATCGATCCGAAAGCAAAACTCAATATTCATAGCACACACTTATTTGCGAAGTCTTAAAATTTTAGTGGAAGAGGTGATAAACATCCGACTCTCGCACCATAAATCCTGAGGAAGCGCAAAATTCCCCTTTAAGAAGACAACTCAACTTCACAGCGACTTCTTAAAGGGGATTATATGACGGTACTACGCATGCTTAATCGGAGGCACTTCCCCGCACACATTTGCAATCTTGTTGCACGTCTCGTAGAAACGTTCGAAATCAAGCTGATGCAACTCATCGGTATCCGTAGATTCCATAATGTATTTTGCAAACTGCCACGTATCTTCTTTAACATGTTCCTCGCTTGTAATAGCTATTTTATAAAGGGCTTCAAGCAAAGAGTCCATCACCGTCATATCCTTTTTGCCATAAAGACGGATCTGATACAAACCCTTGTAGAGGTAATCCCTGAACTTTTTTGGTTCCATCATAAAGCGCAGATCTTCATTCTGGTCAGCATAATAGCGATAGGGTTTATGAACCGATGCCAGATCAGATAAAAGTGATCCAATACGGTTTATACTGTTCACGGCTGTATGAGGATCATTAATACTCGGCGAAATTGATTTCACCGCAATCTCAACCAATTTCTGAATCGAAAATTCGATATCCTGAACATTCGTCCGCTCATTACCAACCAATATATAATTTAGGCACCCACTCATGTCGTCCGCCTCGTCCGTCTGACTTCTTTGCCAATAATAGAACGCAGGAGCCCCTTTCTGAACAAAATCTCCCACTTGATATACAGACGAGAGGAGAATGTCATGACTTTTAGCGAATCTAAGCAACCCTTCGATTTCTATTCCTTGCAAATAACCGGATTGATTTGCCTTCACTACATCCCAAGAGTTCTTTTGCCACTCTTTGACTTCCTCCTCGTTCCACTCGGTGGCCTCCTTATAATCTTTTTCACGGTACGTGTTATCGATCAGAACCGAGGTGTCATTGCGAATTTGACCAATCAAATTATTCACTTGTAAAAATCGTGAAGAGTGGTGGATGAAAAGAATGAAAAATCCTAGACAAATAACCGCGGTGGTTACTGTGAAATAAGCGCCTAAAAATTCTTTCTGATTACTAGTTCCAAGTAACAACAGGTTAATCAAGGTAAATAAGAATCCGAAAGAAAAGACACCCAGTACGTGTTGGGTGACCCGACTCTTCATAAAATCCTGCAGTGTTCGCGGCGAGAACTGAGTTGAATACGTAGTCAGAACAACCATAATCGTAGAGAAACTAATTGTTGTCATCGTCAACACAGAAGTAATCAGTGCACTATAAAGGCTTGCGGCTGTACTTTTTTCAACAAAGAGCTCAGATAAGGCACTTCCATCCATGTTAGGAACAAGCCACGTATCCATCAAGATGGTCAAAGTAACCGTCACCAGTGCAATTAAGCTATAGACGGTGGGTAAAAACCAGAAACTATCCCGCATCCTCACCCATATTCGCATCGTATTCATGAAAATCTCTCCTTTTTAAAATTCGTGTAAGTAGATGATCGCTGAAGTTCGGAGAGATTGTTTCCTTTCCGTTTTCAAAAAAATATCATCAGTTAAGTATAAACCTTTAAACGCTTGTGCACGAATGATTGACTCATTCCAACTTTTAACTGGTAGTTGAATTCAATTCTTTAATTTATCCGAATCCTAAAAGAATATTTATCGTCTACAAGTGTAATTTCATTTTTAAAAAATTATATGATTGAATTAACTTACCATTATCTGTAATATGGGTAGGAAGAATCATTAGGGGGCCGTAAGACATGTGGAACAAGATTTACAAATGGACGTTAGGCTTATTGATCTTGCTTGCTGTTGGTGGTGGGATATATTTTGCTACATATATCATGATGGACACAACAGATAATAGCAAATCAGCACAGGCTGAGAACGATGATGATAATGAAGAGGAAGGTGAAACCTTTTCACCAAAGAATGTTGAAGAAGATGAAAAAGAAGTGAAGGAATTATCCGAAGAGAAGTTCGAGGAATCAACAGATAATGAGAACTTGAATCCCTTTGGCGATCAAGAGCTTGCAGAAAATGTTGATGAAAAACTTGTTCAAGACTATATCCATCAGATGAGCCATCAAAAGGTGAGAGCTGAGGAAAAATGGGGATTTTATCGAATCACAGAAGAACGGATCAATTGGGTGATTGAAGTAGTAAAAGCAAATAATTATAACCATGGTGATCAATACTTGGACATTCTCAACCAATGGAAGGAAGGGAACTTCTCCAACATTGATGTTCACCATAACATCATATGGGAGCTACAAGGTGGGAATGTAGGAAGAGCCACAGGAGTTCTAAGTGAAGAAGAAGAAAAAGCGTATATTGAATCAGCTGAATAAGTCCGAGGAATCGGGCTTATTTTTTTCCACACAACATGATATCTCTTGTATTAATATCTCCGCACATTAAAACGCCTCTGGAAAAGTGTCTCCTGCTGCCATCTGATTAATTTTAAATGTAAAGGGTAAAATATTTCTAATACCGTAGTGAGGTGATGAAAATGTCTAACAAGCTGAAACAGGAAGAAATTGAAACGTTAAGGGAGTTAATTAAGGATATAGATACGGCAATGCTGACAACGGCAACGGAAGAAGGCCTTGTTTCCCGCCCGATGAAAACGCAGGAAGTAGAGTTTGATGGAGACTTATGGTTCTTCACCAAAAAAGAAACTGATAAATTTGATCAGATTTTACACGAGCAGGATGTAAATGTGGCATACGCAGGTGACTCCTATGTTTCTGTGCGTGGAAGAGCCGAAATCGTTGAAGACACGGAAAAGAAAAAAGAATTATGGAATAAAGGACTTGATAAATTCATGCAAACGTCTTATGACGATCCTACCGTGGTCCTCATAAAAGTGAATGCGGAAGCAGCAGAATATTGGGACAGTGGTAGTTTTACGAAGAAAACCGCCTTTTTCTATAAACGAATGACAGGGCAAGATACTGAATCAACAGATATTAATGAAACGATTGAATTGGATAAATAACAGCGAAATGGGTGGTCTTGATATGGGACCACCCATTTTGAGCTTTTCAATAAATAGAAGATGGCCTTCGCCTCAAACTTTTCCCAGCGCAATACTACTATATCTTCCTAGAGAAAAAGATATTCTTGAGAGCTTTGCTTTAACGGCGTGGCGACTTAATCAAAAAAAGAGACAGTTGGCATATACAACTGTCTCCTTTAGGGTTAAATATAGAAATTTATCATATTAGTTACGAGTCACATCGTGTACGATCCATCTTCCATTATTGACCATCAACACGTACTGCATTTCCACATTTCCGGTTAATTGATTGTCTCGCTCTTGTGTGACGATCACATTGGTGCCTTTATTATTCGCATAAGAAAACTCTTGGTCTTCTTGTAAGAAGATTGGTCCATCCGTTTCTTTTACATATAATCCGTCATCTCTTTCTTCAAAATACGTGTCGACAATGTGTGCTGCCCAATGAGCTGACATGAAGTGTCTGAAATGTTCTTCTAATCCTTCTTTAGTGGTATATTCTTTTTGCTTACCATTTTCGTCCGTGTAATTAATCACTTTCTTAAATGCTTCTTCATATTCTTCTAGAACTGTTTGAGCTCTGTCTTTACTCATTGCTGGTGCATCGTTTTCAGCGTTTGAAGAATCATTGTTGTTCTCATCAGTATTTTCATTTTCTTCAGATTGATTGGATTCGTCGCTTGTTTCTTGGCTAGAAACGTCGTGAACAACCCAATTTCCATCTACTTCTTGTAGTTCATATTTCATTTCCACATTTCCAGTTAATTCATTATCACGATTTTGAGTAACTGTTGCGGTACCATCTTCATGATTCGTAAATGAATACTCCTGATCCTGTTGTAAGAACGTTGGTCCATCAATTGCTTTTACATATAACCCGTCATCTTTTTCTTCAAAATAAATGTCGATAATGTTTGTTGCCCACTCAGCAGTCATAAAGTTCTCGAAATGTTGTTGAAGTCCATCTTTTGTCTCGTATTCATTCTGTTTCCCTTGGTCATTCTTGTTATTTATTACATTATTGAACGCTTCCTCATACTCACCAAGTACATTTGCCGCTTCTTCTTTATCCATCGAATGACTATCACCATTTGAAGCACGATCGCTTCCTTCTGATTGGTCAGTGTTCTCCGAGTTCGCCACTTCCTGTTCCGTTTGTTCCGCTTCTGATTCAGTAGTGGTTTCATCCCCATCACCTGTAGCACCTTGGCCACAAGCAGCAATCAGTAAGACTCCCATTAACATTGTACTGAAAAATAGATTTTTTAAGATAATACCCCTCCTATATCTTTTGTTATTCCTTATGACGCTAGGATAAAAAATGTAGTTGCAGAAGGGGTGGAAAAAATTTCTCTAATCAAGTTTATATAATTCAACATTTAAAAAGCCCTCTCCCATCGGAAGAGGACTCTCTTTATGTCATTTTATCTTTTTAGAAACTATGAAATATTCTTGAGAGCTTTTCTTTAAACACTCCGTATCGATTACTGAAAAGTTCCCTTCCTCAAATGTGTTGACTAAATCGTTTCTATTAAATGAATTTATTTTTGGCACTATGTTGATCTTGCTTCCCATGAATAAAAAGCCACTAAGAAGTTTCTTTTCTCCGAGGCAAGGTGTTACAGATATTAATAATCCCCCCGGCTTCAGAAGTTCCTTCATTCTTTGGATAACCATATGTTCGTCTTCCAACAAATGCAGAACATAACTAGCCAAAATAACATCAAAAGAACTTTCCACAAAACGATCATCAAAAATATCTACGTGATCGTAGTCTATATTTTGAATTTGCCGTTCTTTTGCCTTTCTTTCTGCAATACCTATCATTTTAGAAGAAGTATCAATCGCATGTATTTCCTTTACGTATTTCGCAATTTCATTGGTGATCAATCCGGTTCCGCAGCCGAAGTCTAACACAGTGTCACTCGTTTTGAGATATGGTTTCGTTTTTTCTATTATTGTGAAGTAAGTCTGTTCATCCTTCTTCTCTAATTCATAATATTTGCTTGCAGTTTTATCCCAAAAGCTTTCTGACTTAATCATTTTAGGATGCACCTTCTTTTATTCAGTTTTAATTTATAAAAAAAGAAACCTATAAAGAGGTATAACAGTCACTGACCTACATAACTTAAGTTGGTTAATACCAGACCTTTTTTAAAAGCATTTACAATTATACTTATTTATCTATCTCTAACGATTCCCTAATTCGAGTAAATCTAATGAATCGACGGTTCTCAGGTTGTAGGTCTTCTATGACTTTAAACACACCTATGAATCTATACCGATTTACTCCTAGATTATCTTTGAATTTCGCAAACACCGCTCGCTCTCTACCTTTTTTAACCGTTTCAGCAAAGCTTTCCTCTCTTGCTTGAAGAATCTCTTCATCCTGATTTGATTCGTCAATATAAGACCAATCCTCAGCAAGCACATTAATCCATCCTCCAGCAGCGGACTTTAAGTCACCACCGACGTTGATTGAGAGTTTAGGACACCAAATCCATAAATTCTCTCTGACTCGAAAATAACTCCTTTGATAACCTTTAGCATTTCGATTAAAGATGGTATTGGCAATATCCTTAATATATTGAAACGAAATATCATCATAAATAGATAATGTTTCCTTCTGCATCAATTGAGCTAATTCTTCCTCATATGTCGGCCACGACAACTGTAAACTGTCTGCTTTTTGTTTTATGTAATGAACAACACCATCTATATCTTTATTGATCTGTTCGATCGTTTGGGTAGCATCGATACGAAAAACACGAAAATCACTAATCTCCTCCTCACTTATAGATGAGATAATATCATCCATTCTCAATTCATCTGCCTCGACCTGCTTCTTATGAAAAGCTTCGTCCACTTCCACCCCAACATGGACTTGTGGAAAATACAAATCTATCAAAGCATAACCTGTGTCTGTTCGTTTTACATACTGCTGGGTTACAGGCTTTATATCTAGACAGCCTAACTTGTGCCAAATTGCCGTTAAGATATAATTTTCATAGTCTTTCTTATTTGTTTTAGAAAACGTTTTAATCAGATAGTCTCGTTTACTCAAGCGCAAATTTCCTTCCCCAATTTAAATTTTCAATTTTAAAATTTAAATCAATATATAAAATCTATTTTATGACTTAAACCTTTTCTCATTTTTGATCCCATTAATCATAATCTCAAAAAGCACACCTTGTTCTTGACTTAAAGAAAATCCACCTTGTTTTAGACTCCAGTCATACAAAATACCTCTCATTGTGCGTAAACAAATAAGCATCAGTTCATCCACAGTTAAATCCTGTCTGAATTCATTTAATTTCTTTCCCTCTTCCAAAATGCTTTTCAAAATTTCATATAGGGGCCTGTCACTCATGAGGAAATAGCTATCCCGGTCAGCACTCAATTCATTCACATAGATAGTTCTCGTTACGTCCCAACCAACTTCCTTCTCAATATAGTCCATTTGCAATTCTAGAAATTTTTTAAGTTTCGCTGAAGAGGAATGTTCTTGAGTCACACTGCCGATAATTTCTTGAATATAAAACTGATCAATTTCTCTAAATTTATTTAAAAATACTTCATGCTTACTTTTAAAGTGGGTATAAAATGCTCCTTTCGAAGTTTCAGATTTTCTTACAATTTCATCTACTGAAACCTCATTATATCCACGTTCATCGAATAATTTAAGCGCTACTTCTGTAATTTTCTTCTTAGTTAATTGAGCTTTTTGTTGTCTTAGGTTCATTATTTTGCCTCCTGAAATTTTATTTTCAAAAAATTAATAATATATTGACAAAGAGACCGCAGTCTGTAAAATACTAAACAAGAGTTTTTAAATTAATTTTTACGAACTCTTGAAAGCGCTACCAAATTAAAAGGAGGATTCAAATGTTAAGACATGCTGCACAAAGATTCAAGGTTGGAATTGAAAATTATTTACCGAATGCTTTTATATTCGCAATACTATTAACATTTCTTACTTTAGTTATGGGAATGACAATCACTGGAGAAGGATTAATGCCTATGACTTCCCATTGGTATAGTGGATTTTGGGACTTTCTGGCTTTTACGACACAAATGATTTTAATATTAATCACTGGCTATGCACTTGTGAAATCCCCTCCCCTACAAAAGTTGATGAAAAAAATGGCCTCCAAACCAAAAAATCAAAAATCGGCTATTATCACAACAATCTTAGTAGCAGCCATAACCGGATACCTAAGCTGGGGGTTAGGTTTTGTATTTGGTACATTATTCGCAATTGAAGTCGCAAAACGAGTACAAGTTGCTGATTTTCGTCTATTAATTGCGGCTGCCTACACAGGTACTATTGCTATTCTACCAGCTAGTATAACATTAACTGCACCATTGCTAGTAAATACACCAGACCATTCACTACAAGAGGAAATCGGTTTGATTCCGTTAACACAGACAACTTTCAGTCCAACAATGTTAATTACTGCTTTATTAGGGTTAGTGGTTATAATTTTTGCCTACATAAAGATGGCACCGAAGCAAGAAGATGTTATACCATTTGATAACACTAGTCATTCAGAGCCCGAATTGGAGCAAAAAATAATCCCTAAAACGATAGCAGAGCGATTAGACCATAGTAGAATCATTAACTACGCTATGGTAGCTCTTGGTGTACTTTGGTTATTTATGTACGTTGGAGAGAATGGATTCAATCTGGAACTAAACATCATGAATTTTGCATTTATTATCCTTGGTCTCGCCTTGCATGGAACGCCTGTTAGTTATCTAAATGCTGTTTCAAACGGGATGTCCGCCGCTGCCGGGATATTAGTTCAATTTCCTTTCTATGCAGGGATAATGGGAATGATGATTGGATCAGGTCTGATTGTTGTGATTGCTGAATCATTCGCTTCAATGGCAAATGAAGTAACTTTTCCATTCTTCAGTTTTCTCTCTGCCGCTATAGTCAATATTTTCGTGCCTTCAGCAGGAGGACAATGGCAAATCCAAGGACCAATTATGGTACAGGCACTAGAAACTTTTAATCTACCAATCTCGGTGGTTGTCAACTCCGTATCAATCGGTGATGTAACTACTAACTTGCTCCAGCCATTTTTTGTGTTACCAGCCTTAGGTCTTGCCAAGCTAGGCTTAAAGGATATCTGGGGTTATTGTTTAGTATCAATGATTCTTTTATTTATTGTTTCATCCTTAACGATTACAATAATACCTTTGCTCTAACTTTAGAAAGGAGAATTTTATGTTAACACATGGGGATTTGACCATATATTCGTATCTCATCAAACAAGCAGAAAAATTCAATGATAAAACCTTTATCTACTTTGAAGACGAGAAGATCTCTTACCTAGATATGTTGAATAGGAGTAATCAGATTGCTTCGTGGCTTGCCGACCATGGCATTCAAAAAGGGGATACAGTTTCAGTATTGATACCTAATAACCCATTATTCTACGAGATATGGTTTGGCTGCGCTGCAATTGGTGCTATATTCATACCAATCAATACAGGAACAACTTCTGTTGAACTTGAATACTTTCTTCAACATTCTGAGAGCAAAGGAATCATTTATGATCCCTCTCTAACTAATGAATATCATATGAATGTAATGCGTAATCATCCATTGAATTTCCATCGGGAATTCAGTAATGAATGGAAAAGTGAAGTAAGTAAGTATTCAGATTCCAACCATTTTAACGATATTGATTCAGATGATGTAAGTTCGATTGTCTACACATCGGGTACTACAGCTAAGCCAAAAGGGGTCATGATAACTCATGAAAACTACTTATTTGCTGGTCATTCATCTGTTACCTATCAACAACTTACAAGTGAAGATAGATATTTAATATTTCTACCATTGTTTCACGTAAACTCTCAGTACTACACTTCCATGTCAATGTTAGTTGCCGGTGGTTCAATAATCTTATTAGAAAAGTTTAGTGCTAATACATTTTGGGACACAGTAGCAAAATATGATCCTACAGTTTCAAGTTTTGTCGCTACTATCATTAAAGTTTTACTTCGAATGCCAAAACATCCTAAAGAGAACAATCACAATATTAGACATATAGGATACGGTTTGTTCGTTAATAAAAGCGAAATTGATGAATTTGTTAATCGATTCAACATTCATTTATTTCAGTGGTACGGAATGACGGAATCTATTACGACAAATATTGTAACTCCCCTTTACGAAGATATGCCAGTGGATGAAAAATCCAATATCTTGGCTTTAGGTAAACCTGCATTAGGGCATGAGGTTAAGATCGTAAATGATGAAGGAGAAAAATGTGCAAATAAAATGGTAGGAGAAATTATCATCAAAAGCCCTTCACTTATGAAAGGCTATTTAAAAAATGAAGAAGAAACTAATAAATCCCTACGTAATGGCTGGTTATATACAGGTGACTTCGGATACAGAAATGAAGAAGGCTACATTTGGTTCGTCGACAGAGATAAAGATGTCATTAAAAGGGCAGGCGAAAATATATCATCCTTAGAAATTGAGAATGTGCTCAACGATCACCCTCATGTTCAAAACTGCGCAATTATAGGTGTCCCAGATGAAATAAGAGAGGAAAAAGTTGTTGCTTACATTGAAACAGATAGCGATTCTTTAACTGATAAAGATATAATAAACTACTGCGAAAATAAAATATCTTCCTTCAAGATTCCAGAAGATATTTATTTTGTTAAAGATTTCCCTAGAACGTCTATTGGAAAAATCCAAAAGCATTTATTGCGGAACCAATACGATTCAGAAAGTAGGTCATAAATCATGCGTGAAGCTTTTATTGTTGAAGCAGTCAGAACACCTGTGGGAAAAAGAAAAGGATTGTTAAGTAATATTCGAGCTGAGGAACTAGCAGCTGAACCTTTGAAAGAGGTAATTAGACGGTCTGGAATACCAAACAACATGGTGGAAGATGTGGTTATGGGATGTGTCACTCAGGTTGGAGAACAAGCTTTTGATATCGCCCGACAGGCAGCATTGATTGCTGATTATCCAGTAGAAATACCAGGTACTACGATAGATCGTCAATGTGGATCTAGTCAACAAGCTGTACATTTTGCTGCCCAAGCTATTTTGAGCGGTGATATGGAGTGTGTTGTCGCTGCTGGTGTTGAAAGCATGTCACGTGTTCCAATGTTTTCTAACATGCAAGGAGTAGAGTTTAGTGAGAAGTTAACTGATAAATATGACATGATAAATCAAGGTCTTTCTGCCGAGATGATCGCTGAAAAATGGAATATATCAAAAAGCGAACTCGACCAACATGCACTAGAAAGTCACGAAAAAGCAATAATGGCACAAGAAGCCAATAAACTGGGAGATCACATCATGCCTTTGACCGTGAAGCTAGAAGATGGGTCTAAGGTTGAAATGACAAATGACGAAGGTCCAAGGAAAGAAACAAGTGTCGAAAAGCTATCTCAGCTGAATCCAGTATTTAAAGAAAATGGTGTCATAACGGCGGGGAATTCAAGTCAAATTAGTGACGGTGCCGGGGCTATGCTTATTATGTCCAGCGAAAAAGCTAAAGAACTTGATTTCACACCCAAATTCAAAATCCACACAAGAACGGTTGTAGGATCAGATCCAACCCTTATGTTGACAGGTCCTATCGAGGCAACATTTAAAGCAATTAAGAAGGCAAATCTAACACTAGATGATATCGATATCTTTGAAATTAACGAAGCATTTGCAGCGGTAACTTTAGCTTGGTTAAAAGATACAGGAGTCGATCCTAACAAACTTAACCCTAACGGGGGATCTATTGCATTTGGTCATCCTCTTGGAGCGAGTGGAATCAGACTAATGACTACGCTTCTAAGTGAGTTAGAACAGAAAAATTTAAAATACGGTCTCCAATCAATGTGTGAAGGACATGGGATGGCAAATGCTACTATAATTGAGAGGCTATAAAAAAAATTGAGTAGTTTAAATAAAGAATCCTTATTGAAAAAAAATCAATAAGGATTCCTTCATTTATTGGCACCATTCACGTATATTTAGAAAGCTTCTGAGAATAACCTCCAATCGAACGATTGCCCTAGTGCAAAGATGGTCGGTTATTTCAAATTTCTAATAAATATCGCCTTGCATTGCATCTAAATAATCTTGTCTTATCTCCGACAATGTTTTATTAAATTCACAATTTTCCCCCTCATTTATGATAAGGTTCCCCTCTATTTATCCTAAACGCTCGATAAACCTGCTCCAATAGAATCAACCTCATTAACTGGTGTGGATAAGTCATTTTGCTGAAGGAGACCACTAGGTCGCTTCTTTTTTTGACTTCTTCACTTAACCCCAATGATCCACCAATCACAAAAGCGATTTTGCTCTTACCATATGTAGCTAATTCATCTAACTTCGCTGCGAACTTTTCAGACGTTAACATCTTACCTTCGATCTCCAAAGTGATTACGTATGTATCTGTGGATAACTTTGTTAATATCTTTTCGCCTTCTTTGTTTTTGATGATTTCTTCATCGGCTTCACTGAGGTGATCGGGGGCTTGTTCATCGGGAATTTCTTCGATTTTGACCTTGGCGTAGCTCTTGAGCCGCTTCAGATACTCATCGATTCCTTGCTTTAAGTACTTCTCTTTTAACTTTCCTACTGAAATGATTGTTATATTCAATTGTAGTTCTCCTTTCACTTGTGGATAATCCGAACATTTTTTAAAAAACGAACACATGCGCTTACCTTTAATTGTGGGTTCTTTACATAAGCTTAACATTTTTACGAACGTTGGACGATTTTTCATTTTACTATTGCTTTTTTTATAAACGTGTGAACATGTTGGTATATAAGTTATTCACTTAATCCACAAGGTTATCCACATTATCTGTGTACATGACGGATGAACTTGGGGACTTTTGTTGATTATCCTTGAATAACCCTACTTATCCACAGGTTTATCAACATATCAACATATGTTCGTGCTATATATGGGTATCTATATAAAAAAGGACACAATATATCTTCACCACGAATTTTATTACTCACAATTTGTGTACAAGTGAATGAATATTGTGCATAACCTACATTTCCGAACAATAAAGTTAAAACAACGCTTTATAATTAACCATCAAATGCGCTCTTTCCTACATAAATAAACAAAAGTCCACCCAAAAATTGAGTGGACTCGCTATTAAAATTCTTGTGCTGATAAAGTTGCTGTGGTCTCTTGCAGTTCACCATCACGATAGTATGTGATTGTGAGCTCTTCACCTGGTTCTGTTTCATTATATAGATATTGTCTCAGTTCTAACACGTTCGTAATGGTCTCACCGTTCAGTTCAACGATGACATCATATTGTTCCAGTCCTGCCTGATCAGCTGGTGATACATTTTCAACAGCATCGACAATGACTCCACTTTCCACATCATCTGGTAAGTCCAATGTGTTCTGCCAGTGGTACTGAGCGACATCTGATAAGGAATAAGGTGTAATACCTAAATACGAACGGCTGACAGCTCCGTTTTCTTCAAGTTGATCAATGACCGGACGAGCATAGTCAATTGGAATAGCGAAGCCTAATCCTTCAACTTGTGCTGCCCCGATCTTTAATGAGTTGATACCAATCAATTGACCTTCCATGTTCACAAGAGCTCCCCCTGAATTACCAGGGTTGATCGCTGCATCCGTCTGTAATACTTCTGCTTGCCAATCTGGACGTCCATCTTGGTTTAAGTCTTGTGGAATCAATCGTTCTTTACCACTAATGATCCCTTGCGTCACAGACCCCGCAAATTGTAAGCCGAGTGGGTTCCCGATTGCTAGTACGGGTTCACCTACGTTCAATTCGTCAGAGTTCCCGAACTCGATCGTTTCCTCTACGTTGGAAGCATCAACGGTTAATACGGCCAAATCCGTATAGACATCTCCACCAACTACTTCCGCTTCTACTTGTTCTTCATCAGCAAACACGATCTCAACTGTGCTTGCCCCTTGAATGACGTGGTAGTTCGTCACGATGTAAGCTCGGTCATCTTGGACTTTATAGATGACTCCTGACCCTGTTCCAGCCTGTTCATCATCTCTCTCAGATGATTGTCCAAAGATATTCTGGCTTTGTTGGATGTTCACGACTCCAACGACCGTGTTTGAAACGCCTTGCACCACTTCTGTAGCTTGAGAACTGATGTCTACACTAACAGACTTCGATTCCCCTTCACCTTGATCACCCGCATCGTCCTGTTCCACATTTTCATCATCGACATCTTGGACGGATATTTCATAAGGTAAAAAATTCGCTTTAACTAATGTCGGGAGAGCTAATATTATAAGCACAATACCTAATACTAACCCCACTAATGTAGGTAAAAGCCAACCCCGTTTCGACTTTAGCCTTCTGTTCATATGATGATCATCATAATAACCCATCAATTCCACCTCACGTTTTTAATAAAAGGCTTTTAAATATGATAGATAGGTGTCGGCTCATCAGGGCTTGTGTCTTTCAACTCAAATTGCTCACCAACACCGAAATCATGCTTCTTAAGTATTTGCTCGACACTCATACGTGCGAGATCGACCATATTATTATCTTTGCTCAAATGTCCCAAATAAATTCGCTTTGTTTTATCACCAATGACATCTTGCATAGCGATTGCAGCATCTTCATTACTAACATGCCCCAAATCACTCAAAATTCTCCGCTTCACATTCCATGGATATCTGCCCATTTGCAGCATACTGACATCATGATTGGCTTCAAACAAATAAGCATCCGCGTTTCCGATGATTTTTTTCATCCGTTCGGATACATACCCGGTGTCCGTCAGCATCGACATCTTTTTCCCTTCATAATGGAACGTATAGAACATCGGGTCTACAGCGTCATGTGAGACGCCGAAGCTCTCTATATCCAAACCACTGAAGGACTGTACGGATTCCATCGGAAAGACGAACTTTTGTTCATTGCTGACTTCTCCGAGAGCAGATTCCATCGCAACCCATGTTTTCTCATTTGCATAAATAGGTAGTTGGAATCTTCGAGCTAGAATGCCCAAGCCTTTGATATGATCGCTGTGCTCGTGGGTGACTAGAATCCCGTCTAACTCTTTAGGGTCGACATTGATCTTATCTAATTTTTCCTTGATCTTCTTACCGCTTAATCCAGCATCTACGAGTAATTTGACTTTATCTGTTCCTATATAAAAAGAATTGCCCGAACTTCCTGATGCTAAAACGCTGAAATGTATGCTCATTCTGTTTCACTCCGAAATGCTTCTTCTAATTGTTGTTGGATAACCGCCTTGATACTTGTGACAAATTTACCTTCATCATTCGAGATGAACTGGCCTTCCATCGCATTGACAAAATAAGAATGTTCATCATTTATCGTAAGCTTCCAAGTGGGTGCAAAAACCTGCATCCCTTCCTCTAATGGAAATAGCGTATGGTAGCCTAACTTCATCTCTGTGACTTCGTCTTCTGCAGATAACGCATTGTTGTTATAAATCACTTCTACGGCACTCATAGGATCGATGACGGTTTGTTCTTCACTTTGGTTCTCGAGCTCACCTAATAACGTTTGCCCATACTGGATGGCTTGTCCTTCATCATTGAGAACGACCGCTAACAAACCATATTCGTTAAAATAAACGAGTCGGTCATTCTGTTGTTGGAAAAATAGCAATACATTTTCCTCTTCATAATGACGCCAGAATTGATAATTATCACCTTGGATGATGTTGCTTTTTATATCCGAGACCGATTGGTCGAAATTGTTTTCTAGATCCAAGTCGATCGGCTCATTAAATTCACTTAATAAAATTTCATTATTAGACAGTGGAAGGGTCTCTTGATTTTCAAACCCATCTAGTTGCTCGAAATCTTCTTCTGACCACTGATATCTTTCCGCCGCAACATAAGTTGCCGTTTGGCCGCTTTCTGGTAGTTCTCCAAGTTCAATGTCTAGAGCATCTAACCGATCCTGAAATGTCGACTGGGCAAGTGTATCTAAGTCCGATTCATTCATTTTTTCTAAAAACTGTTGGAGCAGAAAGAAGTTGAGAATAAGGAAGCTGATGATGAAAATTGATTTAATTTGTCCCCATTGCATCTTTATTCCACCTCTCTGCCCGAATAAATTTCCTCGAAAAAGCTGAACGGACGCCACCTACCATTATAATTGATGTGCCACTCAGGTTCTAATTCAAGTACGTTTTCGTTGTTTGTATTCAATTGGTAGCCCAAACGAATGTTTTGAACAGGCCCCATCGAGATCTTATCTTCGATTTGTCTCAAAAACTCATAGACTTCCTCAGCTGGTTCGACAGTAACTGAACTAGGCTCGATTTGTCTCTCTGTTTTGAACAGTGGTCTTTTCAAAATGTGTAATTCATTATTTTCCCATTCTTCTTCGATCATGGTTGCATTACCTTGTGTTTCGAAAACAGGTAATTCATTATAATACATTCGGTAACGGATCCTATTCATGGACTCAGTGATTTCATCTACTTGGTAATCATCCGTCCAACCTTTATAATCATTGGTGTTTTGTAAACTTTGTCTGATTAATTCTGAGCGAGAGAGTGTATTTGATTGTGAAGAAAGAGGATTCACATACTCCATCACTCGATCATCCCGGAAGACTGTCGTAGTTTCTATTCTACGGGTTCCGTCATTATAATACACCGTACCGCCATCTCTGTTGATTGTTCCTTGTCTACTCACTAAATCTGGATTGCTGAATAACAAGTTGATCATAGGGTCGATATCGATTTCTCGGGTTAATAGTAAGTAACTATCCACGTTCTTTTCTTCTGTTGTTAAATATAATTTCTTTCCGTTTTCTAAGGTTACCTGGGAAAGAGGTATATTCGAGTTTTGATTAATCACTTCATCAATTCTATCAAATGCACTGCGTGACTCGATCTGACCTGTAATTTGTTCACCATGCTCATCAGAGACGAATTTCACAATCACTGTTTGTTCACTTTGAGAGAGGAAGAGAAACATTCGATTAAACGTTTGATCCCAGGTACTGTCAGTATCTACTAGAGAAAACATCTGTGTGATAAAAGATTCTGGCACTTCCAGTGGAAATCTTATCTCAATATTTTCCGTATAACTATTCTCTATAGCAAGCTGTCTATTCCTCACCTGCGGCTCTGGGTTCGTTTGGGTCACTTGCCACGTTCTAATTTCTTCAAATAGTCTTAGTTCGTCTTCTCGGTCGTCTAAACTTGAATGGCTGTTCCCATCATGCGCAATGATTTCAGAGGGTTGGAGTAAAGATGTCAATGTCTTTTCCTCACCATCGATCACTGTCTCATCAATGTAATTCGTGTCATTCAAACTTTCATGTGCGGGTTGATAGGTCCATAGAGCTAGAGTAAGTAATAAACTCATCCCTACTAGAATCGTTAGAATACCAGATTTTATATATTCTATATTCACTAATTAGACCCCCGCTTCTTACGCATCAACGGTAAACTGAAGGTAATCGTCGTACCTTTGTTTTCTTTACTCTTAGCCCATATTTTACCATCATGTGCTTCAATCATTTCTTTAGAGATCGCCAAACCAAGACCCGTTCCACCTAACTGACGGGATCTTGCTTTATCGACTCGGTAGAATCGGTCGAAGATCTTTTCTACATTGTCTTCTGGAATACCCACACCTTCATCAGAAACCTGCGTTAACAGGCGATGGTTTTCTTGAATGACTTCTACATTAATCTTACCGCCTTCAGGAGAGTACTTTATCGCATTGGAAATAATGTTATCCAACACCTGGGTCAACTTATCAGAGTCAATCCAGACATAACATTCCCCTTTCGGTAAATATCTTTCGATAGACAATCCTTCTTTTAGATTCATCTCAAAGCGATCGACGATATGATTGATGAAGTGGATATATTCCACGCGTTCTTTATTCAATCGGTAATCTTTATTATCCATTTTCGATAACTGAAGAAGGTCATTTACTAATCGGATCATTCGCTCGGTTTCCGTTTGAGTGACATTCAAGAACTTAGGTGCGATCGTCTCATCTTTCCACGTGTCACCTTCAGTTAACGTTTCTAAATAACTCTTCATAGTCGTCAGAGGCGTTCTCAGTTCGTGTGAAACGTTTGCCACGAATTCTCGGCGTTCGCGCTCCACCTTCTCTTGCTCGGTGACATCACTGATTACTGTAATGAAACCATTCATCTCATTGTTTTCATCTTGGATGACAGAGAAGTTCGCCTTCAGCAATAATTGCTCGTCCTCTTCTGAGTAATCAATGATGATGCTGTTCGCTTCCCGCACCTCAAATAAGTCAGAAACGTTATCATTAATACCTAGTATGTCCAGAATCGGTTTACCTTGCACCTCGATATAATCTTTACCGATCAGTTTGGAAGCTGGCTCATTCATCAAGATAATATCGCCACTACGGTCCGTCGCGATGACTCCATCTGTCATATTGGATAGGACTAGACTAAGTTTTCGCCGTTCCCCTTCAGTGGTTGCTTGGGCTAATTGCAATTGATCGTTCAGATCGTTGAACGTCACCGCAAGCTGTCCAATCTCATCGTTTCCATATACATTAACCTTTTTAGAAAAGTCACCAGTAGCCATCACGGTCGCTTGTCTTCTCATTTCCATAATAGGCTTGGTAATGGTTCTAGCTACCAATATCCCTAACAGAGCTGAGACCGTTATAGCAAGAAGCGTACCATTAGCAAAAATCCGGTTGATGTCCTCAAGCTGCCCATCGACTCCTTCTAATGATGCTTCAATATTCAACGCCCCAACGGTTTCTTGACCATTATTTTGGATAGGGGCTGATATCACCCATGTTCTGTGACCATTTTGAGGATTATAGTAAATATCTTGTTCTCTATTACCGGTCAAAGCACGCTGAATGCCCAGATCTGTCGTTCTTTTTCCAACATTAATCAGATCGGCTTGGTTCGTCGTGCCTAATACTCGTCCGTTACTATTGATTACTTGAATCTCTGTGATATCTTCTGAATCGAAATCATATATAATCGACTGCACATCGTTTTCTAGCGTGGGCGTATCTTCACTTGCTTCTTCTCCTCTTTCCGTCAAAAAAGCTTGCTCCAAATTGTAACTAAGCAGTTGAATCCGTTCATTGATCGATTCATTGAAATTATCTCTAAGCTGTCCCTCTAATTGATTGACAAAATAAGCCCCAATCACTTGAATAGCGATCAATAGGAGCAAAATATATACGATGATAAATTTTATCTGAATGGATTTGAAAAATCCCCAAAACTTACTCATTGAATCTACTCCTGTTCAGGGTTACGTAAGTAGTAGCCGACTCCTCTCCGAGTGACAATCCACGTAGGGTTGCTTGGGTTCTCTTCGATTTTTTCGCGTAATCTGCGTACGGTAACGTCGACGGTTCTCACATCACCATAGTAATCATAGCCCCAAACTGTTTCTAGTAAATGTTCACGAGTCATGACTTGTTCAATATGTTTCGATAAGTATAAAAGCAACTCAAACTCACGGTGAGTCAAATCGATCGGTTCACCATCACGAGTCACTGAATAATTTTCACGGTTGATCTCTAGTCTTCCTATTTTAATATTTGGTGTACCTGAGGCACCAGCACTCGCTTCATCGCTACCGATTCTACGCAAGTTGGCCTTAACTCTAGCGACTACTTCGCGATTACTGAATGGCTTCGTTACGTAATCATCTGCACCTAATTCAAGACCCAGCACTTTGTCTATTTCAGAATCTTTCGCTGTAATCATGATGATAGGAATTTGATAATCTTTTCTTATTTCTCTACAAACTTCCATCCCATCTTTTTCAGGAAGCATGATGTCTAATAATATGAGGTCTGGCTCTTCCTTATGGGTTAAACGAATAGCTTCATCACCATCATAGGCGCATATCACTTCGTATCCTTCTTTTTCAAGGTTGAACTGTAATATGTCTGCAATCGGTTTTTCATCGTCTACAACTAGCACTTTGTATTTCATTATAAGACACCTTCCTTATTGAAAAAATGATGTAATACTTCTATTTTAACTTTATTATGTAAAAATGTCTTATCATTCGATGAAAGAACTCGTGAACTATTTTAAGAAAAGCGCAAATGCCCGATTAGAAACGTAGAGGTTGGAGCTCTTCAACTGAGATAAAGAAAGCGTTTACGCTTTCTTAAAAAAGATATAATAAAACCTCTAGCTGCGAGAGCTAGAGGTTAATCTATCTTCTTAGTGATAATTTGCTGGATTGACTAATGATCCATTTTTACGGATTTCATAGTGTAAGTGAATACCAGTAGAATTACCTGTGGATCCCATTACACCGATTTTATCACCTTTTTGTACTTTCTGTCCGACTGAAACATTTAGAGAGCTCATATGCGCGTATAGAGTTGTAAAACCATTTTTATGATTAATGACGACTTTATTTCCATAACCGCCACTATCCCATCCAGCTTCAACAACAACACCAGTATCTGCAGCTAGGATCGAACGGTTTGTTACTCCGGCAATATCCATTCCTTTATGGTAAGAGCCCCAACGAGGTCCCTTGTGACTAGAAATGTAACCACCGACTGCAGGCCATGAGAAGTTTCCAGAACCTACTGAAGGAAGTGGCTTCGTACCTTCAAGGATTATTTTATTTTGCGGCTCTTCTACTACTTCTTCTGAAACCTTATTCTCTTCAAGAACTTCATTGTTCTTAGTTACTACTTCATAAGTAATGACTTTCTTACCTTTTGAACCTTCTTGTTCAACTTTTGTTTCGCCTACATAGATCTCATCAGATTTCTTTGTTTCTTCCTCGAAATCTAATGACTCTTCCTCAGTTCGTTGTGTAGTATAAGTTACATCAATTGGAGTGCTTTCAGAAGTCACTTTAACTGATTGCCCAGCTTGAACAATTGATTCTTCCTCTATATCAGGGTTCAATTCAACCAACTCATCAACTGATAAGTCATAATTCCCTGCCACTTGATTCAAATCAGTATCTTGTTGAGGGGTATGTACCTCTTCACCTGTACCTCGTTCAATCAATTTAACCAATTGAGCCGTTTCAAGTAATTGAGTTGGATTAACTTTTTCTTTTGAAAATGTAACTTTATCTTCAATTGATACGTCTATTACAGTAGAACCATCATTTAGTGTAACAGTTTCGTTTTCTTGTTCTTTATCATCTTCCTTCGTTTCATCATCTGAGCTCTCAGCTTTTACAGCCATTTTTGCAAGATCAGAAGGAAGGTACTCTGAAAGTTCTACAGATTCGTTAAGGTCAACATCTTTTAGTAGGTTATATTCTTTTTTCAACTCCTCAGGTAAATATTGACTGATGATTTGGTTCAGAGCTTTGTTCGCTTGGTCTAAATCTTTTACAAAACCAATAGATTGACCGTTCATCTTAAGCTCGATTGCTTCGACCTGGTATTCTATGGAATCATTTAACGTATTAAGTACTGATTCTGATTCATCTACAGTATCGAAAACTTTTTCTTTTACAAAATCGATATCTTTTTCAGAAACTAGTTTCATATCTTCATGGTTAGCTTCTGCATCTTTTTTGTGTTGATCAAGAAAACTTTGAATCTCTTCTTTACTTTCTACTGTACCGATATGTTTATCATCTAGGTAAACGTGGTAAACATTATCTAGATCAGTGCCAAGGGACTCAGCGTAAACCGAACCAAAAGCAATAATTGCACCTGCACTTGTAGTTATAGTTATTTTCTTCAAAAGAGAGCCATTCAAAGTCTGTTTTGCTTTGTTAAGCCCACCTCTAAAACGAGTCAACAAATTTCTCACGAATCTTTCCCCCATTTAGAGCTATCCTTATATTTTTAGCTATTTTTCTTTTATTTTTTTAATGACACTCCTATAATCTATCATATTTATTATTGATGTGAAAAGTATCCTAGTAGTTTTGTAATGAACTTGTATAATATTTTACAATAATTACCTATTTTATCGGGTGAAAAGGCGATTTTAGTGTAAAAAGTAACTTTTTTGAGTCCTTTAGTCTGAATTTTATAGGCAATTGTAACGACTTTGTAACATAACACGAAACCATGTCGAAACACTTCTAATATCGTCACTTATGCGGCTATAAACTGTTATTTCTACATAAAAAAATCAGAATCCACAATAGATTCTGAGTGATTTTGAAATGGTGGCTCGGGACGGAATCGAACCGCCGACACACGGATTTTCAGTCCGTTGCTCTACCGACTGAGCTACCGAGCCATAATAATTATAAAATTGTAGTGAGACTTAGCGGGCTTAAATTGCATTGCCTGTGCTCGTCGTGTTGCAAGTTTCTCTGTGGCGCCCTTCACTCCTCGCAAAGCTACTCTGATGTTATTCACTGAAGTTAACGCTTAGCTACCGAGCCATAATAATTATAATATTGTAGTGTGTTCGCCGTAATAAAAAATGGCGGTCCGGACGGGACTCGAACCCGCGACCTCCTGCGTGACAGGCAGGCATTCTAACCAACTGAACTACCGGACCAACTAATTTATCGGACAGCGTTAATCTTACCACAATTTAAAATAGAAAGACAAGGCTTTTTTTGAATATTCCCCTTTATAATAAAGTCAGGCATTCATGGGTTATTGCTTAGAATTGATAAACATAAGAAAACCTCGAGCTCATAATAGAACTCGAGGCTGAATTATATAGTTTCTATAGCTTTGTTTTGCTCAGATTACTTAATATATCTCGTTTTGAACAATTGTTTGTGCACGATCTGGACCTACAGAAAAGATTGAGACAGGGATATTGATCAGTTCTTCGATTTTCTGAATATATTTCTGTGCATTAATAGGCAAGTCTTCGAAAGTTCGAACCTCCGTAAGGTCTTCCTCCCACCCAGGTAATGTTTCATATACTGGTTTACATTCCTTCAATACATTTAGGCTTGCCGGATAACCTTTGAATGTCTCACCATTATATTCATAAGCCACACAAATTTTGACTTCCTTTAATCCTGTCAAAACATCAATCGAATTCAATGAGATATCTGTCATTCCACTTGTACGTCTCGCGTGGTTGACGACCACTGCATCAAACCACCCTACTCTGCGGGCTCTTCCAGTAGTCGTACCGTATTCTCTTCCGATTTCTCTTATTCTGTCACCGATTTCATCATTCAACTCCGTTGGGAATGGTCCATCTCCCACACGAGTTGTGTAAGCTTTAGAGACTCCAACGACTTTCTCTATGTTATTAGGTCCGATTCCACTACCGACAGCTACACCAGCAGCTGAAGTATTAGAGGAAGTCACATACGGATATGTCCCATGATCGATATCTAACATGACTCCTTGTGCCCCTTCAAATAGGACATGTTCTTTCTGGTTGATCGAGTCTTCTAACAACATCGCTGTGTCTGTGATGTAAGGAGCAAGCTTCTCGCCATATTCGAGATAATCTTGATAAATAGACTCTGGGGATAATGGCTGAGCGCCGTACAATTTTTCGAGCCATAGGTTTTTCTCTTCTACTTGTTGAGTAACTTTCTCTTTTAAAGCAGAAGCATCTAATAAATCCGCCATACGAATTCCTAAGCGGTTGACTTTATCAGCATAAGCAGGGCCAATCCCTTTTTTGGTCGTTCCAATTTGTTTATCTTTTCCTTTGGATTCTTCTTGTAAACGATCCAACTCAATATGATAAGGCATGATTACTTGAGCTCTTTCACTGATTCTTAAGTGGGCGATGGACAAGTCATGCCCCTTTATATAGTCCATTTCTTTTAATAACGCTTTCGGGTTGATCACCATTCCATTACCTAAGATACATAGTTTGTCTGGGTTGAAAATGCCTGATGGAATAAGGTGGAGTTTATAGGTTTCTCCATCGAATTGGATCGTATGTCCTGCATTGTCTCCCCCTTGATATCTAGCAATCACTTTTGCTTGTTTAGCCAGGAAATCAGTTATTTTACCTTTACCTTCGTCTCCCCATTGTGTACCAACTACTACAGCGGTCGTCATGATTGACCCTCCTATATATTCACTATCTATTTACTATCATTGTTATCAATTAACAAAATACATTCATATACTACCAGTCTTGAGCCATTTATTCAATGCAAAAAACGAACATTATATAAGAAATATATGTATTTGTACGATTTTTAACTTGGTTAGAATTTATTAAATCCATACAAAAACCCGCTATTTTAAGCGGGCTTTAATCTTAGACAATCATCGCTAAGCAGGCGGTACATCTGCTTCCCCGTATCTCCTGTCTAAATCAACAAACTTATTATATTCCTTCACAAAGGCTAATTCTACTGTTCCTATAGGTCCATTACGTTGTTTAGCTATGATGATCTCGATAATATTCTCATTCTCAGATTCATCATCGTAATAGTCATCGCGGTATAAGAATCCGATGATATCTGCGTCCTGCTCGATACTCCCGGACTCACGTAAGTCTGACATCATTGGACGTTTATCTTGTCTCTGTTCCACACCACGGGACAACTGAGACAATGCAACAACAGGAACTTCAAGTTCCCTTGCCAGGGCTTTTAACTGACGAGAGATTTCTGATACCTCTTGCTGTCTATTTTCCCGACTATTACCGCTTCCCTGTATTAGTTGGAGATAGTCGATCATAACCATGCCAATGCCTTGTTCTTGTTTCAAACGGCGGCATTTCGAACGGATCTCATTCACTTTTACACCTGGTGTATCATCAATAAAAATACCAGCGTCCGACAAGCTACCCATAGCCATCGTCAGTTTGCCCCAGTCTTCTGACTGTAAACTACCCGTTCTAAGTCTTTGTGCATCAATGTTACCTTCAGCACATAGCATACGCATGACGAGTTGTTCTGCACCCATCTCCAAGCTGAATATGGCTACGTTCTCTTGAGCATTCACTGCCACGTTCTGAGAGATGTTCAACGCAAATGCCGTCTTACCTACAGATGGTCGGGCTGCAATGATAATCAAATCATTTTTCTGAAAGCCTGAGGTAATATGATCTAAATCTTTATATCCTGTAGGTACACCTGTTACATCCTCATCATGGTGATGCAGCTGTTCAATGTTATCGTAAACATTGATCAAGACGTCTTTGATATTACGGAATTTACTGGATGTTTTACTTTGAGAGACATCAAGCATCGTCTTCTCAGCATAATCTAAAACATCTTCTACCTCTTCACTCTCTTCATATGTGTTAGTAACGATATTGGTAGCAGCTGAAATGATTCTGCGGAGCATCGATTTTTCTTGGACGATTCTCGCGTAATATTCGATGTTAGCTGCAGTAGGCACTGAGTTCGCAATATCCGTAAGGTAAGAAACCCCGCCTACTTCATCCAATATTTGAAGATCACTCAGCTCAGTGGTGATCGTAACTAGATCGATCGGTTCACCTTTATCTGTTAAACGGACCATTGTCTCGAATAATCTTTGGTGACTGATTCTATAAAAATCATCTGCTTCCAGGATTTCTGAAGCAGAAACTATTGCGTTCGGCTCTAAGAAAACCGCCCCTAAAACCGACTGTTCCGCCTCTATATTATGGGGTGGGGTTCGGTCGTTTTCAAATTCTGCCACATCGTGTCCTCCTTTATGATTGGAACGATTAAACTTCTTTTACATGTACCTTCATTGTTGCAATCACATCGTTGTGAATTTTTACTGGTACATCTGTATAACCAAGAGAACGGATAGGATCATCTAGTTCGATTTTCCGCTTGTCCACTTTGATGTTATGAGACTTCTTCAACTCTTCAGCAATTTGCTTGCTTGTGATTGAACCAAACAGTCGGCCTTCTTTTCCGGATTTCGCTGTCAGTTGAACGGTCAGATTTTCAATTTCCTTCTTAAGTTCTTTTGCTCGATCTAACTCTGCCTGTTTCTCCTCTTCTTTTTTTCTTTGTTCGCCCTCTAGTTGCTTCATATTCCCTGCAGAAGCTTCGACAGCTAAATTATTTTTAAGCAAGTAGTTTCTTGCATAGCCTTCGGAAACATTCTTCACTTCGCCTTTTTTCCCTTTACCTTTAACGTCCTTAGTGAAAATTACTTTCATGAATTGTCTCCCCCTTCTAAATAATCCTCAATGATATCTCTTAATTGTTCTTCCACTTGATCAATCGTTGTATCTTCTAATTGGGTAGCCGCATTCGTCAAGTGGCCGCCCCCGTTCATTTTCTCCATGATCACTTGAACATTCACTTCTCCAAGAGAACGTGCACTCACACCGATCTTTCCATCTTTTCTTTCAGAAATAACGAAAGAAGCTTTGACTCCACTCATGGTGAGTAAAGTATCGGCAGCCTGGGCGATAATAATCGCTCCGTATGTTTCTCCCTCTACGCCTTTAGCGATGGCAATTCCTTCTGTATATTGCGTTGTATTTTTAATCAATTCACTTCTTCTGACGTAAACATCAATATCTTCTTTAAGCAGTTGCTGAACTAGGACTGTATCTGCACCTTTAGAACGTAAGTAAGAAGCTGCATCAAAAGTTCTTGAACCTGTTCTCAAGGTGAATGACTTCGTATCTACCGTGATTCCTGCTAGTAACGAAGTCGCTTCTAGTGTATTCAATTTAAGTGGCCCATCTTGATACTGAAGCAATTCAGTCACGAGCTCTGCAGTTGATGAAGCATAAGGCTCCATGTACACAAGCGTCGGATCATTAATGAATTCTTCAGCACGTCTATGGTGGTCGATCACCACTACATGTTCTGTCTTCGTGAGTAATCGATCTTCCATGACCAGCGAAGGTTTATGAGTGTCCACGACTACTACAAGCGTATTCTTAGTAACCATATCCATCGACTGTTCTGGAGTCACAAACCACTGAGCGATCGATACGTCATCATCAATGGCATCCATTAAGCGTTGAACCCCAGTATTGACTCCATCAGGGTCAAAGACCACATAACCTTCTTTATCGTTCTGTTGAGCTAGTTTCAAAATACCGATAGAAGCTCCGATTGAATCCATATCAGGCGTATGGTGGCCCATAATCAGGACTTTTTCACTTTCACGCACTAACTCTCTTAATGCATGAGAGATGACTCGAGCACGGACTCTAGTCCTCTTCTCCATAGGATTCGTCTTACCACCGTAGAATTTAACTTTCCCCTCTTCATCTTTAATGGCAACCTGGTCACCACCGCGCCCAAGAGCTAAGTCCAAGCTCGACTGTGCTAATTCACCAAGTTCAGGCAAATCCGCGGTGCCTTTACCAATACCGATACTCAATGTAAGAGGTACATTTTTATCTGAAATCAATTCTCTGACTTCATCCAAAATCTCAAATTTCGTCTTCTCGAGATGAGTCAGAATCTCTTTACTCATGACAGCCAAGAAACGTTCTTGTGAAATTCGCTTCATATATATTCCATAATCATTTGACCAACCATTCAAAATGGAGGTCACTTCTGAGTTCATTTGACTTTTTGAAGTGTCATCCATCGCTTGGGTCAACTCTTCATAATTGTCTAAAAAGATGACAGCTAGAATCGTTTCTTCATTATGATAACGATTTTCGAGTTCAATCTGTTTGGTCCGGTCAAAGAAATAAATGAGTCGCTCTTCTTTTTTAATGATGACCTGAAATCTCTCTTCACCAAGACCGATCCAGTACTCCTCAAATCCATCATTAATGGCTGAAATAATCTCTTCCGAGACCTCTGATAAAGGTTCACCGATTAGAGTCTTATCACCATCCATATATTTATTCATATATGGATTGGCCCACTCGATTTGGTAATCTTCATTAAACAGCACGATACCAAAAGGCATCTCTAAAAGAGCTTCCTCTCCTACCTTTTTAACTCGGTAAGATAAAGTGGTTATATAATCCTCCGTACGCTTACGCAGCCGTTCCTCTGTTCTCAAAGAAAAGAAGATAAGTAGTGCCAGGACCACCGCTAGTAACGAACCGATGACCCAGTGATAATAGATAACAATAGCTGTGAGTACGGTGGATAGTACATATAAGACCCACATATTTTTATTTAAGATTAATTGTTTGATGTCGTTCATTCATGTCATCTCCCGACAGATTGACGATATTTATCATACATTTATTTCTTAGAGACCAGTCGATCCCTAAGTTGAAAGCCTAAATCAATTATACCTAAAATTCGGAATGGATAAAGTAACAAAAAAGGAAATAGAACAAATAAAACCGTTAAAGTGATCGGTATCGCTTTAGACCATTTCTTGTAATTCGTAAAGAAAAAGGCAAAGGATAACCCTTGGATCACTATTAATAAGCCTGCCAAAGTGTAGACATTCGTTGCAACCAAATACAGGCTATCAGTTGGTTCAGTATATATCCACGTCAGGATGATTCCAGCAAAATAAATCCATATGATGGATGTAGGCAGACGAAAATCTTTGAAAGGTGGAAAAGAGTTCTTCTCTTTATGTAAACGATTAAGAATACGGTAACTAATCCACTGAGTAATGAAAGCAAATGCCACCCCTATGATGACAATCCCCGTAGGTATCAGGTAAACGAAACTTTCCATTTGATCTCTGACGATTTCTAATGTTTCTTCGTCAACGGTCTGACCCACTTGTTCAAAAAGAACTTGCAAGGTTTCGAATGAACGTTCAAGGGCTCGCCGGATCTCTTCCATCCAGTTGATATTTAAAAAGAATTGAGTGAACACATAAATCAATGCTAAACCTAATGTAAAGCCCAATGTTCCCCTCGCCCACGTTTCGTAGGCTTTTCTCTGTTCATTAATTGCAGAACCGATCGCAATCCCGCCTAGCCCCATAAATAATGTAAATGGGATCGAAACTACCGATAGCAAAATTGCCCCGATCAACATAGCAACAATGAATACTATGACGGCAGGTTTCCAACCATGCCTGGCTGTATATATAACGAAAGGCACTGGTAGTAAAAATATCGTGACTATTTTTGATAATGGTATAAAAAACGTCATTGTCAGAATAACGATGAAGATAGCAGCAAATACAGCACCTTCAGTTAATTGTTTCGATTGATTCATCTTTATTTTGCACCTTCTTCTTCTCTTCATAGACCTTTCTCTATTCTACCAACTAAAGATAAGTTGTGAAAGGAATTCATTACTTGGAGTTTTATACAGGTAATTAATAATAAATTTGCCATCATTGAAGCATACTAATCGCACATGAAAAGAAGGTGTGTCGTTATGTTTTTCAAGAGAAGAAACAACCAAAAACCTAATTCTGCACAAAAACCACGTACCGAAAGACCTTCAATAAAAGTCACCCGATCTTTAGATAAAAATATAGACTTTATCGTTAATGAATTCAATAACTCGGATGATTTGAAGGTCAGGAAAATCAAAAAAATTGATGCTACACTTATTTATTTCGAATCTTTAGTTGATCAAGATAAAATGCAAGACCGGATATTTAAGCCGATAGAACTCAGTCAAAACCTAGATACATTTGATTTGTCTCCTGCAAGAGTTTCACATGATCTGTACAGGGCTTGCAACTCATTATTAATGGGTCATACGTTATTGTTAAAAGACCATGTTGCGGAAATCAAAATTATTCCTGTTACAGACAGTAATAACCGGAATGTAGATGAACCAGCTAATGAACGAGTCGTCAGGGGCTCCCATGAGGGTTTTATAGAGAACCTGATGGTGAATCTAAACCTTCTTAGAAAAAGGATGAATGATAGCGATTTAACTGTACATTATTTCGATAAAGGTACAGAAACTTCTACTAAGATTGCGGTTGTATTTATGAATAGCCTAGTAAATGATGAACACGTCAAAGAGGTGGAAAGACGTATTCAAAGCATTGATGCTGATATGTTGTTCAGTCCAGGTTATATCGAAGAGTTCATTGAAGATGAGCCAATGTCACCGTTTCCTCAATTATTAAATACAGAAAGACCAGATCGTGTAGAAGCAAATATATTAGAAGGTCGAATCGCAATTTTAGCCGAAGGTAGTCCAACATGCTTATTAACACCAGTGTCATTCTTCGCTTTCTACCAAACTACTGATGACTATAATAACCGGTGGACTTCAGGTACTTTTTTACGGTTGATACGCTTAACCAGTTTCTTGATTGCGATTGGACTACCCGCTATATATATTGCCGTAGTTGGATTTCACTTTGAGGTAATTCCTTCAGACTTACTTTTACCGGTGAAGGCTTCAATAAACGACATCCCCTACCCTCCTTTAATAGAAGCACTTGTAATGGTTATCGTCATTGAACTGATCAGGGAATCCGGTATGCGCCTCCCTTCTCCAGTCGGTCAAACAATCGGTATTGTTGGAGGGTTAGTTATTGGAGATGCGGTAGTAAAGGCGGGATTGGTCTCTAATTTGGTGGTCGTCGTCATTGCACTTACAGCATTAGCGTCATTCGTCGTCCCATCTAACGAAATGAGTACTACTTTAAGGGTTTTAACTTTTCCACTTATTATACTAGCTGGAACATTCGGGTTCGTAGGCATCGCTTTCGGTTTCCTTGCATTACTCATTCACCTTGCGAGATTGACATCATTAGGCACACCATATTTTGCTCCTATGACTCCTTTTAGACTCAAAGACTTAAAAGACACTTTTGTGCGCATACCACTCTTTAAGATGAATAGACGACCAACTGATAATTATGCGAAAAAAAGTGTCATCACCCGTCGTTCTAGAAAGTGGGATATGAATGAGTGATCGTCAGCATCACATTTCAAAGTCTCAGTTCTTTTTTTTCATTGTACAGACGCAGATAGGTGTGGGTGTTCTCTCGCTACCTTATGATTTACACACAGTGGCCAAGCAAGATGGGTGGATTTCTTTATTAGGAGCATGTCTGATTCTTCAGATTGTCATAATATTTTTTTGGATATTGACTAAGAGATTTCCTAATGATGATCTACTAACCTTCAATGAATTCGCGTTCGGTAAAATCATCGGTAGGATTATCAACTTTACGTACACCATTTATTTCTTAGCGATCTCAGCTTTGGTTTTAATCTTATATAGTGAAATTTTAAATATCTGGATACTTCCCGAGACCCCTTCTTGGGTTTTGATCCTACTGATGATTATTATTGGAACTTATTTGGTTTCAAGCTCGATTTCTGTTATCGCTAGAATATACACTTTTTTATCAGCATTCATAGTGGTGCTCGTTATTTTACTAGTATATGTGTTACCTCATATTGATTTAATCTACTTATTCCCAATCGGCAAACAAGGTGTCACTCCTATCATAAAAGGAATGCATAGTGCGGGTTTATCATTTATGGGTTTCATCATTGTATTGTTTATTTCAAAATATGTTCGTGCAAATTCCAAACAAAAACTAGCTACTATGTCTGCAGCGATTTGGTTTGTTTTTGGCATTTATGCTTTTACAGTTTTTGTATCTTTCACCTTTTTCGGCACAGTCGAAATTGATCTTATCCCTCAGCCTGTATTGTATATGCTTAAAGCGTTTGAGCTGCCTGTTGTTGCGCGGATTGACCTATTATTTTTAACGATATGGATCGTTTCAGTTGCAACATCATTTGGGACTTTTCTATATTTAGCAAACATAAGTTTAAAAGCCACGATTCAAGCTAAAAAACGCGGGTGGGTCCTTGGAGTATGTAGCGTTATAATCTTCTTAATATGCGTCATTCCCCCCATTAACGCTGAAAACAAGAAGACCTATACTACGTGGATTACAAATGCTGACTACTTTTTTTCGGTTGCTTTTCCACTGATCATTTTAGTCGCATCGATTATTCTTAGAAAAAAACTAAGTCCGGGGGGCAAGTAATGAAGAATTCCCATAAGTACATCTCATTAATAGTATGTTTATTTTTATTGACTGGATGCTGGGATCAAAAACCATTTAAGAACAAAAAAATAATTACCACTGCGGCTTATGATCGGTCTGACTCACATAATATCGAAACCTCAGTAATTATACCTTCTGTAACTGGAGGTCAGGAATCTGCCCAAGAAGAAGAAATACAGTTATTTAACACGAAAGCTACAACTGCATTGGCGCTTCGGAATGAACTGGATTTAATGATATCTAAAAGAATAGATCCTTCAGTATTAGAAGTGATTTTAATCGGTGAGGAGCTTGCGAAACGAGATATTTATCCTATGCTTGATGCCTTTTATAGGAACCCAAGAAGTAATTTGAATTCAAAGGTCGCTATTGTTAAAGGAAAAGCGGGTGAGGCATTGAGTCAACAAGTATCAAATGAAAGTAATCCGAGTGAGTACTTCCTTGGATTAATTCACGCAGCAATGGAATCAACTCATTACTCTAACGATAACTTGCAACTTCTTTGCGCAGAATTGTTTGAGCCTGGTCAAGATTTCGTTTTGCCTTATTTAGAATTAGACGAGCAAAGCAAGAGTGTCAAATACCAAGGATTAGGACTTTTCCATGGTCGCTCATTTACAGGAGAGGTACTTACATCAGATGAAGCACTTCTTCTAATGCTAATGAGCGGATATAAAGGAAAGTCTGCCCGCATCACACGCAAGCTCACTGATGAACATGAAGACGACTTTTTGAATTATATAACCATTGATGTAATGAAAAGCAAAAGAGATATTCAATATCAACTAGATGAAAAGAAAATCATGCTTGACTTTACATTCACAGTTAAAATTTCTGAGTACCCTCTTGATCACTTAAGTGAAACATCTACTATACTTAATATAAAAGATGATTTAAAAAAGATTCTTGAAGAAGATATGACGAAGATATTCAATAAGTTACAAGAAGCTAATAGTGACGTGTTCGGTTTAGGAAGAAGAGCCGAAGCCTTCCATTACAATGAGTGGAAAGATATGAACTGGGAAGAAGACTTCAGTAACCTAACCATAGAACCTTCTATAGAAGTTGAAATAAAACATGGCGGTAGTTTGAATTAACTAATTCAAGAAAAGTGCAGCACCTTTATGGTTGGAGTGAATCAACTTCGATAAAAAAATCACAGTTTGTATAAGGACGGAAGATAACTTATTGTAGTTCGATGCGTAAGGTTGTTTTGTTCTGAGAGGGATAGCTATACCTTCAAATCCAATACTTTATGCCATAAAAAAATCCTCGAGACGATTGCCTCGAGGATTTCATTTATTATTCTCCGCTTACAAATGGTAGTAATGCCATTTGTCTTGAGCGCTTGATGGCTCTTGTTAATTTACGCTGATATTTTGCAGAAGTTCCAGTTACACGGCGAGGTAAAATTTTACCACGCTCAGAAACGAAACGCTTTAGAAGATCAACGTCTTTATAGTCAATATGCGTGATGTTATTCGCTTTGAAATAACAAACCTTTTTACGCTTACGTCCACGACGTGCCATTGAGCATACCTCCTTAATTGTTACTTGATTTTAGAAGGGTAGATCATCATCTGATAAGTCAACGGGTTCTCCGCTTTCAGAAAATGGATTATCCTCCTTGGCTGGTTGACCTTGTTGGTAACCGCCTCTATTATCGTTTTGATTTTGTGGTTGTGCTTGGTTTGATGCGTTTCCGCTTGCTGAACCTTGTCCGCCCTGTGGTGAGCCTTTAGATTCGAGAAATTGAACACTATCTGCTACAACTTCTGTCATAAAGACACGCTTACCATCTTGTCCTTCAAAATTACGAGTTTGAATTCTTCCGTCAACTCCAACCATGCTTCCTTTACCCATGTAATTCGCAAGGTTTTCTGCTGGACGTCTCCAAATAACGCAATTTATGAAATCCGCTTCACGGTTGCCTTGTTGGTTAGAAAAAGGTCGATTGACAGCGATTGTGAAATTCGCAACTGCCACACCGTTCGGGGTATATCGTAGATCAGGGTCTTTGGTTAATCTACCTACTAAAACGACACGATTCAACACATCAAACACTCCTTATTATTCGTTTTCGCGTACAGTCGTCATGTGACGAATCACATCGTCTGAGAACTTCGCTAAACGATCGAATTCTTGAATTGCAGTTTCATCACCTGTGAATTTAAGAACTACGTAATATCCATCACGATAGTCGTTAATTTCATAAGCTAGGCGACGAGAACCCCATTCATCTACTTCTTCAACTTCCGCGCCGTTGTCAGAGAGCACACCTGAGAATCTTTCGATTACAGCTTTACGTGCTTCCTCCTCCATGTCTGGGCGGATGATGTACATGATTTCGTATTTATTCATCCGTCTTCACCTCCTCTTGGTCTTAGCGGCCCTATGTGGTTCATAGAGCAAGGAGTAAATGATTCTATCTCATTACTCACATCTAAAAAGTATACCAAATATGATGCTTCTGTTCAACCCTTAATCTTAACCTGATTTATACGTTAAAACGGAAATGGATGACATCGCCATCTTTGACGAGGTATTCTTTTCCTTCTAAGCGTACTTTGCCGTTTTCTCTGGCGCCTGCCATCGATCCTTTTTCAACCAGTTCATCATAGGTAACAGTTTCAGCACGGATAAACCCACGTTCAAAGTCTGTATGAATAATACCTGCAGCTTGAGGTGCTGTCATACCAACTCTGAAGGTCCAAGCACGAACCTCTTGTTCACCTGCTGTAAAATAAGTTGCTAGTCCCAGCATGTGATATGTTGCTTTAATCAACTGATCTAATCCTGACTCCTCAATTCCTAGCTCTTCAAGGTACATCTCTTTTTCTTCCCCATCAAGCTCTGCAATCTCAGACTCAATCTTCGCACAAACAGTAATAACCTCTGCTCCTTCATTAGAAGCGAAATCCTTCACTTTTTGTACATTCTCATTTCCCTCAACATCAAGCAGTTCATCTTCTCCTACATTCGCTACATAAAGTATTGGCTTAATCGTCAGAAGATGTAGTGACTTGACGAATTTCATTTGTTCTTTAGTAAATTCAATCGCTCTTGCTGGTTTTTCTTCCTCAAAGGCATCTTTCAACTTTTCTAATACCTCAAATTCGTATCCAGCATCTTTATCTTTCTGTTTTGCTAATTTCGCAACTCGATCATATCTTTTCATGACCGTTTCTAAATCAGCTAAGATCAATTCTAGATTAATCGTCTCTATATCAGAAATCGGGTCAACTTTTCCAGACACATGCGTTACGTTGTCATCAGCAAAACAACGAACCACATGACAAATTGCATCAACTTGTCTAATATGCGATAGGAACTGGTTACCTAAACCTTCTCCTTTACTTGCACCTTCTACAATTCCAGCAATGTCTGTGAATTCGAAAGTTGTTGGTACAGTCTTCTTCGGCTTTACTAATTCCGTTAATTTATTCAAGCGATTATCTGGAACTTCAACGATACCCACATTCGGGTCGATTGTAGCGAACGGATAATTTGCTGCTTCCGCCCCAGCTTGTGTAATCGCATTAAATAACGTTGATTTCCCTACATTCGGTAAACCAACGATTCCTGCAGTTAATGACATTGATTTTTCACTCCTTAAGTGCTTACCCAATCATTCAAGATTAGTCATATCAATTATATTGATTAATCGAGCAATTGACAACCTGTTAAGATATCAAAAAAACAAGAGCTTTTAAAGCCCTTGTTTCCATAAAAAGATGATTTAATTGGATGATCTGTAGAAATGTTTCACATGAAACGAATTTTCACTCTGATTTTTTTATAATTTTTTTCATTTTTTTATCGAATTCTCTTCTTGGAATCATCACACTGTGGTTACACCCTTGGCATTTGATTCGGATATCCATGCCCATTCGAATAATTTTCCACTCATTCACGCCACATGGATGCGCCTTTTTCATTTCTACTATATCATTTAAGTCGTAATTTTTATCTGCCACAGGGATCACTCCTTACGATCATCAATTTTGTTCGGGTCTTCTATTTTATCTTGTTCCTCTTCCTCGTGTCTGGAATACATGACAAGTCGAGGGAATGGAATCTCGATATTTTGTTCATCAAAGCGGTTTTTAATGACTTTACGTAGTTCTCTACCCATAAACCAGTGCATCATCGGGTGGGTTTCAGCAATCACTCGAAGAACAACATCGGAATTCCCTAGATTTTGAACACCAAGCAACTCTGGCTTGGTCACCAATTCATCATATTGATCGAAGACTTCTTCTAACAATCCTTCCAGGGCTCTTTCTGCTTCATTAATCTTTCCTTCGTATGAAATACTTACATCTACCACTGCAATACTGTTATAGATAGAGTAATTCGTTACCTCTTGGATATTACCATTTGGAATGACAAACAATTCCCCGGTCCAACTCTTTACCCGAGTAGTTCTCATACCTATTTGTTCAACAGTTCCCTCATGTCCACCTATTCGAACGTAATCTCCAACAGAGAATTGATCTTCAAATATGATGAAAAAGCCGGTGATGATATCCTTCACTAAATTCTGTGCACCAAAGCCGATTGCTAGTCCGGCGATACCTGCACCAGCGAGAAGCGCCCCTACTTGAAAATTGAAGGTTTCAAGTATCATAATCGCTGCTACAAAATATACAACATACCTTAAAACATTCTCCAATAACTTGGATAAAGTCTGTTCTCTTCTTTCAGTAATTCGAAATGGACCTTCATCTCTTCTACTGAATATCTTTTGAATAATTCTTTTGCCTACTTTAGTCACAATAATAGCTAAAATGATTATAAGTACAATTCTCAAAAATTTGAATCCTATTAGGGCCAGTATTCCCTCATTAATAAGATAAGTTATTGCCTCATCCCACCAGTTTTTAATTTCGTCCATATACCTATCACTTTCCTTAACTAACCAATATATATACATTATTTTATCAGACTTTCGCGTTGTGTGCGCGTTTGGTTAGTGGGAAAATCAAAATGGCGAAAAGAATATATAAATTCAACAAACCATATAGAGGGTATAGATAAGCAATTAATTTCGAAAAGCCGAAGAAGGTGAAAGGTAGAGCAGATAATAAAGCGATGAATCCTAGTTTACCACCACCAATATCCGTATACTCTTTCAGCCTTGAGGTTAATGCGAATAAACTAGTTAAAGCTGTCGTATAGATCGCAAACCACAACAACAATGCCATAATCAAAAATAATTGAAACGGGTATCCGTTCAAAATAGCGAACAAAGGTATCTCAAATATTAGTAGTTGGTCAGCAACGTGTGTTAAACTAGTGTTATAGAGAAACGAGATAATCCCTAGTATCACGGCACTTCCGATACTTGCCACTATAATTTCTGTTCGACTTTTGATTTCTTTTCCTATAGCACCGATTACCGCAATAATGGCTGCCACGTTCAGTGAAGTGAACGGGATCGATGAACTCCAGTTTCCTTGCTTCTTAAGATCATGGAACGGGTGTATATGTTCCTGATAGATAAATAAAATCAAAATTAATCCTAGCCCTACAATTAATAAAGGAAGCAAAAATCTATTAACCGATAGTATACCATCAATACCTCTCGGGATAACCAATCCAATGAGAATGAAAATGATCATGATTCCCGTTAAATAAGAAAAATTAAATATAGTAAATGTTGCTCCACTTCCCGAAATCATTACAAATAAAGTAGTGAACAAATAGGTTAATATCAACCAATCATAAAACCGTGCTAACCTCTTCCCTATGAGTGATTGTAATACTGGTAAATAATGCTCTGATTTCAACTGAAAGCTGACACTCAATATTACATAACAACTAACTCCAAATAATACAGCAAAAATTAGAATGGCTAGTCCACTTTCATAGCCGAAAAACTGCCATATCTCTCTACCAGATGCATACCCTGCTCCTATCATAGTTGCAATAATTAACCCGATCCATCTTAATCCGTTTTTCATAGGTTACCTCCATCAGCATGTATAAAAGCTCCACTTTACATATATACTATTAAAAATATGTACAAGGGGGCCCAACTATGCCTACGACTACCGGGAAGCACGATAATCGTATATTTATAGACGATCGCCTAGCATATATAAAATTGAAAAATTACTTAATTGAACATGTCCCTACAACCCAATCAATTGTCGTTTTATGTATTGGGACCGATCGATCAACCGGTGATAGCCTTGGTCCGTTAGTAGGAACGAATTTACAAGAAAAAAGAATGCAACACATAAAAGTTCTCGGGACTCTTGAGCGTCCAGTTCATGCGATGAATTTACATGAAGCAATATTAAGTATTGAAAAAATGTCCCCCTCCCCTTTCATCGTAGCCATTGATGCTTCTCTTGGATCCCTTAAAAATGTGGGTTCTGTTGAATGCGGTCTTGGAGGTCTTCTTCCTGGGGCAGCTCTCAAAAAGAAAATATCACCCGTGGGTGATATTTATATAAAAGGATATGTGAATGTTGGAGGGTTCTTAGAACATAGTGTTTTGCAAAGCACCAAGCTCTATGATGTCATGCAGTTAGCACAAGTCATTTCAAGAGGTGTTTATCTATTTGAATTGCATTTAAGAAAAAACATTTCAAAGACTTAAATGAAAATCTATCACTGTAACCAATTCTGTATTTGTAAATAGAAAAATAATATGATCCCCACTGTTAAAATACTAGGTAGTAGGTTTGCTACTCTAATATTGGTTATTTTCAACAAGTTCAAACCAATGGCAACGATCAAAAGGCCACCTGTTGATGTCATGTCTTCTATAAACATATCTAAGAAAGACTCAGAAACGAATCGATCAATTTGGGTAGCAAACAAAGCGATTGTTCCTTCATATAATACTACTGGTAATGCTGAGAAGATAACACCAATTCCTAATGTAGTAGTTAGTACAAGAGCAACGAAACCGTCAATCAATGCTTTTGTAAACAAGATCTCATGGTCCCCTCTCAAACCACTATCTAAAGCACCTAGCACGGCTAAAGCCCCTATAACAAAAATCAACGATGCTGTCACAAAGCCTTCTGCTATTCGAGAGTTACTTCCAGGCTTTTTGAACCTCACCTCTAAATGTGCTCCTATTCGGTTTAACTTTTCATCCAAATCAATTCCTTCACCAATAATGGCTCCAGTTAATAAACTTAATAACACAACTATGATTCGATCAGAAGCTAACCCCATAGAAATACCAATGATTATGACTGTTAACCCTATGCCACTCATAATCGTTTCTTTTATTCTCTCGGGAATTCTTGTGAAAAACAATCCTATTAATGTTCCAAGAATAATTCCTATACCATTAACTATTGGACCTAAAAGTTCCATCTTACCACCTACTTCTTGAACCTTGTTTATGTATTTTTGTCATCCATTATAACTAATAATTTAATCGAAAACTCAAATGTTTCACGTGGAACATTTTACAATTCATCTGTAGTTCATGTTTTCTTTTTTACATATAATAATACCATTTCTATTGTAATTCTTAACCTATTCCTCAAGCTGTATTCGTGATGTTTCACGTGAAACATTTCTGATGCATAATAGTGAAGGCTTTATTTATCGCTTCTTTCTCCCTTTAAAAACGGCCTTGAAGTATAAAATGAAACCCGCCATTGGCGGGCTTCCAACTTTCATCTTTATTTTTCTGATTGAACTAAAAGATCAAGAATACGGTCTAAGTCATCTCTATCAAAAAACTCAATTTCGATCTTACCTTTGCGTTTACCTTGTTGTATAGAGACGCCCGTTCCTAATGTATCTCTTAATTCACTTTCTTTTGAGGTGATAAATACATCTTTCTTTTTAGGCTTTTTCTTTTTAGTAGGCTTTTCGTTTAATCGCGCAATAAGTTGTTCAGTTTGTCTGACATTAAGATGTTCTTTTCTTATTTTATCAGCTACTAGCAACATCTCATCATTTTCTTTGATGGCTAATAATGCTCTGCCGTGACCCATAGAAATTTCTTTGCTATTAATCATAGCACGAACCTTATCTGGGAGCGATAATAATCTGATCATATTCGCGATATGTGGTCTACTTTTACCTAAGCGAGTAGCCAGCTCATCTTGTCGGATATTCAGTTCATGAATTAATTTTTCATATGCCTCGGCTTCCTCCATCGGGTTCAAGTCTTCTCTTTGAAGATTTTCCAATAAAGCAAGCTCCATCATCTGTTCATCCGTCAATTCCCTAACAACTGCAGGAATTGTCTCTAAACCGGCCTCTTTAGAAGCTCTGAACCTTCTTTCACCAACTACAATTTCATAACCTTTGAGTGACTTTCTCACAATAATAGGCTGCAAAATACCATATTGGAGAATAGAATCTTTCAGTTCCTCAATAGCATCAGCTTCAAAAACTTTTCTAGGCTGATATGGATTCGGACGACACTCTACTAAGGGAACGTCTTGAACATTCTCTTGATTGAAGTCCACATCCTGAAATAAAGCATTAATACCTTTACCCAACCCTCTGGCCATTTGCCATCACTTCCTTCGCTAGGTCGCTATAAACTTCTGCACCACGGGATTTTGGATCATAGGATATTATTGGTTCCCCATGACTTGGAGCTTCTCCTAAACGCACATTCCTAGGTATAATCGCTTTGAATACTTTATCTTGAAAGTACTTTTTGACTTCCTCGATTACTTGCAGACCTAAGTTTGTACGTGCATCCAACATTGTTAAAAGTACGCCTTCTATCGCCAAATTTTGATTCAATCTCTTTTGTACTAAACGAACTGTGTTTAGTAATTGGCTTAATCCTTCTAACGCATAGTACTCACACTGTACAGGAATCAATACACTATCTGCTGCTGTTAGCGCATTTAATGTTAACAAGCCTAAAGACGGTGGACAGTCAATAATTATGTAATCATAATCATCTCGCACACTCTCTAATGCTTTTCGTAGTCTTAATTCCCGTGAAATTGTAGGTACAAGTTCAATCTCTGAACCAGCTAATTGGATCGTTGCTGGGATTGCATCTAAGTTAGGTACATTCGAAGGGACGCAAGCAGCCTTCGCATCTTCCTCTTCAATAAGAATGTCATAGATACAAGTTGAGACTTCACCTTTATTAATACCGATTCCACTTGTTGCATTCCCCTGAGGGTCTATATCTATCAATAAAACTTTATTACCTGCATTTGATAAACATGCACTTAAATTCACGGCAGTAGTTGTTTTCCCAACCCCACCTTTTTGATTCGCAATGGCTATGACTTTGCCCATGTTGTCACCTGCCTACTCTTAATATTCAATATTATTATTTTATCATGCAATGAAGCTATTTGTTAGATTAATCAAAAAGAAAAAAGTCCTAAATTATAAAATGAACTCTCAAATACAGTAATTTGTAGATGTATTCGTACCTACTCAACCAAAAAAAGCGTAAGGTTAACCCCCTAGGAAAACTTGTGTGAACAAATGCCTTCAAAGGAGAAATCCTTACGCCAGGTTAATTGACATTCAACTTCTTCTTACTTTTTAGGGATCTTAATAGTTATTTGATAGAAATCGTCCGAATCTTCTTCTTCCGTTTCTACATTCATACCAGAGTCCGCCACCATATTCAGGGACTGACGAATAGTATTCAATGCGATGCGAACATCTTTAGAAACCCCTTGCATTCTAGGTTTAGGCTTCTTTTTCTCTTCTTCCTCTTTCGGATATTGCAACTCGTGAATTGCTTCTTCCGTTTGCTTTACATTTAAATGTTGATCAATGATCAGCTTAAGTATCTCTTCTTGTTGCTGCTCGTCTTTCAATGCGATTAATGCGCGAGCATGACGTTCTGTTATTTGTTTGTTCAACAATGCTTGCTGAACTACACTTGGAAGCTTTAATAACCTCAACTTATTCGCAATGGTCGATTGGCTTTTTCCTAACCGTTGAGCTAAGGCTTCTTGAGTCAACCCGTGAGTATGTAGCAGCTGGTCGTAAGCAATTGCTTCTTCAATTACAGTCAACTCTTCACGTTGTAAATTTTCAATTAAAGCCACAGATGCTGTTTCTGTATCAGTCATATTTTTGACGATCGCCGGAATGTGCTCCCACCCTAGCGTCTGAACAGCTCTCCATCTTCTTTCTCCGGCAATAAGCTCATAGTTCTCTTCATCTTCCAATTTTCTAAGAACAATCGGCTGAATCATACCATGAGTATGAATGGTTTGAGCTAGTTCACTAATCTTCTGATCATCAAAGATTGTTCTAGGTTGATATTGGTTGGGTTGAATCAATTCTACCTTTATATCCATGACTTCATTGTTCTTCTCAGTCTGTTCGCCAGATTTTGATTCACTTTTACCGAATAATTTACTCAAGGAACTCATTATTTAGCACCCACTTTCAATCAATCATTTCATAATTATGTAGAATGAATAGATTCGATTTGTCTCAATGTTATAAATCTCTCATTTGTTAAAAAAAGAAATGTTTCACGTGAAACATTTCATTCCTCATCAAATTAATCTAAATAATACGAAGTCTATTGCTCTTCTTCTATTTTATCACATTTCTATTAAGTAAATAAAGAGAAATTTAAAGTAACTGAAGGGCTAAAAAGCCCGACAGCACAATAAATGTGAATCTACTAGGGTTCAATCGGCTCCTTATTAGGTAATCCAGCTTTTCGAGGATATTTCTTCGATGTTTTTCTTCTTTTTTCGACAATTACAATGTTTCTTTCGCTTTCTTCCACTGGAAGATTGAACGAATGGGTCTCGCTGAATTCTCCTCCGAGAGTCTGTACGGCAAGCTCTCCGTTTTTCTTTTCTTCTTCAAAATTAGCCGATTTCATCATAATAAAGTCTCCACCTACACGTACAAGCGGAAGACACAACTCACTTAGAACAGATGTTCGCGCAACAGCTCTTGATATAACCATATCAAACGTTTCTCTAAACTTTTGATCTTTGCCGAAGTTCTCTGCTCGATCGTGGTAAAAAGCCACACCAGATAATCCTAGTTGATCAGCTAGATGATTCAAAAAGGTGATCCGTTTTTTTAATGAGTCTACGATAGTGACGTGGATATGTGGAAACAAAATTTTGAGCGGGATCGATGGAAACCCCGCTCCAGCACCAACATCACAAACAGATAGTTCTTTATTGAAATCATAATAAAATGCTACAGAGACAGAATCGTAAAAGTGCTTCAAATACACTTCTTCTTTTTCTGTAATTGCTGTCAGATTCATTTTTTGGTTCCATTCAACTAATAACTCATAATAGTTGTTGAATTGTTCTTTTTGATGATCTGACAATGATATATTGTGTTGATTCAGATGTTTTTCAAATTCTTGAATATCCATAAGCAACCTCTATTCATTCGAAGCTTTTCGTGATACACCTTGTTCTATATAAACAAGTAAAATCGAAACATCGGCAGGATTCACACCTGAAATTCTTGAAGCCTGACCGACAGATAAAGGACGGACTGTTTTCAATTTTTCTCTAGCTTCCGTTGCTATCCCTTGAATATCATCGTAGTCGATATGATCTGGGATTTTTTTATCTTCCATTTTACGCATACGTTCTACTTGCTGATTAGATTTTTTGATATAGCCTGCGTATTTTATATGAATTTCAACTTGTTCTTCCACTTCATCATTTAATTCAGTATTTGCAGGTACTAATTGCTTGATTGTCGAGTATTTAACCTCTGGTCTTTTCAAAAGGTCGGCAGCTCGTACGCCATCTTTCAATTGTGAACCACCTAATTGTTCAATTACCTGTTGAACTTCTTCAGAAGGCTTGATGATCGTAGATTCCAATCTTTTTATTTCTTGTTCAATTGATTGTTTCTTATCATTGAATTGACCATATCTTTCTTCAGAAATTAGACCCATTTGGTAGCCCAAGTCAGTTAGACGAAGATCCGCATTGTCATGACGTAGTAATAAGCGGTACTCTGCTCTTGATGTTAATAGTCGATAAGGTTCTTCTGTTCCTTTTGTTACTAAATCATCAATGAGTACACCGATATAAGCTTGTGAACGGTCTAAAATAAGTGTTTCCTTATCTAGTGCTTTTGCTGCAGCATTAATTCCTGCCATTATTCCTTGTGCTGCCGCTTCTTCATAGCCTGATGTTCCATTGATCTGACCGGCAGTAAATAACCCATCAATAAGCTTAGTCTCTAAAGTAGGCCATAGTTGAGTTGGTACTACTGCATCATACTCAATAGCATAACCAGCTCTCATGATTTCTGCCTTCTCTAATCCTGGAATTGTTTCTAATAATTTATTTTGAACATCTTCAGGAAGAGAAGTTGAAAGCCCTTGGACGTACACTTCATCCGTTTTTCTACCTTCAGGTTCTAAGAAGATCTGGTGTCTAGGCTTATCATTGAAGCGTACGACTTTATCTTCGATTGAAGGACAATATCTTGGACCTGTCCCTCTTTCTGCACCTGAGTACATAGCTGATTTTGATAAGTTATCATCAATTATCTGATGAGTGAACTCCCCAGTATACGTCAGCCAGCAAGGAATTTGATCGGTGATATATTCAGTAGTTTCATATGAAAATGCACGCGGCACATCATCACCCGGCTGAATTTCCGTTTTGGAGTAATCGATCGTGTGACTATTCACTCTTGGTGGTGTTCCCGTCTTAAAACGAACCATTTCTAAGCCAAGTTCTTCAAGTTGTTCTGATAAATCAACCGTTGAACGCTGGTTATTAGGTCCACTTTCATACTCGATATCTCCAATAAGAACTTTTCCACGCATGAATGTTCCGGTAGTAACAATCACCGTGTCTGCCAAGTAACGAGCTTTTGTTTCAGTTATGACACCTTTACATTTTCCATCTTCAACGACTAATTCTTTTACCATACCTTGACGAAGTGTCAGGTTTTCCTGGTTTTCGATGACGCGCTTCATTTCTTGCTGATATAGAACTTTATCAGCTTGAGCTCGTAAAGCTCTTACAGCTGGTCCTTTACTTGTATTTAACAGACGCATTTGAATGTGGGTTTTATCGATCGTCTTACCCATCCATCCACCTAATGCATCAATTTCTCTTACAACTACACCTTTTGCTGGTCCACCAACTGATGGATTACATGGCATAAAAGCGATTAAATCTAAATTAAGGGTTAACATCAGCGTTTTTGCTCCACGCTTGGCTGCGGCCATCCCTGCTTCTACACCTGCATGTCCAGCACCAATAACTATGACATCATAACGTCCTGCATCATACATGTTGATGACCTCCTTCTATATATATTTCGAAACGTATTTATTTTCCTAAACAGAATTGGGAGAATAATTGATCGATCAGTGACTCGTTTACGTTGTCACCAATAATTTCGCCTAAGAGCTCCCAAGTTCTCGTGATATCAATTTGGACAAGATCAAGTGGCATGTCCAATTCGATTCCTTCTAATGCATCATCAAGAGACTTTTCAGCTTGTTCGAGTAATTGTATGTGGCGTACGTTCGATACATAGGTTAAGTCACCACTATCAATTTCTCCTTCAAAAAATGTTTCGGCAATACTTTCTTCTAAACGATCAATTCCTTGTTCTTCAAGTAAAGAGGTCGTGATGATCGGAAAGTCCCCTGCCGCTTTTTTGACAGCTTCCATGTCAATCTTCTGTTCTAAGTCCGTTTTATTGATTAACACGATGACGTCTAGATCTTTCGCAGCTTCAAATAATGCTTCATCTTCTTTTGTCCACTCTTCACTACCATTCAAAACAAGCAATATAAGATCAGCATCTTGTAAAGCCTGACGAGATCGTTCTACACCAATCTTTTCAACGATATCTTCCGTTTCACGAATACCAGCAGTATCAATCAGGCGCAATGGTACCCCGCGAACATTCACATATTCCTCAATGACATCACGTGTCGTACCTGGGATTTCGGTTACTATTGCTTTATTTTCATGGGCAAGCACATTCAATAGAGAAGACTTACCGACATTCGGTCTTCCAATGATTGCCGTAGCAATGCCTTCCCTTAGTATCTTCCCTTGCTTGGCTGTTTGAAGTATTTTCTTAATCTCTTTTTGCACATACGAAGCTTTCTCAACCAACATAGTATTGGTCATTTCTTCAACATCATCGTATTCAGGATAATCAATATTCACTTCCACGTGCGCCACAGTTTCGATCAATTCCTGTCTTAAAGTGCGAATCAAATGAGATAACCGTCCATCCATCTGTTTCAAAGCAACTGACATTGCCCGATCTGTTTTGGAACGGATGAGATCCATGACTGCTTCCGCTTGTGATAAATCGATACGCCCGTTTAGAAATGCTCTTTTCGTAAATTCACCTGGTTCTGCTAACCTAGCTCCTTCACGTAGCACTAACTGTAAGACACGATTAACGGAAACCATTCCGCCGTGACAGTTTATTTCTATAATATCTTCACGAGTGAAGGTTTTTGGAGCACGCATGACCGAAACCATCACTTCTTCTACTTTTTCATTTGTCTTTGGATCCTTTAAACTTCCATAATGAATCGTATGAGAGTCTACATCTTCTAGATCTTTACCCGAAAAAATACGATTGGCTATTGAAAAAGCTTCATCACCACTCAAGCGTACAATAGCGATGGCTCCTTCTCCAATCGGAGTCGAGATAGCTGAAATTGTGTCTTGTTCCATAACCTTCACTCCCTTCATTTCTGTGAATTCCTAACTAAAAACAATAACATATATTGTGGAAAAAGAGAAGCAAAATTATTTACCATTTTATTGCATCAAAAAGCCCGCTCCAACTAACAAAGTTTAAGAGCGGGCACTATATTATTTGTTATGAGGTTTAATAACGACATGTCGGTTAGGATCTTTTCCTTCCGAAGCGGTCGAAACGTTCTCGTGGTCGTGAAGTGCATTATGAATGATTTTTCTTTCGAATGAAGGCATTGGTTCAATCTTGACTTCTTTTCCTAAAGTCAAAGCCTTCTGAGCTAGCTTATTCGCTAACTGTTCAAGGGTTTCTTTTCGGCGAGCTCGATAGTTTTCAGCATCAACAACAACCGTATAGTATTCTGACTGGTTATTGTTTACTACTAAATGCGTCAAGTATTGCAGGGCATTTAGAGTTTGACCCCTCTTTCCTATTAAAAGAGCAATCTTATCTCCTACTAATTCATAGATGATCTCACCCTCTGATTTAGCAGCTCTGATTTCCACCTCAGCATTCATCTCTCGAGTCACTTGCTCAAGAAAGAATTCACCTTCTTTTAGACGATCTACTATCTCGGTTACTTTGATATAAGCTCTTTTAGCACCGAATACGCCTAAAATTCCTTTTTTACCTTCATCGATAATTTCAAAAGTAACTTGATCTTCTGTTAGTTCCAATTGCTCTAATGCATTCTGTTTTGCCTCTTCAACTGTTAGACCACTAGCCGTTATTTCTCTCACTTTTTCTTCGCTCCTTCATTATTCTCTTCAAATTGCTTCATCATCGGTCGACGAATAAATAGCGTTTGAACAATCATAAAGAAGTTACCTACGACCCAGTACAGTGCTAATGCTGCTGGGAAGAAAATCGCAAACACACCAATCATTACTGGTAGTAAGTATAACATAATTTGCATTTGCGGGTTATCTGCAGCTGGAGTCCCAGCCATCATGATCTTCTGTTGTGCGTAAGTAGTTGCCAGTGTAATGAAAGCGAGTATATAACTTGGTTCCCCTAATTGGAACCATAAGAAACTATATTCTTGAATTTCATCCGTACGTACGATTGCATGATAAAAGGCAATCAATATCGGCATCTGTACGATGATTGGTAAACAACCAGCCAGTGGATTGACGCCGTGTCTTTGGAAGAGCGACATCGTCTCCTGCTGAAGCTTTTGCTGTGTTTGTTGGTCTTTTGATGAATATTTTGCACGGATTTCTTTTAATTCTGGTTGAATCATTTGCATTGCTTGTGATGATTTCAACTGCTTGATATTAAGCGGTAGAATCAATGTACGAAGCAAGATCGTTACAATGACAATTGCCGCACCAAAACCATGATTGAAAATATCTTCAGCTATATAAGTAATTAAAAATGAAAGAGGATAAACGAAATATTTATTCCATATCCCTTCACTATCTGGTGTAATCGGTTCATTAATTTCGGTACAGCCTGATAGAAAGACAGCTACACCTATTAATGCAACGATGAGTAAAATTCTTTTACGCACTTGCATTTCCTCCTAACGAAATTACCAATCACGCTTGAACGTGAACTTTCTTTTTATAAACATGCATCTATTTCGTATTCTACCATTGTTATATTCGTTATTACCATAAGAATTTCGATCATTTATTGACGAAACATGTTAGTTCTCTTCATTAAATGACTCAGACTTTTCTTTATACCATGGAAATCCATTTCATTAGTAGGTTTTCTTGCAATTACTACAAAATCGTAAGAAGGATCAATCTTATCCTCTAAATGCTTGAAGGCTTCCCTCAAATAACGTTTAATTTGATTTCTAGTTACAGCATTTCCTAATTTCTTTCCTACAGACAAACCGATTCGAAAATGGTCTTGACCATCTTTTTTCAAATAATAAAGAACCAGCTGGCGATTCGCGAAAGATTCCCCGTGGTTCAATATATACTGGATTTCTTCATTCTTCTTCACTCGATAGGCTTTCTTCAACGTATATCATCCTAGCTCGAAACGATCTATGTATATAAGTCTGAAAAAAGACCACTGATAGAAATTCAGTGGCCTAAGCAGATAAAGTCTTTCTTCCTTTGCGACGACGGCGAGCTAAAACTTTACGTCCGTTTTTAGTCGACATGCGAGCACGGAAGCCGTGTACTTTACTGCGCTTTCTATTATTTGGTTGATATGTGCGTTTCATGATCAAACACCTCCTGAATTGAATAACACGTTCATCTTTTTAATCATAAAAAAACAGTCCAAATCAGTATATAAAATTTTACCGATGGATGTCAATAGTTGTTTTCTTTTTTCTATCTCTCTTACTTGCAAAGTATAACATAATCTCAAGTGATTTTAAATATCCACATGTGAATAGAATAACTTTCCTCCCCCAATAAAATATCCACAATACTATTCGACAACTTACCCACAAAACCAACAATTGTGGACAAAAAATTTTAACAAGCTTGTTTTGTATGTGGATAAGTCTAATCGTCCATTGAAATAGCGAGATGAATTTGGTATGATTATTATGTTTTTACAGTGGATAACCTATTCAACAAAACAAAACTATCCACAAAGTGTGGATATAATGTGGATAGTTAATCACATGCTGTATGCAAATTTATAAACATGATTGTGGAAAATGTCGATAAATGATTTATTTCGTTGCCTCATCTACATAAGACTTTCCACAGTGATGTTTCTTTTTGACCTTAAAAGTTTTTTTATAGAAAGGGAGTGAACATAGGTGGAAAACATCGAAGAATTATGGGCCCAGACGCTATCACAAATGGAACAAAAAATTAGTAAACCTAGCTTCGATACTTGGCTCAAATCTACTGAGGCAAAAGGAATTGAAGATGATCGGATCATCATTTCAGCTCCTAATGAATTTGCAAGAGATTGGCTAGAAAACAGTTATGCTGATCTAATCTCTTCAACGATTTATGATGTAACTGGTTCCTCTCTAAAACCCAAATTCATCATTCCAGAAACAGAACCGCAAGACGAACCGTTTAATCAACCTATTAAAAAAATGCCTCCAGACAATGGACAGGAAACTTCTAAACAGACGATGCTTAATTCAAAATATACCTTTGAAACATTTGTGATCGGTTCTGGTAACCGGTTTGCTCATGCTGCATCATTAGCTGTGGCCGAAGCTCCCGCTAAAGCATACAACCCTCTATTCATCTATGGGGGTGTTGGTCTCGGAAAGACTCACTTAATGCATGCGATCGGACACTATGTCATTGAACATAACCCAAATGCGAAGGTAGTTTACCTCTCATCAGAGAAATTCACGAACGAATTCATCAACTCGATCAGAGACAATAAAACAATTGAATTCCGCAATAAATATCGAAATGTGGACGTGCTTTTAATAGATGATATTCAATTTCTAGCAGGAAAAGAACAAACTCAAGAAGAATTCTTCCATACGTTCAATACGTTACATGAAGAAAATAAACAAATCGTCATTTCTAGTGATCGGCCTCCAAAAGAGATTCCGACATTAGAAGATCGACTACGGTCCCGTTTTGAATGGGGATTGATCACGGATATCACTCCTCCAGACCTGGAAACGAGAATTGCTATTTTACGTAAGAAAGCTAAGGCAGATGGGCTGGATATTCCAAATGAAGTGATGCTTTATATCGCTAATCAAATTGATACGAACATCAGAGAACTAGAAGGGGCATTAATTCGAGTTGTCGCATACTCTTCCCTTGTAAATGAGGATATTGATGCTTCTCTAGCAGCAAGTGCTCTAAAGGATATCATCCCGAATTCCAAACCGAAGGAAATCACGATAAAAGGTATTCAAGAAACAGTAGGGAAACGATTTAATGTACAACTTGAAGATTTCATGGCTAAGAAAAGAACGAAATCAGTAGCTTTTCCGCGTCAAATCGCTATGTTCCTATCTAGAGAAATGACTGATTTCTCCTTACCTAAAATTGGCGAGGAATTTGGAGGGCGAGATCATACGACTGTCATCCACGCTCATGAAAAAATCTCTAAAATGATGGCTGATGACATTCAATTACAAAAGGAAATTGACGAAATCCGAGAGTTGATCAAGTCATAGTAATTGTGCACAGTGTGAATAAGTGATACACAAATATCCCCACCTTATCCACATGTGGACAACTAAGTGTTAAAACGGCTGAAACAAGTTATACACATATTCACAGGCCCTATTACTATTATTACTGAAATTCTTTAAATAAAAATATATAAATGCATTCATCAAAATTCGATTCAATTTTTAGGAGGTACTTATGAAAATTCTCATCCAACGTGATCAATTAATGAATAGTATCCAAAACGTAATGAAAGCTATTTCAGCAAAACCAACAATTCCAATTCTTTCAGGAATGAAAATCGAAGCGACTTCTGAAGGTGTCCGTTTAACTGGTAGCAATTCAGATATAACGATTGAATCTTTCATTCAAAAAGAAGAAGACGGAATGGTATACATCCAGGAGTTAGTACCAGGGAAAGTTGTACTTCAAGCAAAATTCTTACCAGATATCATACGTAAACTTCCAGAAAGTGAAGTAGAGATTGAATCTGATGATCAATACAATGTCGTTATCCGTTCTGGCCATGCTGAATTCAAATTAAATGGACAAGACCCAGAAGAATATCCACAATTACCGATTTTAGAAACAGATAATAGTTTTGAACTTCAAACAGATCTGCTAAAAACACTTATTCGTCAAACGAATTTCGCGGTATCGACATCCGAAACCCGTCCGATACTGACAGGTGTTCATTTCAAATTGGAAGAAGACTATTTAGAGTTAGTAGCAACAGATAGTCATAGACTCGCAACTAGAAAGATTAAAACAGATGGCGACACGAATGGAATTTCTTTTTCTAATATCGTCATCCCAGGAAAAAGTCTTTCTGAATTAAATAAAATCATAGAAGATACCCAGGATCCGATTCATATAAGTGTTTCTGATAATCAAATCCTATTCAAGACGAAGAACATCCATTTTCTATCAAGATTGCTAGATGGAAATTATCCAGAGACATCTAGGTTAATTCCTGACCAAAGTAAAACTGAAGTCAAAGTAAACTCAAAAGAATTGATGCAATCAATCGATCGTGCAAGCCTATTAGCAAAAGATAACCGCAATAATATTGTAAAACTAGTTACTAAAGCTCAAAACCAACTTGAAATCACAAGCAATTCACCAGAAGTGGGTACGGTGGAGGAAACATTGGTTACTGATTCAATCGAAGGTGAAGAACTGAAGATTTCATTCAACGCTAAATATATGATTGATGCACTTCGAGCTATCGACTCTGATCAGGTATCCATTCATTTCACAGGAGCGATGAGACCATTCATCATCCGCCCTGAAGAAGAAACCGAACACATTCTTCAATTAGTAACGCCTGTAAGAACTTATTAAGGACGGTTGAATACAGTTGATGATCTTGACGAATCGATAAACGGCGGACGCGTTCTGACGACCTGGACGATCTAGTGTCGGCGCTGGCCACAGGACGTGGCCGTTTGTAGCCGACTAGGAGCCGCCGCTCTCGACTCGTCGGCATCAACGTAATAATATTCAAATAGTCCACTAAGCTAATCACCCATTAAAGTCTTTATCAGATTAATCAACAAAAGAACACAACAATATTTCAAGCTGGATGATGCCTTTCATCCAGCTTATTTTTATGGGGCACAGATTATCTCTAATCAATAGATGACAACGCTTTTCTTAAGGGACAAACTTTAGTAGAATAGAGATAGTGAATGTAATCGGAGAAGTAGGTGAAAAAATGGCTGAAAATATCGAAATAAAAACAGATCAAATAACACTTGGACAATTTTTAAAATTGGCTAATGTTGTTGAATCTGGAGGAATGACAAAATTATTTCTGAGTGAATTCGCTGTATATATAAACGGTGAACAAGACCAGCGAAGAGGACGCAAATTAAAAGTGAATGATGTGGTGGAAATCCAGGAATTTGGTACGTTCCGTGTGGCAAAAAATGATGAGTAAGCAACAAGGAGTAAATTATGTACATTGAAGATCTGACATTAACAGGGTATCGCAACTATGATCACCTCCAATTAACGTTTGATCGACGAATCAATGTCATCATCGGAGAAAATGCCCAAGGAAAAACAAATCTGATGGAAGCCATCCATGTGCTAGCTTTCACTAAATCTCACCGAACCCCGAGGGATAAAGAGTTAATACAGTGGGACCGAGAGTATGGTAAAATAAAGGGGAGCATATTCAAAAGAAATCGCTCCTTTCCACTAGAAGTCATTTTTTCAGCAAAAGGAAAAAAAGCCAAATTAAACCATATAGAGCAAAGGAAATTGAGTGATTACATAGGTTCTTTAAATGTAGTCATGTTTGCCCCAGAGGATTTGAATTTAGTAAAAGGAAGTCCACAATCCAGAAGAAAGTTCATTGATATGGAAATTGGACAGATCCAACCCGTCTATATTTATCATCTGGGACACTATCAAAAGATTCTTAAGCAACGAAATGCTTTATTAAAAGATTTACAAAGAAATAAGCAAGCTGATCGGACGATGCTATCTGTCTATACAGATCAGCTGATTGAACATGCAAGCATTGTCTTACAAAGAAGGTTCAGTTTTTTAGAGAAACTGAGAGAGTGGGCAACACCTATACATCGAGGTATTACACGTGACTCAGAAGAGTTGGCTATTTCGTATGATGCGACGATTGATGTATCAGAAACAGCTGATTCGGAAAAAATAAAGAAGATTTATGAAGAACAGTTTCAACAAATCGAAAATAAAGAAGTCGATCGTGGCACCACATTGATTGGTCCACATCGCGATGATCTACTTTTCTTTGTGAATGATAGAAACGTACAAACCTATGGTTCACAGGGGCAGCAGCGTACGACTGCTTTATCATTGAAACTTGCAGAAATAGAGCTTATCGACCAAGAAGTCGGAGAATATCCAATCCTTCTATTAGATGATGTGTTAAGTGAATTAGATGATTCCAGGCAATCACATTTACTACACACCATTCAAAATAAAGTGCAAACATTTGTAACGACGACTAGCGTAGATGGAATTGATCATGAAACTTTAAATCAAGCATCAATCTTCAGAATTCATGATGGAAGGTTTATAGAGGAAAGGTGAGGATCTCTCTTGTTTATACATATCGGAGATGAACATGTCATTCGTTCCAATGATGTAATCTCAATCATTGACTATAGTTTATTCCATTCTTCTACAATCGTTGAAGAGATGATTTTCAATCAACGAAAGGATGGAAATGTATCAGAGGCGGCTTATGATGATGCTAAATCAATCGTGATTACGAAAGATCATATTTATTTCAGCTCATTATCTGTTTCGACTTTGAACAAACGTGCGCAAATATCTAATACACTTGATCAAATTGATATTAACCTGGATCAAGAAAAAGACTCGAATATAGAAGAATAATTTTTTGAAAATTTACTGATATAAGTTTTCAAACAAGTGAAGGTGAGAGAATGACTATGGAAGATAATTTACAAGAAGGACAAGATTATGGTGCCAGTCAAATACAGGTACTTGAAGGTTTAGAAGCGGTACGTAAGAGACCAGGTATGTACATTGGTTCTACAAGTGAAAGAGGTTTACACCATTTAGTTTGGGAAGTTGTAGACAATAGTATCGATGAAGCACTAGCAGGATATTGCGATCATATCCAGATTATCATCGAAAAAGATAACAGCATCAAAGTAATCGACAACGGACGCGGAATACCTGTCGATATGCATAAAAAAGCAGGCAAACCAGCACTAGAAGTCATTATGACCGTGCTTCATGCCGGTGGTAAATTTGATGGGGGATCTTATAAAGTCTCAGGTGGACTACACGGGGTAGGTGCCTCTGTAGTGAACGCGCTTTCTGAAACGTGTGAAGTTCACGTACATCGTGATGGAAAAGAATATTTACAGAGCTATAAACGGGGGATTCCTCAAAACGAAGTATCAGTAATTGGAGAAACCGACATTACTGGAACCATTACTCACTTTAAGCCGGACCCTGAAATTTTCAGTGAGACACAGGAATTCGACTACGATAACCTATTGAATCGTACAAGAGAATTAGCATACTTGAATAAAAAATTAAAAATATCAATCGAAGATAAACGCATAGATAAAGAGCCTGAACAATTCTATTATGAAGGCGGAATCAGTGAATATGTAGAGCATTTGAACAGCAAACGTGAAGTTCTTCATGACCCGATTTATGGGGAAAGTGAAATGGATGACATCACAATCGAATTCGCTATCCAGTACAATGACGGGTTTGCTTCTAACTTGTATTCGTTCGCGAACAATATCCACACTGCTGAAGGTGGAACACATGAATCCGGTTTTAAAACAGCTTTGACACGTGTCATTAATGACTATGCTCGTAAAAATAATCTTTATAAAGAAAATGATCCTAATCTGATCGGCGATGATGTGCGAGAAGGGTTGACAGCAATTGTCTCTGTTAAGCATCCGGATCCACAATTCGAAGGTCAGACGAAGACTAAACTTGGTAATAGTGAAGTGCGTACGATCACAGACCAAATTCTTTCTGAAAAGTTCTCTAAATTCCTTTTTGAGCATCCTAAGACAGCTAAAAAAGTGGTAGAAAAAGGGTTGATGGCTTCTCGTGCTAGAATTGCTGCTAAAAAGGCAAGAGAGGTAACTAGACGAAAGAATGCACTAGAAGTTTCTAGTCTACCTGGTAAATTAGCAGATTGTGCAACAAAAGACGCGACAATCAGTGAAATTTATGTAGTTGAGGGTGACTCTGCAGGTGGTTCAGCAAAACAAGGTAGAGATCGTCATTTCCAAGCGATTCTTCCTTTAAGAGGTAAAATCATCAATGTTGAAAAGGCAAGACTAGATAAAATTCTATCGAACAATGAAATCAGAGCGATCATAACAGCATTGGGTACAGGTATCGGTGAAGATTTCGATATCTCTCAAGCGCGCTATCAAAAAATCGTAATCATGACCGACGCTGACGTTGATGGTGCACATATCCGTACATTATTACTAACGTTCCTGTATCGTTATATGCGTCCATTACTTGAGCATGGATATGTATATATCGCTCAGCCACCGTTGTATAAAATTACGCAAGGTAAGAAAATCTATTACGCTTACAATGATAAAGAAATGGAACGAATCGTATCTGAAATTCCGAAATCTCCTAAAGCTGGCTTGCAGCGTTACAAAGGTTTGGGTGAGATGAATCCGACTCAGTTATGGGAAACGACCATGAATCCTGAGTCTAGAACATTATTACAAGTAGGCTTGCAAGATGCTATGGAGGCTGACCAGATTTTTGAAATCTTAATGGGTGACCAGGTGGAGCCAAGAAGGGATTTCATCGAGCAAAATGCTCAATATGTTCAAAATTTAGATGTCTAAATAACCTTTATTCATTCTACTTATTTAGATACACATGTTTAGAGCTTTAGTGCCTCCCCTATTGAAAAGGGATTTAGGCACTTTGGCTTTCTATTAGGAGGTAATGACTGTTGGATCAACAACGTCCACAAGTTCAAGAAATAAATATTAGTCAAGAAATGCGTACATCTTTTCTAGATTACGCAATGAGTGTCATTGTTTCGAGGGCACTTCCAGATGTACGTGACGGTCTGAAACCAGTACATAGAAGAATTTTATATGCAATGCACGACTTAGGGATGCACTCTGATAAAGCATATAAAAAATCAGCACGTATTGTTGGTGAAGTTATTGGTAAGTACCACCCTCATGGTGACTCGGCTGTTTACGATGCGATGGTTCGTATGGCCCAAGATTTCAACTTCCGTTACATGCTTGTTGATGGTCACGGGAACTTCGGTTCAGTGGATGGTGACGCGGCTGCTGCCATGCGTTATACAGAAGCGAGAATGTCTAAGATCTCAATGGAGATTTTAAAAGACATCAATAAAAATACAATCGATTTTGCAGAGAACTATGATGGAGCGGAGAAAGAGCCTGTCGTTCTACCTGCAAGGTTCCCTAACCTATTAGTTAACGGTGCTTCAGGTATTGCGGTTGGTATGGCTACTAATATTCCTCCGCACCAGTTAGGTGAAGTGATCGATGCGGTTTTAGCTGTTAGTAAAAATCCTGAAATTTCGATAGAAGAATTGATGGAAAACTATATCTATGGTCCTGACTTCCCAACTGGTGGTGAGATTTTAGGTAGAAGCGGTATCCGCCAAGCTTTCGAGACTGGTAAAGGTTCTATTACAATCCGTTCTAAAGCGGATATTGAAGAACAAGCAAATGGAAAAGCGAGAATCATCGTTCACGAGATTCCTTTCCAAGTAAACAAAGCTCGTTTAATCGAAAAAATAGCAGAATTAGTTCGAGATAAAAAAATCGATGGCATCACTGATCTAAGAGATGAATCAGACAGAGATGGACTTAGAGTTGTAATTGAGTTACGTAGAGATGCAAACCCTAATGTTGTCCTCAATAACCTATTTAAACAGACAGCATTACAAACATCTTTTGGTATCAATATGCTATCCCTAGTTAAAGGGCAACCAAAAGTATTAAACTTAAAACAAACACTTGAGTATTATTTAGAGCACCAAAGAGAAGTTATTGTGCGTCGTACTCAATTCGAATTGGATAAAGCTGAAGCTCGTGCACATATTTTAGAAGGTTTACGTGTTGCTTTAGATCATTTAGATGAAGTCATTAAATTGATTAGAGCTTCGAAAACGACTGATATTGCTCGCGATGGCTTAATGGAGCGTTTTGGACTATCGGAGAAGCAATCTCAAGCTATTTTAGATATGCGTTTACAACGCTTAACAGGCTTGGAACGTGAAAAGATTGAAAACGAGTACAAGGAAGTCATGGAATTAATCGGTGAATTGAAAGCTATTCTAGCGGATGACGAAAAAGTTCTGGAAATCATTCGTGAAGAGTTATTAGATGTAAAAGAAAGATTCAATGATACTCGAAGAACTGAAATTTTAGTCGGTGGTACTGACTTTATTGAAGATGAAGACCTAATCCCTGAAGAGACAGTGGTCGTAAGCTTGACCCATAAAGGGTATATCAAACGTCTTCCAGCAACGACTTATCGAGCTCAACGTAGAGGTGGTCGTGGAATTCAAGGTATGGGTACGAACGATGAGGATTTCGTAGAGCATCTTTTATCGACTTCAACTCATGATACGATCCTTTTCTTTACGAATAAAGGAAAAGTGTATCGTACCAAAGGATATGAAATACCTGAATTCAGCAGAACGGCAAAAGGTTTACCACTTGTGAACGTACTTCAAGTTGAGCAAGACGAATGGGTAAACGATATGATTGCCATCAATGAATTCGTTGATGATTGGTATTTATTCTTCACTACTAGAAAAGGTCGATCGAAACGAACTTCACTTCAACAATTTGCGAATATTCGTAAAGGTGGCTTACGTTCGATTAACTTAAATGAAGATGATGAATTGATTTCAGTTAAATTAACAGATGGCGAGAAGAACATCATGATCGGTACGAAAAATGGGTTACTGATCCGTTTTGATGAACAGGATGTCCGTCAGATGGGTAGAACCGCAGCTGGTGTTAAAGGAATCACTCTGAAAGATGACGATGAAGTGGTGTCTATGGAGATATTGAATCCAGGTGTGGAAGTGCTGACGGTGACCTCTAAAGGATATGGTAAACGTACTCCTGAACAGGAATATCGTGTTCAGAACCGTGGGGGTAAAGGTATTCTTACTTGTAAGTTGAACGAAAGAAATGGCGAGGTTGTAGCAGTGAAACCAGTAACCGGTGAGGAAGACCTTATGATTATGACCGGTCAAGGTGTGCTTATCCGAATGGCTTCAGATACCATTTCTCAAACAGGACGTAATACACAAGGTGTACGCTTGATTCGACTTGGCGAAGAGGAAGTAGTAGCAACCGTAGCTCGTGTAGAGAAAGAAATTGAAGAGGAAAACGACGAAGAAGACGAGACAGACGTAGTAGCAGCTGACAGTGAAGATGAAGTAACAACTGACGATCAAGAATAAACACTCCTTTCGTTCATTTTTCTTACCAACACAAAGAGGGGAATCGAGATGAGAGTACATCCTAAGCAATTAATTCCTGGTTGTTTAATACTGAAAGATGTGATGGGAAAGACCGTTCATCCGATCATACCGAGAAATTCTGTGGTAGAACCGATCCATATTTCCGTATTGCATAAGTTTCAAGTTCCTTATGTGGAAGTAGCGACAAAGTTAGTCAATGGGGATCCATTCAAAGTAGATACTTCGGTAGAAGCGATAGAAAAAGAAGACCAAGAAAAACAACAGGAAGAAAGTGAAACAGTTAGTTGGTCGTTTTTTGATTACTACGTCGATCGAGTGAAGAAAACGAAAGAATTGTTCGAGGGATGGAATAAGCAATCCACGCTGAATATATCTTATATCCGTGAATTGCTTTTTCCCCTCATTCAAATAGGTGAAAATCTTCCGAAAGTGTTGTTAGAGCTGCACCATTACACGAATAAACAAGATTATTTTTTCCATCATATCGTAGCAACACCTGTTATTGCAGCATTTCTAGCTAAGAAGATGAAATATGATAAAAATGAACGTTTCCAAATTGCGCTGGCGGCTTATCTAAGTGATTTGGGTATGTTGATGGAAGAGAAACATCTTTATTTCAAGGATGGTGTACTTACCGAGGAAGAGTATGAGCGAGTTCAGAAGCATCCTATTTTATCTTATCGATTAATTGATGATCTACCTTATGTAAGCAAAAATGTGAAGCTTGGCGTCCTTCAGCACCACGAACGATTGGATGGTTCGGGGTATCCTTTAGGGGTCATGAATGAAAAGATTCACCCGTTTGCGAAAATCATCGCGGTAAGTGATATTTTTCATGCCATGACTTCTGAAAGATTTTACCGGAAAAAGCAATCGCCATTTAAAGTGATTGAGGAATTACTTAATCGACAATTTGGGAAGCTAGATATGAAAATCGTTGATACGTTAGTGGATTCCATCGTTTTCTTTTCAAGCGGGACAAAGGTTAGGATCTCAAATAATGAAACAGGAACGATCGTTTTCATTGACCAAAAGAATCCTACCAGACCTTTGATCAGGTTGGACTCTACCCAAGAGATTTTTAATCTGAACGAACATAGTGATCTTTATATAGACGAAGTTTTGATGAAAGACTGATTGTTAGGCCATTGGTTCCATTTCCGGACAATGGCCATTTTTACGGCTTCAGACTATACAACCGAATCAATGAAAGAGTTGTGATAATATCACTTTAGTTAGTTGAGACCGGTAGACTATAGTTCATTTTTCCTTATTCACTTTTATGACGAAATTTCCAATGTTACCATATTCAAAATGATGTATAATAGGAAAAGAGAAAATGCTAGATGGGAGAAATTTATACATGAAAAAAACTCTAAAACTGATGGTTATGACGATTTTTGTCGCAACTTTTTACATAAGTTCATTATTCACTTCAGTTTCTCAGGTCGCTGCACAGCCACAAGACATTGAAGCTGAATCAGCTATATTAGTGGATGCTGAAAGTGGAAAGATTTTATATGCGAAAAATGCGGACATTGCTCTACCACCAGCAAGTATGACAAAAATGATGACAGAGTACTTAGTTCACGAAGCGATCGATAACGGTGATATTACTTGGGAAACTAAAATTGAAATTAGCGAATATGCTTATAGTATTTCAGCGAACAATTCTTTTTCAGGTGTAGGTCTGCGTTTGGACTATGAATATACGGTCAAAGAGCTATATGATGCAATGGCGATTTATTCTGATAATGCTACAACAATTGCATTAGCAGAGCTTATAGCAGGTTCGGAAGGCGAATTTGTTAAAATGATGAATAATAAAGCTGCTGAAATGGGGCTTCCAGATGCTCAGTTCGTGAACTCTTCAGGATTACCTAATTCAAGTTTAGGTGATAATTATCCAGAGGGGACAGAACAAGATGCAGATAACTTAATGTCAGCAAGGACTGTGGCTACTCTAGCTTACCACTTGATTAGTGATTATCCTGAGATGTTGGAAGTCTCAAGCATCCCTAGACAAGAGTTTGAAGGGCATGAGATGATCAACTACAATTGGATGCTTCCAGGTCTAGGGGGAAATCTAGAACAGTTCTCTTATGAAGGAATGGATGGAATCAAAACAGGTTATACCGACCTTGCTGGATACAGCTTTGCGGGTACGGCTGAGCGTAATGGTCAGCGTCTCATTTCAGTCGTTATGAGAACGGAAAGTGAATCCGCACGTTTTAATGAGACTAGAAAATTGATGGATTATGGATTCAGCAATTTTGAATCTAAAGAGTTATATGAAGAAGGTTATCAAATTGAAGAGGAATCCAACATTCCTGTAGCAAAAGGAAAAGAAAATGCAGTAGAGATCGCTTCTAATCAATCCATTACGATGATGATCGAATCAGGTACAGAAGAAGATTATTCAGTAGAATATCAACTGGATGAAGAACTTTTAAATGAGGATGGGGAGTTGACAGCTCCGATTGAAGAGGGTCAAGAAGTTGGAAAAATGGTCCTTAATTACTCAGGAGAGAATGAATATGGTTATATTGCAGATGACATGGATGTATCTTCTGAAGTACCTATAGTTACCACTTCTGCTGTAGAAAAATCTAACTGGTTCGTATTGATTTTTGAACAAATCGGTGAATTTTTCTCTAATTTATTTGCTAGTATTAAAGGGTTATTCACTTAATATAGAAAAAAATGATGGGGGTTATTTGATGAGTACAGTAGGTACAGATCGAGTAAAAAGAGGTATGGCAGAAATGCAAAAAGGCGGCGTCATTATGGACGTTGTCAATGCAGAACAAGCTAAAATTGCAGAAGAGGCAGGCGCGGTTGCTGTTATGGCGTTAGAACGTGTCCCTGCAGATATTCGCGCGGCGGGCGGAGTAGCACGTATGGCTGATCCAACAATCACTGAAGAAATCTTAAACGCTGTTTCCATTCCGGTTATGGCAAAAGCTAGAATCGGACATATTGTTGAAGCTAGAGTATTAGAAGCAATGGGTGTTGATTACATCGATGAGAGTGAAGTATTGACTCCAGCTGATGATGTTTTTCATATCTTGAAAAACGATTACACTGTGCCATTTGTCTGTGGTTGCCGTAACCTAGGAGAAGCGGTTCGTCGTATTGGTGAAGGTGCTTCTATGTTGCGTACGAAAGGTGAGCCTGGTACTGGAAACATAGTTGAGGCTGTTAGACATATGCGCGAAGTACAGAAGCAGATTAAAGAAGTAACTCACATGGCTGATGATGAGTTGATGGTATATGCGAAAGAAAACGGTGCATCCTATGAAACACTGTTGGAAATCCGAAAAAATGGACGTCTTCCAGTTGTAAACTTCGCTGCTGGTGGAATTGCGACTCCATCGGATGCAGCACTTATGATGCAACTTGGTGCTGATGGTGTATTTGTTGGTTCTGGGATCTTCAAATCAAATGAGCCTAAGAAATTCGCTCGTGCTATTGTAGAAGCAACAACTCATTATGATGATTATGAATTAATCGGTAAGTTATCTAGAGGACTTGGAACTGCGATGAAGGGTATGGAAATGTCCACTTTGACTGAACACGATCGTATGGCAGATCGTAGCGAGTAAAGGGGCTTATGAACATATGACAACGATAGGTATTTTAGGATTACAAGGTGCTTTTCGTGAGCATGCAAAGTCCGTTGAAGCTTGCGGAAAGAACGCTCTAATCATCAAAAGAAAAGAACAATTAGATGAAGTGGATGGATTGATTATTCCAGGCGGTGAAAGTACGACGATGCGCCGCTTGATTGATCGATATGATTTCTTTGAAGCACTTAAGAAATTTGGTCAGTCTGGTAAACCGATTTTTGGTACTTGTGCTGGTTTAATCTTATTAGCAACCGATATCAATGGTTCAGACAGAAATCACTTAGGTCTGATGGATATGGTGGTCGAAAGAAATGCTTTCGGCAGACAGCGTGAAAGTTTTGAAACACCACTTGAAATCAAGGGTGTAGCTGATGATTTTGAAGCTGTATTCATCCGTGCTCCATATATTTTAGAGGTAAAAAACGACACAGAAGTATTAGCTACCTACGGGGATAAAATTGTTGCAGCAAGACAAGGTCATTACTTAACAGCAGCTTTTCACCCTGAATTGACAGATGATCTGCGTATGGTTCAATACTTTGTACAAATGGTGGAAGAAAAGAGACTTGCATCCGCTTAGAAAATAAGCTATATTAAATAATACAAAATCAACGATAGTAAAATGCGACGATAGGAAATAGTAAAAGTCATGTTTTTTTCAGAGAGCTAGTGGTTGCTGTGAACTAGTAAAAACAAACTTTGAATCCATCCTGGAGCAGATTAGCCGAAATAAGAGTAAGCTGATCCGGTTCATGCCGTTATCATGTCCGAGTTGGAAGTGCTTTGTCACTTCAACAAGGGTGGTAACGCGGGTTATTAATATCTCGTCCCTTTTTTCATTAAAAGGGGCGTTTTTTAATGGAATCAAACGATAACGTCGTTAAGTTCCGTTAAATCTGGAATAGGTATAGTTAATTTCTAGATGGGTTCGGACAAATCTCCGATAGGTTCCGTTAAATTTAGAATTGGTTCGGATAACACCTGAATAGGTGCAGTTAAACTCAGGATAGATTCGGTTAAATCCCAGATAGATTCAGTTAACAACAAGATAGTTTTGTAAATAATATATACACGATAATAAGGAGGCCAAAATCATGTTAGATCAACGTTTTTTAAGAAACAATTTTGAAGAAGTGAAAGCTAAATTGCAAAAAAGAGGGGAAGACCTGACTGATCTAGATAAATTCCAAGATTGGGATGAGAAAAGACGTCAGTTGATCCAAGAATCTGAGGAATTGAAAGCGAGAAGGAATACAGTTTCAAAAGAAATTTCTCAAATGAAGAAAGAAAAGCAAGATGCTGATCACTTGATCAAAGAAATGCGTCAAGTGGGTGACCGCATTAAAGAGATCGATGGAGAGCTGAATGAAGTAGAAGACAAATTGAATGAATTATTGCTATCTATCCCTAATGTTCCACATGAAACAGTACCTGTTGGTGATACAGAAGACGATAATGTCGAGGTGCGTCAGTGGGGAGATATTCGCGAGTTCGATTTCGAAGCGAAAGCTCACTGGGATGTTGCCACAGACTTAGGCATAATCGATTTTGAGAGGGCATCTAAAGTAACAGGAAGTCGCTTCGCTTTTTATAAAGGGTTAGGTGCACGTTTTGAAAGAGCTTTAATCAACTTCATGATGGATTTTCAAGCGGACCACCACGGCTATGAAGAAATGCTTCCGCCTCAAATAGTAAACCGTGATAGCTTGACGGGTACAGGTCAGCTTCCGAAGTTTGCTGAAGATGTCTTTAAATTAGAAGAGTGGGATTATTTCTTGATTCCTACCGCTGAAGTTCCAGTAACCAATTATTATCGTGATGATATTTTGGCTAATGATGATTTACCAAAGAAATTCGTTGCTTATAGTGCAAACTTCCGTTCAGAAGCGGGATCTGCAGGACGTGATACTCGAGGCTTGATTCGTCAACACCAGTTCAACAAAGTGGAATTGGTTCAATTAGTAAAACCTGAAGAGTCTTATGAGACATTAGAACAGCTTACAGGGCACGCTGAGAAGATTCTACAGCTTCTAGAACTTCCTTATCGAGTTATGAGTATGTGTACAGGGGATTTGGGCTTCACAGCTGCGAAAAAGTACGATATTGAAGTATGGGTTCCAAGCTATGATGATTTCCGCGAGATTTCTTCTTGCTCTAACTTTGAAGATTTCCAAGCAAGACGAGCTAACCTACGTTTTCGTCGCGAGCCGAAAGCGAAACCAGAATTCGTTCACACGTTGAATGGTTCTGGATTAGCGATAGGACGTACCGTGGCAGCCATCTTAGAAAATTATCAGAACGAAGATGGTTCTGTTACCATTCCGGAAAAATTACGTCCTTATATGGGGAATCTCGAGAGAATTGAAATGAAATAATGGTCTACAATAAAGGAGGGGCTTTTTGTTAAGCTCCTCTTTTAATTTCAAAAAAATACATTCATATCATTGGTTAAAAATCTAAATTATTAAAATATTTATCAAGGTGTTGCACGGGGTCGAATCCTGTGGTATATTTTTTAAGTGTCAGGCCAAAACGGCTCATACGGAGGAGTACCCAAGTCTGGCTGAAGGGATCGGTCTTGAAAACCGACAGGGGTGTCAAAGCCCGCGGGGGTTCGAATCCCTCCTCCTCCTCCATTTTAATTAATAATTGAAACTTATAAATAAACGTAATGGTTGCGAAAATTCGCAACCATTTTTTTTATTTACAAAATAATGAAGATGCATCATTAGATATAGCTAAGATAATAAGAGAGACCCTATTCTCATAGAAGAATAGGGTCTCTAATTTTTTTAAGATCTCACCAAATCTCTCTTTGTCTGAATAAAGTCGCCCATTTTCTCAAGGATCGGATCGAGTGAAGATTTATCATTGAATAGATCATAGTCGTTAATGTTTACACGCATCACTGGACATGTATTGAAGTCATCGATCCAGTTTTCATAGCGGTCGTACATCTCTTTCCAATATTCGATTGGGGTTTCTTGTTCCATCTTCCGGCCTCTCGTCTTAAGACGCCCTAACACATCGTCAAATGATCCTTCTAAGTAGATCAGCAAGTCTGGATGTGGGAAGTATGGTGTCATAACCATTGATTCAAAGAGACTCGTATACGTTTCGTGATCTGTTGGAGTCATTGTCCCTTTCTCTCGGTGCATTTTAGCGAAAATTCCCGTATCTTCATAGATTGAACGGTCTTGTACAAACCCTCCACCGTATTCGAACAGTCTCTTTTGTTCTTTGAATCGTTCAGCTAAAAAGTAAATTTGCAGATGAAAGCTCCAACGTTCGAAGTCATAATAGAACTTATCAAGATAAGGGTTTCCGTCGACTTTTTCAAAAGAAGTTCGGAAATTCAACTTGTCCGCTAACGCTTGGGTCATTGTGGATTTTCCGACCCCGACGGTCCCCGCAATTGTAATCACCGCATCGTTTGGGATGCCATATGGATTGTTTCGAGTCATGTCAGTACTTCTCCTTTGTGTAAATGCTTTTCAACTTCCTCTAAGATGAAATCCAAGTCTTCCTGATGCTTGATGAAATCCAAATCATCACCATTCAATCGAATGACAGGAATATGAGGGTGATTTCGTTCAAACTCTTCCATAAACGTATCATAGTCCTCTGACAATTGTTTCAGATAAGAAGGTTGAATGTTTTGTTCGACGTCCCGGCCACGTAACTTAATTCTTTCTAATAAAGTATCTAAGCTAGCATGGATGTAGATCATGATATTTGGCTTTGGCATATCAGCCGTTAATATATGAAAGATCTTCTCGTATTTTTCAAATTGATCTGATTGAAGGGTGCGTTTCGCGAAAATCATGTTTTTCATCACATGATAGTCAGAAACGACAGGTTTTCCTTCCTTCAAGTAATGCTTCTTGATGTCTTCTAATTGCTTGTATCGATTACAGAGAAAGAACATCTCTGTCTGGAAACTCCACTCTTCAATGTTATCGTAGAACTTCCCTAGAAAGGGGTTCTCCTCAACAATTTCTTTTAATAAGTGAAAGTAGAAGTGGGTCGCAATTTTGTTTGATAAGGACGTTTTACCAACGCCTATCGGTCCTTCTACTGCAATAAATGGCACATGTTGTTCTTCCAAAATAAGTCCTCCGTTCATTAGCGAAAGTCATTCTCTCATGATATCAAATTTTCATTAGTTATTGGACAAATTCCAACATATTTCTTGAATTTATATAAAAAAATTATTCGCATACCTATACACTTTTTAATCCTCTACATAGTTTATATTAACGACAAAAAAAAGAGGTGAAATTAAAATGTTTGAAGAAGAATTCGATAAACACAGAGACGATTGTAAAAACAGCAAATGTGTCTGTAAGCAAGTGAAGAAAATTGCAGAGGCACAAGATGCAGTAGCTGGCACAGGTGACTGTGACGTCAGCTGTAAGCAGTCGATTAGAGACCTAGTATCTCCAACGACTACTAGTGGTAATGATACGATTCCTTTCATCCTATACTGCAAATGTAAACCATTCATTGGTAGTGGGGTGATCCAAGGAACTACAAGTAATAACGGTGGAACTCGTCCGGCTTTTACCTGTATCCAAACACCGATCTACCGCGTTAAGAAGGTAGATAAGGATTGTTGTGCTACACTCGAATTGTTACTACCGGTTTCAATGGGTGGTGGTACTCCAGGACCAAGAGAAGATACAGTATGTAGCTACTTCCCTGGTGAAGCAATTGCAGCATTTCAAAGAACAGGTATTTGTATCAAAGTCGACCTATGTGACTTCACAGCAATTTCTTGCTTAGATCCTGTCCGTGCGCGCTCGGTAGCAGATTTTAATATGGGTGCTATGGGTAGAAGCTCTCACAAAGAGGATTAATATCCCTGAAAACTGGTGTCTTCGGACGCCAGTTTTTTTATTTGAACTTTTTTAAGTTTTTCTTTATTGTTAATCTGTAATGCCCCCTCGTAAATCATTTCAAAAAAATTAATGTGCCATAGCATGGAATCAACCACCGAAGGGAAATATAAAAAAATCCTATTTTGATGTTTGACATTATACCTATGGGGGTATATAATACAAATGTAAGATCAAAACAGACACCAAATAAATCGTGTTCAGAACAGTAAGGAAGGAGGCGACACCAATGGAATACGATACTCAGATAAAAAATAGAATCAAACGAATGGAAGGTCAATTACGTGGTGTTCTCCGAATGATGGAGGAAGGCCAAGATTGTAAAGACATTATCACGCAATTGTCTGCTAGTCGTACAGCGATTGATCGTACAATCGGTGTTATCGTCAGCGAGAACTTGATCGAATGTGTCCAAAACGCAAATGAAGAAGGTATAGATACTGAAGATCGAGTGAAAGAAGCGGTAAATTTATTAGTCAAAAGCCGTTAATGAAATTTAATAGTTGACGGCTTTTCGTTTATCGTTTAATATACCCCATAGGGTATCAAAAAATAAAACTTATTTAAAAAATTAGGAGGAATTCAGAATGAACGCAGATAAAGTATTAGACGCAAAAGGATTAGCTTGCCCAATGCCAATCGTAAGAACAAAGAAGGCAATCGATGATATCGATAGTGGCCAAATTTTAGAGGTGCAGGCAACAGATTCTGGAGCAAAAAGTGATTTGACAGCGTGGACGAAATCTTCTGGTCATGAACTTGTAGATATGAAAGAAGATGACGGCGTTTATACTTTCTATGTAAAGAAAGGTTAAGTTATTAGGTTTAAAAAAGAATCAAACGTGATACAAAAATAATAGAACAACTTAGGAGGAATTTAAAATGAACGCAGATAAAGTACTAGATGCAACAGGATTAGCTTGCCCGATGCCAATCGTAAGAACGAAGAAAGCGATCGACGATATCGATAGTGGTCAAATTTTAGAAGTGCAAGCAACAGATTCTGGAGCAAAAAGTGATTTGACAGCATGGACGAAATCTTCTGGTCACGAACTTGTAGACATGAAGGAAGAAGATGGCGTTTATACGTTTTATGTAAAGAAAGGCTAAAATTTTTTCGCATATCTTATACCTATACCGGTATGAGTAATATATAAGGAGGTTTCTCAAATGGCTGAGAAAAAGAAAACGAATATTATCCTCTTCAGCGGGGATTATGATAAAGCAATGGCTGCTTACATTATCGCAAATGGTGCAGCGGCGTATGATCATGACGTAACAGTTTTCCACACGTTCTGGGGATTGAACGCGTTACGTAAGGATGAAAAATTACAACCGAAGAAAACATTCATGGAAAAAATGTTCGGCAAAATGATGCCTCGTGGCGCAGATAAGTTGCCACTATCAAAAATGCAATATGGTGGCATGGGACCGAAAATGATTAAGGCGGTTATGAAGAAGCACAACGCGATGTCATTACCAGACTTGATCGACATGGCAAAGGAACAAGATATTACAATTTTAGCTTGTACCATGACTATGGATTTACTAGGTCTTAAAGAAGAAGAATTATTAGATGGAATTGAATACGGCGGCGTAGCAGCATATATCGCTGAAGGTGAAGACGGCGCGATCAACCTATTCGTATAAGGAGGCACTTATTATGAAGGAAATCGATGCTAGAACGGTTCAAGAAAAATTAGACCAAGGGGAATCTTTGAACATCATTGATGTCCGTGAAGCGGAGGAAGTAGCTGCAGGGAAAATTCCTGAAGCTGACCATATTCCTTTAGGATTAATTGAATTCCGCGAGAACGAATTGGATAAGAATAAAGAGTATATCATGGTTTGTCGTTCTGGTGGACGCAGTGGAAAGGCAACCCAGTATTTGGAGAGTAGAGGTTACAATGTAACTAATATGCGCGGAGGCATGCTGGACTGGGAAGGTTCCGTGCAATAATTCGGAGGGATAACGAATGACTGAAATCAAAGCAGATCACGTGTTGGATGCAAAAGGTTTGGCTTGCCCGATGCCGATTGTGAAAACAAGAAAAGAAATTCAAAATCTAGATTCAGGTAATGTTTTGCTTGTAGAGGCCACAGACAAAGGTTCTACAACAGATATTAAAGCATGGGCTGAGCGCGGTGGCCACCAATACCTTGGTACCACTGAAGAAGGCGATGTATTAAAGCATTATATCCGTAAGGCTTCGGAAGAAACTTACGAGGAAAAGCATGATAAGAAAGTTGATAATGCTGGTTTAAAAGAAAAATTAGCTAGCGGAGATGTAACATTAGTGGATGTCCGCGAATCAGCAGAATATGCATTCGGACATATTCCAAATGCGAAGTCTATTCCGTTCGGAGAGCTTGAAAACCGTATGGATGAATTGAACAAAGACGATGAGATCTATGTGGTTTGCCGCACAGGTACACGTAGTGATTATGCAGCTCAATTATTGACTGAAAAAGGCTATGAAAATGTTTATAACGTTGTTCCAGGAATGAGTGAATGGGACGGCGAGGTAGAAGAATCAAATAAATAATATTTAAGCAGTAATAAACTAACAATATACAGTAGGAGGTATATTTCATGAGTATTAAGAAAATGACAGTTGAAGAACTAGGTAAAAAAGTAATTAATAAAGAGAAAGTTTTCCTATTGGATGTGCGTAATGAGGACGCATTTGAAGATTGGAAAGTAGAAAGTGATAGCTTTGAATATCTAAATAAACCTTATTTTGATCTAATGGACGGAATCGATCCAATTAAAGATGATGTACCTACTGAAACACCTGTATTAGCAGTTTGTGCAAAAGGTAACTCATCGGAATTTGTAGCAGAAGAATTGGATGAAGCAGGCTTTGATAACATTTATACACTTGAAGGTGGTATGAAAGCTTGGAGTGAACACTTAGAGCCAGTTAAAGTTTCAGATCTAGATAACGGCGGTGAACTATATCAGTTTGTACGTCTAGGTAAAGGTTGCCTATCATATATGGTGATTTCTGGTGATGAAGCTGCAGTAATCGATGCTACTCGTATGACAGATAAATTCATCAACTTTGCAAAAGATAAAGGCGTAACAATTAAGCATGTTCTTGATACGCACTTGCACGCAGACCATATTTCAGGTGGCCGTACAATCGCAAAAGAAACAGGCGCAACGTACTGGTTACCACCGAAAGATGCAGAAGAAGTACAATTCGATTATGAAAAACTAGTGGATGGTACCGATCTTACAATCGGTTCATCAAAAATCGACGTTCAAGCAATCTATTCACCAGGTCATACAATCGGATCTACTTCATTCATCGTAGACGAAAAATACTTGATGTCAGGTGACATCCTGTTCATCGAATCAATCGGACGTCCTGACCTTGCTGGTAAGGCAGACGACTGGGTTGGTGACTTACGTGATACGTTGTACAAAAGATATAAAGAACTATCAGATGATCTAGTGGTACTACCTGCACACTACTCTTCATTAGAAGAACAAAATGATGATGGTACAGTAGCTGAAAAGCTAGGCGTACTTTATGAGAAAAACAGTGGTCTTCAAGTGAATGACGAAGAAGAATTTAGAAAAATGGTGACTGAAAACTTACCACCACAACCGAATTCTCATGATAAAATCCGTCACACAAACATGGGTAAAGAAACCCCAGACCTTGAAGAACAACGCGAAATGGAAACTGGTCCAAACCGTTGTGCAGTAAAATAAGCAGATTATTTGATTGAAGTGGTGGGCGTTCAGCACAAACTAGTGAGCGCCTCCCCACTTCAGAGGTTATAAATTTAATGGAAAGAAGGAGCTGAAAATAGCTCCTTCTTTATATGAAAAGGGTGGTGAAAACAATGCTGAGTAAATATGTTCCTTCAGTGGAATGGCTGAAGCGGTATAACGGAATGGATTTCAAAGGAGACTTTATTGCAGGTTTAATAGTGGCGATTATGTTGATTCCTCAAGGGATGGCATACGCAATGCTTGCTGGACTTCCCCCCGTCATTGGGCTATATGCTTCGACGATTCCACTGATCATATACGCAATATTAGGTTCTTCTAGGCAACTGGCAGTAGGCCCAGTAGCCATGGTATCGCTTCTTGTTTTTTCCGGAGTCTCGACACTCGCTGAACCAGGCTCTGATCAATTTGTTTCGTATGCATTGCTATTAGCATTTATGGTTGGTGTCATTCAATTAGTACTAGGATTATTCCGATTAGGCTTTTTAGTAAATTTCCTATCGCACGCAGTCATTAGCGGTTTTACATCTGCTGCTGCGATCATTATTGGGTTATCTCAATTGAAACACCTCTTAGGAATTGAATTGCCTAAGGGTGCAAACGTTTTTGGATTATTGTATGAAACAATGACGAAATTGGGTAACATTAATTTTTATGCACTGCTTATTGGTGTGTTGAGTATTATTACCCTCATTATTTTCAAAAAATACGTCCCGAAAATTCCAGGTCCGTTAGTAGTTGTTGTGCTATCAAGTTTAGCTGTCTATTACTTTAACTTGGATCAACAAGGGTTAAGTATTGTTGGAGATGTACCCCAGGGGGTACCGAGCTTCTCCTTACCAGGATTTGAGTGGGATTCGATTATATCCTTACTTCCAGTAGCACTGACGATTTCTTTCGTCGGTTTCATGGAATCAGTAGCTGTCGCAAAAGCGATTGCTGCAAAAGAAGGATACCGCATTAATTCGAACCAGGAGTTGAATGGTCTTGGGGCAGCAAACATCGTTGGTTCTTTCTTCTCAGCTTATCCAGTAACTGGAGGGTTCTCCCGTTCAGCGGTTAATTATCAAGCTGGAGCTAGAACACCGATGGCTGCGATTTTTACAGCAGTTCTAATTATTCTTACGCTGTTGTTTTTAACCGACTGGTTCTACTATTTACCAAATACGGTTTTAGCTGCAATCATCATGGTCGCTGTATTCCAGCTCATTGATGTCAAAGAGGCAAAACACTTATTCAAAGTGAAGAAAATCGATGGTTGGACTTTAATCGTCACGTTTGCGGCGACATTGTTGACGTCGATTGAAACAGGTATTCTTGTCGGTATCGGCTTCTCGCTAATCGTATTCATTTGGAGAAGTGCTTATCCTCACATTGCAGAATTAGGTTATGTAGAAGAAGAAGGTATCTATCGTAATTTGAATAGATATCCGAATGCCAAAACGTATGATCGCACGGTCATTTACCGATTTGATGCATCATTATACTTTGCTAACATCGCCTTTTTTGAAGAGCAGTTAGCTAAGAAAATAAACGAAGACACGAAGAAAGTCATTTTAGACTTTTCGGCTGTAAACGATATGGATGCAATCGCTTTGGATGAGTTAGACCGCATCATTGAAGAGTACGATTCAAGAGATGTGAAGATCATGATTGCAAATATGAAAGGGCCAATCAAGGACCTAGTTGAAAAAGCAGGCTGGGCTGAAAAATATGAAGAGCGAATATCTAATCTTCCAGTTTCACGTTATGTAAGTAAGTAATAGGCAAAGGAAAAGGGACATATTCAAAGATGTCTCTTTTTCTTAAACATGGAGTGATTTATATATGAAACAAACGATCGACTCAAATTATATACAGCAACATCTAGCGAATGAGCGAACCTTCCTCGCATGGCTGAGAACTTCTCTAGCCAGCATTGGAGTCGGATTTTTGATTGTTAATTTCCATTTTGCCAATGAATCTAGGTTGGCTCCAATCACAGATCTTTTAGCTGAGATCATTGGCATTTTATCAGTGGTCGTTGGTCTATTCATGATTGGTTTTGCAACCTTTAATTATTTGAAAAAGAAAAATGAAATCAATGAACAGACTTTCCGTCCTGTAAAAAATACCGTGGTATTAATCAGCAGCTTTATGATTATGATGATCGGCCTGTTTTTTGGTTACTTCCTCATTTATTAACAATGAAAAAGAGACATTTCTTCTAATGCCTCTTTTTCTTTATATCTATACATAGTATCTACGAGCTTCACATAATTCTTCTTCATACTTCGTTCCTGCCAGTCCGATGATTTCAATGCCTTTACCTGTACTTGGCGAATGAATCATCTTACCATCCCCGTAGTAGATTCCTACGTGATGGGTTCTCCCTTTTCCTTTTTCATAGGCAAAAAATATTAAATCTCCGATTTGTAATTGGTCTAGAGCTACTTTTTTACCTTCTAGGGCCTGATCCGTGGCATCTCTTGGGATTTCATAGCCACTTGCTTTGTGCATGTTATAAGCGAATCCTGAACAATCATATCCGAATGCACTCATACCACCCCAAAAATAAGGCAATTCAATAAAAGGTTCGCCAGCTTGCACAATTTTACCTCCATCACCTTTTGGAATGTCAGTTAAAGAAGGATAGATCGTTACATCTGAGGCTTTTAGTAACCCTTCTCCTGAAGGTGTTTTCACATGTATAAACCCGTCGGAAACCTCGATTACGGGTAAATAGGTTAAGTAACTTAAATCCATCCATTTTTTCTGTTCAGTGTTTAGAAGTTTCGTTTTTGTGGTTGTAACAAGTGCAATAGACTCTTTTTCCCACTGGGAAGTAGGAACTTCTTTCAGTTGGGCAAGTGGGACCCAGCCAGGGTAACCGCGTGAATCTTTTTTCGATGGTTGATGGATAGCGACTATTTTTGCCCAGGTACCTTTTTGTTCTTCCATGATCACTTCCTCACCGAAGAGTAACTGGCTTTGTGTCAGGTTGTCATCACAAAGTGCCAACCTTTTTTCATAGGTTAAACTTGAATACCATTCTTCAAGATCCATTGGATTTGTTAATCCTGGTTCGTCTATGCTTCTTGGTGAATCAGGGCTGGTCCATATAGTAGCAACGGGTACATCTACGACCCAAGTAGTGCTATTAGATTGTTTCATCTTCTTTCACCTCTTATTTGAATCCGTGATTTTAGTTATTCCTAACCCAGGTCGATCTGTTAAGTTCATAAGCTTTCGGTCGTACTCTACGCCGCCCTCAATTGTTTCATAAGAAAGCATGAGCGGGGCATCGAAGTCGAAGCGTGTAATATTTGGCTGACTGGCTGCAAAGTGAGCGGCTGCAGTTATGCCTAGCTTCGTTTCAATCATACTGCCAACCATGCAAGGAATACCGTATGATTCTGCTAAACGGTTGATCTTCATCGCCTCATGTATTCCGCCTGCTTTCATCAGTTTGATATTGATTAAATCGGCACTCCTAGTCTCTAATACTTTCTTTGCATCAACTGCGGAAAAAACACTCTCATCCGCCATAATCAGCGTATTCGTATTTGTGGTGACTTGGCGTAGCCCTTCAATGTCCCTTGCTGTGACTGGTTGTTCAACTAATTCAATGTTTAATCCTAGGTCCTCCATTCGATTGATCGCATAAATAGATTCCTTTACGCTCCAACCTTGATTGGCGTCTAATCGAATGATAGGTTCTGTTCCAATCTGTTCACGGATGGCCTGGATACGTTCGATATCTTTTTCAATCAAATCTTTACCGACTTTGATCTTTAAAGCATCGAACCCTTGATTGATATATCTTTGGGCGTCTTCAGCCATTTCAGGTGGCTCATTGACACTTACTGTATAGTCGGTCTCGAGTTGATCACGATAGCCACCTAACAATTGATATAAAGGCAAGCCTGCCATTTGAGCAAGACAGTCGTGTAAAGCCATATCAACAGAGGCTTTAGCGCTTGTATTACCAACGATTGACTGATTGATTTTTTTCAAAAGATATTCAATTCGAGTGATAGGTTCTCCTAAAAGAAGCGGCTTGAAGATTTCTTCAATCGTGAAGCTGATGCTTGTCAAGCTTTCCCCAGTGATTACGTGGGTCGGTGGAGCTTCACCATATCCAACAACCCCGTTTTCACAAGTGATTTTTACATAAACAGTTTCAGCGTTTTCAACTGTTCGTAAGGCTGTTTTAAATGGTTTATTCAATGGTATGGAGAGTTTTAGGATCTCAATCGATTGTATATTCATGTTTGTCCTCCTTATTGGACACCGGGTTGAATAGTAAGTGTTTTGTGTGCGCTAGAAATTACCGCTTTTGTTCCAAATGGTATAGCGAAATGTGGTTGGCAATGCCCGATTTGAAACCCTTTAATGACAGGCTTACACATTTCTGCAAAGTAATCTTCTAATACTTCATTTAGGGTAAAGGATGGACCCTCTTTCTTTGGCTCAGCATCATTGAAATCACCGATGATGACCCCAGCTGCTTCGTCCAACTTCCCAGCTAACTTCAATTGGCTTAAGAAGGAGTCCACACGGTATGGTTCTTCACCGATATCTTCAATGAAAAGAAGTCGGTCCTCGGTTTCGATTTCATAAGGACCCCCCAGACTATTTACGAGCAGGGACAAATTGCCACCTACAATTTGACCTGAGGCTTCTCCTTCACTAATTGCTTCTAGCCTAGAAATGGATTCATCATAAATCATTTCAGAAGGCTTGAAGAGTTGGTCGAAACTTTTTTTGGATAGTGGATGAAAATCTTCTTTTCCTATATCTGATGCGAGCATTGGTCCATGAAACGTTACAAGCCCAGTTTCTTGTCGGATCGCTGTATGTAGATAAGTGATATCGCTATAACCCCAAAAAATTTTCGGATTTTCTTTGATTAATTGAAAGTCGATATTGTCAGCTATACGAGAGGTACCGAAACCTCCGCCAGCACAAACAATAGCGTTAATTTCAGGGTTTATGAACATTGAATGAAGGTCTTCTAAGCGCTGTTCATCAGTGCCAGCCAAATAGCCATGCACCTTTTCGACATGTGGTGCGACCTCTACTTCAAGTCCCAGATTTTCAAAGAAAGGAATTGCTTTCTTTAAGTTGGACAAGTTTGGTGGACTTGCAGGAGCAATTACACCGACTTTATCTCCTTTATGTAGCCGTTCAGGTAAAATCATAATGACCCTCCCATTTTTCAAGTATTAAAGTATAAATGGTTTCGTGTTATTGTCTAGCTCCAGCGCCTAGAAACGGGGAGACTTCTCTCCCAAACCTACTATGAGTCAACATCGGTTGATGCTTCACCGTGTTTCCTTTATCTCGGTTGGTGAGTTCCAGTCCCACCGTTTCTAAAAAGGCGCTTACGCTTTTCTTATACTTTAAGAATGTTTAACTTTGTTAAAGGATTAAAGTATGTGAAAAACAAAGGCTTTCGCCATTAGGCCTTGGCGATAAGCCAAGTTTTTCACGAAAAATCAGTTTTCATCGCTAACTCAGTCATGACGACCATTGCACGATAAGCTTCAAGGATATCTTTAGCTTTAAAAGAAACGATGCAACTACCGGGTTCTAGCTCTGTTCCAGGCATAAAAGCGGCCCATTCGGCCTGACCGTGGTTAGCAAACTCTATACGAAGTGTCGGTTGCTTAGGTGGAATCAATGGATCGACATTTGCACGGTTGTCCAAGGCTTTTGAGACTTGCTGCCTTAATAACTCTCCTGCTTTCGCTGGGGTCAATGATTTTACTGCGGACCGCGTGATGGAACGCTTCACAATAGCAGTGGTGACATTGGGAATCAGTTCTTCAGCCTCATTTGCAGCCTGATCATCACCTGCTACCATCAAGACCGGAACACCGAAGTGCCCTGCGACATATGCATTAAAACCAAGTTCTCCGACATTCTCATCATTGATATAAAAATTTCTCACACCTTGTGTCATCGAATGAGACATGACACCGGGTTGGCCAGCACGTGCATGATACCCTAAAAAGATAGCACCATTATGGTCCTGATCTAAACCTTCCACCATGGCAAACGGCTTGACTCCTCCTGTTATTAATTCAGCTTTCTCATGAAGTTCATCGATTAGTAGATTGTTCATTTTCGAATGACTGTCGTTGACCAAGACCTGTTGACATCCTGCGTCAAAACAAGCACTCACGACATGGTTTGTTTCCTGCGTCATGATTTTACGGCCTATTTCATAATTATGTAACGCTGGATCAACAAATGTGTGGTCAGGCAAACCTGTAATCCCTTCCATATCTACCGATAAATATAGTTTCATTTATAGTACCTCCAAATCGAATTGAAGTGAAATTTTATTTCAAAAATTAAATTCAATTTAGTCAAAATAGTAGCAAAATCCACATAAAAATGCAATTCAGCATTCATACAACAGGATTTATTTTTGAAATATTTTTTCAAGTAAGTGGCGGGAATGTTTGAATATTTTTTGAACAGGAAAAACAATGAATACAATTTGGATGACTTTTAAAAATAGATGATGTCGTATACAATTGTAGTAACTGAATATTTTAAAAATTTAATCATAACAATTTTAAAAGTAGAGGTGAGCCGAGTGAGTGAAAAAGTATTAAAGGCAAGTAATGGTAATCATAATTTAAGTGACTATGAAAAAACATATGAGAATTTCGACTGGGAAGAGTCTAAAAAAGCTTTTTCCTGGAATGAAACTGGTAAGGTCAACGCAGCTTATGAAGCAATTGACCGCCATGCTGAAAATCCTGATAAAAAGGATCAGGTGGCACTTCATTTTACATCGCCTGACCGAACAGAAGACGTAACATTCGATCAACTCAAGCGTTCTAGTAATCAGTTCGCGAATGTATTGAAAAAGCAAGGGATTGAAAAAGGTGATCGTGTATTTATGTTTATGCCGAGATCGCCGGAATTTTACGCAAGTTTCTTTGGTGTGTTAAAAGTGGGAGCGATTGCAGGTCCATTATTTGAAGCATTTATGGAGCAGGCTGTTCGGGACCGCTTAGAGGATAGCGAAGCAGTTATGTTGATCACAACTCCAGAACTATTGGAACGTGTACCACAAGATGAGTTGCTAGATCTGAAAAAAATCGTGCTTGTTGGAGATTCCAAGGATATTGATGATGGGTATATCGATTTCTATAAGGAAATGGATCAGGCAAGCGAAGATTTCGACATTGAATGGGTCGATCTTGAAGATGGAATGTTGATTCATTATACTTCTGGGTCAACTGGAAAGCCTAAAGGTGTCTATCACGTCCACAACGCAATGATTCAGCATTACCAGACAGGGAAATGGGTCCTTGATCTGAAAGAGGGCGATGTTTATTGGTGTACAGCCGACCCAGGTTGGGTAACTGGAACTAGTTATGGAATCTTCGCTCCATGGTTAAACGGTGTTACGAACGTAATCGTCGGAGGCCGCTTTACTCCTGATGCATGGTATGGTGCTTTGGATCAATACAATGTAACCGTTTGGTATTCAGCACCGACTGCTTTCCGTAAGTTGATGAGTGCAGGAGCAGATGTTCCGAAGAAACATGACTTATCTTCATTACGTCATATTTTAAGTGTAGGAGAACCGTTGAACCCTGAAGTTGTTCACTGGGGCATGAAAGCGTTTGATTTAAGAATTCACGATACATGGTGGATGACAGAGACTGGCGCGATGCTTATTTGTAACTTCCCAACAATGGATATTCGTCCAGGTTCTATGGGTAAACCTATTCCGGGTATCGAGGCTGCTATTGTCGATGATGAAGGAAACGAGTTGCCTCCGAATCAAATGGGGAACTTAGCCATTAAAAGAGGTTGGCCATCCATGATGCGTGCAATTTGGAAACGTCCTCAGAAATTCGAAAGCTATTTCGTCAATGGGTGGTACGTTTCTGGAGATAGTGCTTATCAAGATGAAGACGGATATTTCTGGTTCCAAGGTCGTTTAGATGATGTAATCAATACATCTGGAGAGCGCGTAGGACCTTTCGAAGTAGAAAGTAAATTGATCGAGCACGAAGCAGTATCTGAAGCGGGTGTTATCGGTAAACCGGATCCTGAACGTGGTGAAATCATCAAAGCTTTCATCGCATTGAACGAAGGCTATGAAGATTCAGATGATTTACGTGAAGAAATCCGTCAGTTCGTCAAAAAAGGATTCGCCGCACACGCAGCACCTCGTGAAATTGAAGTTACTGAAAGCATTCCAAAAACTCGTAGTGGTAAAATTATGAGACGACTATTGAAATCAAGAGAACTTGGCTTGCCAGAAGGTGACACTTCAACCTTAGAAGAATAAATAGATGAAAACATGCCTTGGGCGATCATTCATCGTCCAAGGTTTTTTCTTATCAGGAAAACAGAAAAGTATAGCACATAATTGTCTAGCTCCAGTCCCTACGTTTCTGAACGGGCGCTTGCGTTTTTCTATTTAATTGCAACCGTACATAGCATTTAATCGTACTAATCATATAGAGTTTTGATAAAGAGAGGGTTTTTGAAATGAGACAAGCACCACAACAACGGATTGCAAAGGATGCAATCAAGGCATGGAAGACTGCGGCCATATTATGGATGCTCATTCCATGGTTAGTTACGATTGGCGGATACATAATTAGTTATTTCGTTGACTTTCCTTATTGGATCCCGACGGTTGCACTTATCGTAACCATTATTTTGACCGTAGTATCGATCTTTATTATCCCGAAGCTTCGCTGGAGACGATGGAGGTATGAACTTTTCGACCAGGAGATTTATATTCAGCATGGCATACTGATTGTATCTCGTACGTTGGTCCCCATGATTCGTGTTCAGCACGTCGATACGAAGCAAGGACCGATTTTGAAAATGTTCAATTTAGCTAGCCTAACCATTTCAACTGCTGCAACCACTCATGAAATACCTGCTTTGCTTGAAGAAGAAGCGGCTGAACTTCGAGATCAAATCTCAGATCTAGCAAGGGTGGATCAGGAAGATGTTTGATTTGAAAAGACTTCACCCGGTAGCTGTTATCTTTCAGATGTTCAAAATCGTGCGACAAATCTATCTAGCGATTATCCCGATTGTCGTTTTAACGATCCAGGATGGATTTCTTCTATATTTAAACTTAGGGGTACTTTTGTTATTAATGCTATTGATCGGTTCAAGTGTATTACATTGGTTGCGATTTAAATATACGGTTGAAAATGATGAACTATATATCGAGAAAGGCATCTTGATTCGTAAGAAAAGATATATTTCTAAAAATAGGATTCAATCAATTGATCTGACTCAAGGTATCATTCATCGAATATTCGGACTGACGAAAGTGGATATCGAGACGGCAGGAAGCAATGAAGGCACTGATGCTTCATTGAGTGCAGTCACATTTGCCGAAGGACACAGGCTACAAAATGCATTGAAAAACAGACAGCAAACGGATTCATTTACTGAAGTTGATGAGAAATTAGAAAAAGAAGAGGCGCCCTCGATTGCTATATCACAAAAAAGGCTATTGATTGCTGGGTCTACCTCTGGAAGTATCGGAGTGATTTTGGCATTATTCGCTTTTGGTTTATCAGAGGTTGAGCGCTTTATTCCAGAGAGCTTCTATAACCAAGTAGCTCAGTGGTTCCTAGGGTTAACGATTGAGTTCATAATAGGGTTGGCGTTGTTTTTACTGATTATATTATGGGTTCTGGGAATATTAGGTACAATGATTCGTTATGGAAACTTCAAAATCACCAAGTATGAAAATGAAATTTTTATAACAAGAGGCCTGATTGAAAAAAGGCAAATGACAATTCCGCTTAAGAGAATACAAGCTGTCGGAATAGAAGAAAGTCTCATCCGTCAACCTCTTGGTTATGCCACTATTTTTGTAGAAATAGCTGGTGGGGTTAAGGAGATGGGAGGAGAAGGACATACGGTTCTTTTTCCAATTATGAAAAAGAAAGAAATCCCTGGATTCCTAGAGACGATCTTGCCAGAGTATCAACAAATGCCTGATGGAATGACTGGGCTCCCGAAAAGGGCTTTACCCTATTATATGGCGAGAGGGTTATGGGTACCTCTTGTTTTAAGTGTAGTTGTCTCGGTCTTTTGGTTGGAATGGATTTTTATACCCCTAGCACTACTCGTAATAAGTTCTTTCTTTGCTTGGCTTCGTTATCTTAGTGTAGGTTATTCAGTCGATGGAAAAGACTTATCGATCAGCCATAGAGTTTTTGCGAAGACGACTGTGCTTTTAAAGAAACAGCGAATGCAATCTTTTAAGTTAAAGCAACATTTTTTGCATAAAAAACAAGGGCTAGCTAATATGAACACCTCTGTGTTAAATAATTTTAGTGGTAGACACTATGAATTAAAGGAAATGGAACAAAGCGATGTGGATCTTCTTTTTGAATGGTATTCTGTGGAGCCAAAGGAACATCCAAAAATAAAATAGTTAAGTTTTAAGTGAACTAGGGTATTGAAGCATTACACGACTTGAATTAGAACGAGAAGGTGAATGTAATGAAAGAGTCAATATATGATTTTATAGGGATAGGGATTGGACCTTATAACTTAAGTCTAGCAGCATTAACAGAAGATATGGAGGACATAAATGCTCTGTTTTTCGACCAGACGCCGAAGATGGAGTGGCATCCTGGTATGTTGATCGAAGGAACGGATCTTCAAGTACCATTCATGGCTGACTTAGTGACTTTTGCGGATCCTACCAACAGGTATAGCTATATGAATTATTTAAAAGATCAAAACCGATTATACAAATTTTTCTTTTACCAAAAATTAGAAATACCAAGAAAAGAATATAATCACTATTTGCAATGGGCCACAGAACGAATCAGTGGTCTCCATTTCGGGAAAAAAGTAATTGATTTAATCGATCACAGTGATGAAGAGAATAGTCATTACGAAGTTGTCGTTCAAGACCGGGAGAGCGGAGAAGAAGAGCGTTACTTTTCTAAACATATCGTCATGGCTACTGGAGCAGAGCCTCTAGTGCTGGGAGATATGGAAGGATTCCCGAATGAAGATGTACTACATACAAGTAGATATCTTTATGAGAAAGAAACTCTTTTGAAATCAGACCATATAACGATTGTCGGCTCAGGGCAAAGTGCTGCAGAGATATTTGAAGATCTGCTTGATGAACGAGAAGACAAGGATTTTCATCTCACATGGCTGACGAGATCTAAAGGTATTTTCCAATTAGAAGCGGCTAAGCTGGGGCAAGAGTTTTTCTCACCTGATTATGTAGATTACTTCCACAACCTGGACTTTGAAAAGAGGAAAAACACTCTTGAAACACTGGATCCTTTAAGAAATGGAATAGATTTTTCCGCTTTGAATAGAATTTATGAACTCCTTTACCACTATTCCGTTGGTGAACAAGAATCGAAAATTACGATTCAACCTCTAACTGAAGTAAATGGAATAGAAAAAACAGAAAAGGGCTATGAACTTCAATGTAAACAGTGGCAAAAAGGTGATTCCTTTAAGTATGCTACTGAAAAAGTTGTATTGGCTACAGGATACAAGCCGAATATACCTGAATGGTTCAATAAACGTTTCGCGGACAAAATTGAGTGGGAAGAAGAAAACCTTTTTGCTGTTGAAAGGAATTATCGACTGAGATTCAAGGAAGAGCGTGACCACCACTTTTATGTCGTAACGAACTTAGAGCATAGTCACGGAACTGCAGCAACGAACTTAGGGCTTGCAGTACAAAGGAACATGGAGATCATTAATGATCTGACAGGTGAACAGCGCTTTAAATTAGAGGGAGCAAGTATATTCCAGCAATTCCAAATGGAAGAATAGTCATGTTTGCTTAGAGAAAAATCGGGAAAACATATTTGTGTTACGACATTTGTACAAATTGAAGGAGGATTTTTCAATGTCTAAGAAAATAGCTTGCCTAATTACAGATATGTTCGAGGATGTAGAATATACAGAACCTGCAAACGCGTTCCGTCAAGACGGACATGAGGTCATTACAATAGAAAAAGAAAAAGGGAAAAAAGTTAAAGGAAAGCAAGGAGAAGCTGAGATAGAGATTGATTCTTCTATTGATGAAGTGAAACCTGAAAACTTTGATGCTTTACTATTACCAGGAGGATTCTCGCCGGATATATTACGTGCGGATGACCGATTTGTACAATTTGCGAAACATTTTATGGATGAAGACAAACCGGTATTAGCTATTTGTCATGGACCACAGCTATTAATCACTGCTAAATCGCTAGAAGGAAGAACAGCTACAGGTTTTAAGTCGATTGCAGTTGATATGGAATACGCTGGAGTGAACTACAAAGACGATGAAGTAGTCGTTTGTTGTGGCCAGCTAGTGACTAGCAGACAGCCGGATGACATTCCCGCATTCAACCGAGAATCATTGAAAATACTCAATAAGTAGATGACATTCAGAGCTGAGGCAATATGCTTCAGCTCTTTTAACACTTTAAGAATGTTAAACCTTGTTAAAGGGTTAAATTATGTGAAATACCAAGGCTTTCTCCTTTAGGACTTGGCGAGAAGCCAAGTTTTTCTCAAACTATTCATATCAAATTAGAAGGAAGGGTCCATATGATTGTCCAAGAGTACGATAAATATTTTATAATGATTGACCAACATGAACACGCATTAATAAGCGGGGAGTTCGCCAAAAGGTGGGGAAGTCAATATTTCATCGGTGAAGATCGACGTTCTCAAGTAGAACTCGCCATTGCTGAACATGATCGGGCGTGGATTCCTCTTGACCAGAGCCCTAGTTGGAATGATGAAAAGGATGCCCCTCACTCTTTTATGGATTACCCTACTGAGCCTAAAGTGATCTATTACGAAAAAGGTATAGACATTGTTCAAAAAGAATCGCTTTATGCAGGGCTTTTATCAAGTAAGCATTACTTATCATTCTTTGACCACCATTCGACAGATCCCATTATTTCTCGATTTATTTCCCGGGAAATAGACAGACAAAATCGATTGATTCCGGAAATAGGCGAAATTGATCAAAAAGAAATGCATTTTCATTTTCAATTACTACAATTCTGTGATGATCTTTCGTTATATCTTTGTCTCAATGAACCAGGGGTAGATAAAGCCGATGAAAACAAAATGTTCAAAGATGGATTTCGACAAACCTTCGATAAGATTGATTCAAAAATAATTGCTAATTGGAAATCCGAAGAAGTTGTCTTAGTGGATCCTTTCCCTTTTGATGAACCATTTGAAGTGAGCCTTCCTTACCGTAAAGTATTTAAAAGTGATATAAATTCATTTGGCTTACAAGAAGCTTTTGAACAAAGCAAGGTAGAACATTTGAATATTCGCATAGAACAAGCAAAACCTGAATGATCAGCTGATCATTCAGGTTTTTTAACATTCATATAGGGGACTCTAACGATTAATTTTAGTTATCTAACACCTAGATTGAAAAATCTACGACTCAGATTCAGTTATCTAACATTCAGATTGGATAATCTATCACTTAATGCCCGAAATCTAACAGTCAGAACGAGAAATCTATCATTCACTTGTAAATGAATAGAATACTAGAGTGGTATCTTGGCTCAAGCTACCTTAGTTTTTCGATATCGAACTCATTATCTAAGAGCACCCAATTTTGAGGGAAAGCTAAGCCGAGTTTCCAGTAACTGATTCCTTTCAGATTTAATTCCCTAATTAAATCAAACTTCGCTTGGATGGAACGTGCATCTTCAAACCAAACTTCATGTTGGTTCCCATCCTCATCCCAGTAGTTGAAGTAAGGGGCTTGCGCTTCCTCGTCATATTCAATGGACTGGTTATTTTCTCTTGCGATCTGGATCGCCCTATTAGGACTGATCGCTTTCGCAAATTCTCCGCCGGGTTCATAAGGTAATGTCCAATCATACCCATATAAATTTTGACCAAGTAAGATTTTCTCAGCAGGCATTTCTGTTAATGCGTAATTCACAACATCTCTCACAGGTCCTATTGGTGACACGGCCATAGGTGGGCCTCCGCTATAGCCCCATTCGTACGTCATTAACACAACGAAATCTACTATTTCTCCGTGCGCCCCATAATCGTGAGCTTCGTACCATTGTCCCTGCTGATCTGCCCTGTTTTTTGGAGCTAATGCCGTCGATATCAACAAATCATTTTCAGATAAACGCTGCTTAGCTTTTCTGAGGAATTGGTTGTAATCTTCCACATTTTCACCGGGTAAAAATTCGAAATCGAAATGTATGTCTTGAAATCCAATCTCTTGAGCAATACGTATGATTTCATCAAGTAATTTGTCTTGAACAGCTTCGTCTGTTACGATGATTCTTCCTAATTCATCGCTGAACCCATCTTCTTCTAAATTGGTTATGACCATCATTAAAGCTGTACGATTATTAGCTGCAATCGTAGGGAAATCATCCAGAGGCGGAGGGTTCAGTGTCCCGTCGCGATTAACCCGGTAACTAAAAGGGGCTAAGTAAGTAAGTGAGCCAGCTCGAGCTCTTGCAGACTGAATCAATGTTTCACTTACAGGGTCACTAGTAGGTTCTATATATGCGTTGGATGTAATGGTGCGGGGTTCAGGAGTCGGGATTTGGAGTCTCTGACCCACTTGTAGAGGCGTGTTCAAATCTAAATTGTTAAATTGAGCTAATTCTTCGTATGAAATATTGAATTTTTTCGAGATAGAATAGAAGCTATCTCCCGATTGTACTGTATAATAGTCGGTAGGGATGACTAACGCTTGACCAATAACTAAGTCTTCTGGTTGATCGAGACCATTCAATGCTACTAGTTGATCAACTGTTGTCTGATACCTATTGGCGAGTGAGTAAATGGAGTCACCTCGTTGTACCACATGTATAACCATTGTTGGGCTCCTTTCTAAAGCATTCTCTAACCACTGTATGTTGTTCTTTAAATAGATATGATTAACGAACGTTGAAGGTGAATTAAAGATGGAAACATTTATGGAAGAAGCAATAAAAGAAGCACGCAAAGCTGAACAAATGAAAGAGGTACCGATTGGTGCTGTAATTGTTTATCAAGGTGAAGTGATTGCAAGAGGATACAATCAAAGGGAAACACTGCAAAGAAGTGATGCTCACGCTGAAATGATTGCCATTGAAAAAGCTAATCAGAAAATCGGCAGCTGGAGATTAGAGGATTGTACCATGTATGTCACTTTAGAGCCTTGTCCTATGTGTGCGGGAGCCATTCTCCAATCAAGGATACCTAAGTTGGTATATGGAGCTAGTGACCCGAAGGCTGGCTGTGCAGGTTCGTTGTTGAATCTTCTCGACGACGAACGTTTCAATCACCAAGTTGAAATTCATCCAGGGATACTCGAAGAAAAATGTGGCCGATTATTGACTGATTTTTTCAAGCAACTCAGGCTCAACAAGAAGAAATAAGTAGCAAAATTTACTACTGTTTCAGCATTGCATTTTTCATAAAAAAATTATATACTTGTAAATGCGCTCAAATTGCGCAAAACATTTTTATATCTAAACTCTTGCCGTGCTAGGTGGGGAATTAGCGGTGCCCTGTACCCACAATCCGCTACAGTGGGACTGAATCCCTGTCCGAGGTGAAGGCATCTTAAGGTCTGCCGTAAGAGCGTAGTGTTGACGTCCGGGTCCTGTGCAACGGGAACCCGTGAACCCTGTCAGGTCCGGAAGGAAGCAGCAGTAAGCGGTCATTCTTGTGTGTCGCAGGGTCACCTGGACCGAGCTACAAACTTACGTAACGCTTATGGATGTCTCCATCAACGATAGGTGCACGGCGTACATATGCACACAAAACTCATCTTTTTAAAAAGGTGAGTTTTTATTTTATACTTTTAAGAATGTTTAACATTGTTAAAGGAATAAAGTATGTGAAAAACTAAGGCTTTTGCCATTAGGACTCGGCGAGAAGCCAAATTTTTCTCATTGTCTTTTTCTTTTTGGAATTAGGGTTTTAAATGAGTTATAATTGAGAAGAAACTTAAAAGGAGTTCGTGTCTATGGCTTATCAAGCGCTATATCGCGTGTGGCGGCCACAACGCTTTCAAGACGTGGTTGGTCAACAACATATTACTCGTACGCTACAAAATGCGATGGCCCAATCGAAGGTGGCGCATGCTTATTTGTTTTCTGGTCCAAGAGGGACAGGAAAGACTAGTGCTGCGAAAATCTTTGCCAAAGCCATCAACTGTGAACATGCTCCTGTTAAGGAACCTTGTGGCGAGTGTAAAGCCTGCCAAGGGATTCAAGACGGCTCCATATCAGATATGATTGAAATTGACGCGGCTTCAAATAATGGGGTAGAAGATATTCGGGAGATTCGCGACAAAGTAAAATACGCTCCGACTGCAGTAAGTTATAAAGTTTATATTATAGATGAAGTACATATGCTTTCCACGGGTGCGTTCAATGCTTTGCTGAAAACATTAGAGGAGCCTCCGAAACATGTGATTTTTATCTTGGCTACTACAGAACCTCACAAGATTCCACTCACGATCATTTCAAGGTGTCAGCGTTTTGATTTCAAAAGGATTTCTCAACAAGTGATCGTGGATCGCATGGCTTATATTCTCGAGGAAGAAAACTTTTCATATGAAAAAAATGCTTTGATTCATATAGGCTTAGTTGCTGAGGGTGGAATGAGAGACGCTTTAAGTTTGCTCGATCAATCGATTGCTTTCAGCGATGATGATTACATCGATATGGAAGATGTGCTAGCTGTAACAGGGTCGATCGCACAAGAAAACTTGCTTAAAATGGTAGAAGCTTTAGTTGGTAATGATGCGAAAGAAGCTTTATCAATTTTGGATAATAGCATGCAAGATGGGAAAGATCCTGGTCGTTTCGTTTACGATCTAATCTATCTCCTTAGAGACCTTTTTATGTATAATAGTGCTGAAGGAATGGAAGATGTCATGGTAAGAGCCATCCCTGATGATTCTTTCAAGGAACATGCTTCGAAAATTTCTTCTCAGTGGTTGGAAAAAGCAATTGCTTTACTGAATGAGACTCAACAAGATATGAAGTGGACGAATAGCCCGAAAGTGTTGCTTGAAATCGCGTTACTCAACTTACAAGAAATTAATGTGATTCAAGAACCAAAGGGAACTTCAGAAGCTTCCCCAGAGTTGCTTGATGAAATCAATAAACTGAAAGCTGAACTGAAACAACTGAAAGATGAAGGGGTTCAGCCTAAAGAACAAGTGCAACAACAAACACCAAGCAAACGACCGCAACCTCAACGGGGCAATCGTTATAAGGTGCCTTATGAGAAAGTCAGATACACTTTATCTGAAGCCACGAAAGAAGGGCTTCAAGGTGTGAAAAAGAATTGGGCAGCCTTCATGGATGGGTTAAGAAAATCAAGCCCTCCAGCACATGCCAAATTAGTGGATAGTACACCACGGGCAGCATCTTCTCAGTCGTTGATACTCTCTTTCAAGTATGAAATCCACTGTTCACTAGTATTGGAAAATCAGGAGATGATTGAATCAGCACTTGCTCAATATACGGGCACGAAGTTGACAATCATTCCAGTTCCAGACTCTGAATGGCAAACCATACGCGAAGACTATTTAAATAATCAATCATCTGCTGAACAAGATGAAGCTGAGCAACCTCAAGAGGAAGATGAACTTGTTAGCGAGGCCAGAAAATTAGTTGGCGATGATTTATTAGAAATTAAGGATTCCTAAGGAGGAAAAACAAATAATGAAAGGCGGAATGGGAAACATGAATAACATGATGAAACAAATGCAGAAAATGCAAAAGAAAATGATGAAAGCTCAAGAGGAGCTTCATGAAATGTCGTTTGAAGCAACTGCTGGAGGCGGCATGGTCAAAGTCGTTGCTAACGGAAAGAAAGAAATCACGGATGTTGAAATCAACGAAGAAGTTGTTGATCCTGATGATGTTGATATGCTACAAGATTTGATTATTGCAGCAACTAACGAAGTGTTACAACAAGTGGAAACTACAACTAACGAGAAAATGGGAGAATTCACGAAGGGTATGAATATGCCTGGAATGTTCTAGGAGGCATACATCATGTATTATCCAGAACCAATTTCGAAATTGATTGACAGTTTCACAAAATTGCCGGGTATAGGACCGAAAACGGCCAGCCGCCTGGCTTTTTTTGTGTTGAATATGAAAGAAGATGACGTGCTGGACTTTGCAAAAGCTTTAGTTAATGCAAAACGCGAGCTTACGCATTGTTCAGTGTGTGGTCATATTACTGATAAAGATCCTTGCAGTATCTGTACGGACACTAACAGGGATGGATCGCTCATTTGTGTCGTCCAAGATCCTAAAGACGTCATTGCCATGGAGAAGATGAAGGACTTTAAAGGGAAATACCACGTCCTTCACGGTGCTATATCTCCGATGGACGGGATAGGACCAGAGGATATCAATGTGTCCAGTTTGATTGAGCGTTTGAAAGATGAAGAAGTAGAAGAATTGATTGTTGCGACGAATCCGAATGTCGAGGGCGAAGCAACTGCTATGTATATTTCAAGACTAGTTAAACCTGCTGGCATCAAGACGACGAGAATCGCTCATGGCTTACCTGTAGGTGGAGACTTGGAGTATGCAGATGAAGTGACTCTATCGAAAGCTCTTGAGGGTAGACGCGACTTATAAATTCCTTTTCCTATGTTCTATTGATATTAAAGGCAACATATATTATTGATAGGACAAGCGAAAGGGGAATTGTAATGGATCCACTTATAATAGCATTAGCTTTTTTTGCTGGAATCATTTTGCTTTTATTTTTCGGGCCACCATTGAAAATGATGCAGTGGACTTCTAGAGGAGTAATAAAAGTTGTAATCGGAGCGTTACTAATATTTTTTGTCAATGTGTTTGGAGCAATGTTCGGTCTGCATATTCCAATCAATTTGGTTACCTCGATCGTAGTTGGGTTTCTAGGAAACTTCGGTTTGGGATCATTAGTAGCGATTCATTTATTCATTCTTCCATAGAAATCTATAAATCTTATGTATAAACCTTGTTCCACCTGTCCATACTAGAGGATGGAGGTGGAGAGAATGGCTAACAAATCTATGAAACAATGTAATATTTGTGAGGATGTAACGTCAGAAGGGTTTTATTTATTTCTTACTTTCATTTGCTCGAAATGTGAACAAGAAATGGTGCATACATCGCCCGAAGAGGAAAAATACCAATACTTCATTGATCGATTGAAATCCAATAGAATACAGGAAATGTTGATGTAATGAAGCTGAAGCCCAGCTTCTTTTTTTTCGTATTCTAATCTTTATATAGTAATATGAAAAGATAGACTGCATTAGGAGAGATCATACTATGAATCAATCGAAAGCCCCTTTGTTCGAAGCTATAAGTAAGCATGCTAATAGAAACCCGATCTCATTCCATGTTCCAGGACACAAAAATGGTGAGTTATTCTCAGACCACCATCATTTGAATGAGTTTCTGAAATACGATTTAACCGAACTCCCAGAATTGGACGACCTACATCAACCAGAAGGCGTTATTCGAGAAGCGGAACAGTTAGCAGCGGATTTTTATGGTGTTGATCGTACATTTTTTCTGGTGAACGGAACTACTGTGGGAAATTTGGCTATGATTATGAGCAGCTGTACCAAAGGGTCTAAAGTTCTTGTACAAAGAAATAGCCACAAGTCGGTCATGCATGGGCTCGAATTAGCAGGGTGCCAACCTATCTTCTTTTCACCACTGTTTGATCGTGAAACGGGAAGGTATTCCGATGTAGATTCAAATTCGATTTGTGATCTGATTAAAGAAACCCAGGACCTAGAGGCTGTGATCTTAACGTACCCTGATTATTTCGGGAGCACGTATGACTTAACCGAAATCATTCAGGTTGCTCACTCAAAAGATATTCCAGTTCTGATTGATGAAGCGCATGGGGCCCATTTTAAGTGGGGCGCACCTTTTCCAAAATCGGCGATTGATCTTGGGGCAGATGTGGTTGTCCATTCAGCTCACAAATCTCTACCAGCCATGACGATGGGTTCTAACTTACATATATGTTCAGATAGAGTGTCCGAACAAAAAACCAAGATGTATCTTCAAATGCTCCAATCAAGCAGCCCTTCGTATCCGATTATGGCTTCTTTGGATTTATCAAGAAAATATCTAGCTGAACTTACTCCCAAAATAGTTTCTCACACTATTCAAAGGCTGGATCAGTGTAGGGAGATACTAAGCAGTGTCCCCAACTTCACGGTTCAACCAATAAGAGAGACGATAGACGATCCGTTAAAAATAACGATTTCTTCCGATACCGTTAATCTTCAACAGATGATGGAAGTCTTTCATGAACAAGGTATTTACCCAGAAATGATTGAGAACAATCAGTTGTTGCTCATTGGAGGGTTGAACGTATCTGATGAAGCGGTTCATCGAATGGAGTCTGTGAAGAATTTAGTAGAATCGGTAACATTCGATCCAATACATGATAAAATGAACGACAGAGATATGTATGCATATAAAGTTGAAGTCTTTGAGTATAGTTTTCATGAACTTCAACAAATGAATACTCATAGAGTTGAATGGAAAAATGCATGTGGAAATATTTCTGCTGAAACCGTTACTCCTTATCCACCAGGAATACCCGTCTTGATGAAGGGTGAGAGGATAACGGAAAAACATGTGCAATTCATATTAAGTTCATTAAAAGAGAATCGTTATATTCAATATACGGGTGAAAACTTATCGAAGGGCATCCAGGTTTTTGCCGATAGAAAGGGTTTAGTCAGGTGAGTGGATTATTTATAACATTTGAAGGCGGAGAAGGTGCAGGAAAAACAAGCGCCTTATCCTACATATATGAAGTTCTGATTAATAAAGGATATGATGTTGTTCAAACGCGTGAACCAGGTGGTATAGAAATTTCCGAAAAGATAAGGGAAGTTATTTTAAATAAAAACCATACAGCAATGGACGGGCGCACTGAAGCATTATTGTATGCTGCTGCTCGCCGTCAGCATTTGGTTGAAAGGGTAATCCCAGCCTTGAACGAAGGGAAAATCGTCCTTTGTGATCGGTTTGTCGACAGTAGTTTAGCTTACCAAGGCTACGCGCGAGGCCTAGGGATTGATGAAGTGTTCACAATCAATCAGTTTGCTATAGAGAATTGTATGCCTGATGCGACAATCCTTTTTGAACTCGATCCCAAAATAGGTTTAGAAAGAATCGCTGCCAATAAAGGGCGAGAACAGAATAGGCTAGATTTAGAAAAGATAACATTTCATCAGAAAGTATATGAAGCTTATTCCATGCTTAAAAAGAGATTTCCTGAACGAATCCATTCAATTGATGCGAACGAGAGTCAGGCGAATGTCCAGGAAGCATGCTTAAATAAAGTGCTTTCCTTTTTAGAAGATCACAAAAAATGACGCCCACTTTTGTGAAAAATTCTGCTTTTTACTGCTAAAAGTTCAGACAACTTGTTATAATATATATAAAAGTACTAAGGAGGAAAAGGATGAAACTAATCCTTGCGGTTGTTCAGGATAAGGATTCTAACCGATTGGTGGATGCTTTATCTAAAGGAGATTTCAAAACAACAAAATTATCATCTAGTGGAGGGTTCCTGAAAGAAGGGAACACGACTCTGATGATCGGTTGCGATGATGAATACGTGGACCAAGCTTTAGAGTTGATTCGAGATAATTGTAGTCACCGTGATCAAATGGTTGCGCCTATTTCTCCAATGGGTGGGAATGCGGATTCGTATATTCCGAAACCAGTTAAAGTGGAAGTTGGAGGAGCTACTTGTTTCGTCTTGCCAGTAGAAGGATTTTTTCAATTTTAGTAACGGAGGGGGCGATTGGTTATGAAAATCGGTCAAGATTTACGTTCAAAAGTGGAACCGACAAAAAAGAATATTTCTAGCCGATCGACTTCTGTGAAATCCTTTCAACAGGTAGTGGGCCAAGAAACCCAGAAGATGAAGGAAAGTGAGATGGACCGGCTCTTATCACAGATCTCTGATCAAGGTGAGAAATTAGCTGAATACAGAACCTTTAAAGATCTAGCTAAATATAAAAAGCTTGTGCGCCAGTTCATACAAGAAGCTGTCCAATATGGGCTAGAGTTAGAGCAAACTAGAAGTTGGAATGCCAGCGGGAATAATCGTAAATTGACCTTAGTCAAAACGATTGATGAAAAATTAGTCCAGCTGACAGATGATATATTGGATCAAGAAAAGAAGTCTATTGACATCCTTGATGTAATCGGAGAAATTAAGGGAATGTTGATGAATATGTATGCTTAGTTAGGATGACACGCATGACTACCTGGTCCCAATTGAAAAGCAACCAACCAATTGCGATAAAAATGTTACAGAATAGCATAGAAAAGCAAAGAACTGCTCACGCCTATTTGTTTCACGGGCCTAAAGGGACTGGCAAAGTAGAAGCCAGTCTTTTATTTGCGATGAGCTATTTTTGTGAAAACCGTGAAGGAACTAGTGAACCTTGTGGGGAATGTCATTCATGTAAAAGGATACAGACGGGCAATCACCCCGATGTCCATTGGATAAAACCAGATGGTCAGTCGATTAAAAAGGAACAAATCGAACATCTTCAAAAAGAGTTCACTTATACAGGGTTAGAATCCACTCAGAAATGCTACATAATAGAAGATGCAGAAAAGATGACTGTGCATTCGGCCAATCGGTTGCTGAAGTTCTTAGAAGAACCCAGTCGTCAGACAGTAGCTATTTTGCTTTCTGAGAATATTGATTCCATGTTGGCGACTATATTATCACGTTGTCAGCGTATACAGTTCCAGCCTTTAAGCCAAACTGAGCAACAACAGTACTTAATCGAACAAGGCATCCCTGATTCTACAGCACGGATTTGTGTTGCTATGAATTTGAATATATATGAGGCAAAAGAATGGAAAGATGATGAGTGGTTTGCCGAAGCACGAAAAATAGTGTTACAATTGATGGAAAAAGTAATGAATTCAAATAACGAAGGCTATTTGTTCATTCACCAAGCTTGGTTTGATCATTTTAAGGATCGGAACCAACTAGAAACTGGCTTGGAGCTCTTATTGTTGTGGTTCAAAGATATTATATTATACCATTTAGACGAAAAAGAACAGTTAGTCTTTTACGATCAATCAGATCGAATAGAACGTTATCATCAAATGATGACGATAGATCAGGCAAAACATGCAGTATACAATATACTCGATACAAAACGGAGAGTTTCCATGAATGTCCACCAGACATTAGCAATGGAACATTTAGTCCTTCAAATATAGAGGTGATATAGATTGGTAGAAGTAATCGGTGTACGCTTCAAGAAAGCGGGTAAGATATACTATTTCGACCCGGGGGATCAAGAGATTACTACCGATGATCATGTCATCGTAGAAACAGTACGAGGCATCGAATATGGGGATGTAGTCATTGCAAATAAAAAAGTAGATGAAGAGGATGTCGTGCTTCCACTGAAGAAAGTGATTCGAATTGCAGACGATAAGGATCACTTGACAGTAAGCGAAAACGAAGAGAAAACGACAGAAGCTTTTAACATATGTGTAGAAAAAATAGACGAGCATCAGTTGGATATGAACTTAGTTGATGCTGAATTTACATTCGATCGCAATAAAATCATTTTTTATTTTACGGCTGAAGGTCGAGTCGACTTCCGTCATTTAGTAAAAGATTTGGCATCTGTGTTCAAGACACGGATTGAATTGAGACAAATTGGTGTCAGGGATGAGGCTAAAATGCTCGGTGGTATCGGGCCATGTGGACGTATGCTTTGCTGTTCCACGTTCTTAGGTGATTTCGAGCCAGTTTCAATCAAAATGGCTAAGGATCAAAACTTATCCTTAAATCCTGCAAAAATATCTGGACTTTGTGGCCGCCTAATGTGCTGCCTCAAATATGAGAATGATATGTACGAGGATGCTAAGCGAGAGCTTCCGGACATCGGTGAGATCGTGAAGACTTCTAATGGCTCAGGTAAAGTAGTGGGATTAAATATGCTTGAACGTTTAGTTCAACTAGACCTTAAAGATATGGATCGTACTGTAGAATATACTTTAGACGAGCTAATAGAAGAAGGAGCGATTTCGGTTCCTGCAACAAAATAACGAGGTGTAGCAACATGAACAAAAAAGAAATGCTCGATCGTTTTTCAAATTTGGAAAAACGCTTCGTCGAACTTCAAGATGATTTCGGGGTTCTGAAAACTAATCTCGTTCAAATGATTGAAGAGAATCATCAACTTGCTCATGAAAATCACCACTTGAGGCAAAGGTTAGAGGATCTGACGGACAAACAAGATCCTACTGGTGACCAATCACCTTCTGACAACTCTAAAGCTTCAACCGTTGGAGAAGGGTATGACAACCTTGCTAGAATTTATGAGGAAGGATTCCACATTTGTCATGTTTATTTTGGAACACCGAGAGAAGAAGAAGATTGTATTTTCTGTCTGAAATTTTTTGGATAACTACTTAATTATAAGCATCCATTGTTGGCTTCCAACGATGGGTGCTTTTCCTAAGAGGAGACGAATAACATGGTGGAATTAAAAGGTGATGAGAGAATTGATTATCTACTAGCCGATCGAAAAAGAAGGATTATTCAAAGTCCTAGTGTCTTTGCTTTTTCAATAGACGCTGTACTCCTAGCTGAATTCACTTATTTACCCCTTAAAAAAGGGAAAGTTCTGGACCTTTGCACAGGCAACGGTGTGGTGCCATTATTTTTATCCAAGCGCTCTAAGGTCCAAATGGTAGGAGTAGAATTACAGGAACGAATTTATGACATGGCTATTCGTAATGTAGAGCTCAATGACCTTCAAGATCAGATTAATATGATCCATGGCGATTTGAAAGATATGCCGAGACAATTGGGGCATAGCAAGTACGATCTCGTCACCTGTAATCCCCCTTATTTTCAGACAGAAGACCTTGATAAAAGAAACTCTAATGAATATTTAGCGATTGCTAGGCATGAAATTCATTGCAACTTGGATGAAGTTCTTAAGGCTTGTAAGATGTTGGTCAAGCCAGGAGGAAAAGTTTCACTCGTCCATAGGCCCGGTAGGATGGCTGACTTGATAGCGATTGGTAGAAAATATAACTTAGAACCTAAACGCGTCCAATTCGTTCATCCTAAGAAAGGGAAAGAAGCTAATATTGTTCTAATTGAATTCGTACGGGATGGAAGTGCTGACTTAAAGGTGATTCCACCAATCGTCATTCATGATGAGGATGGCAACTATACAGGCGAAGTCGCTAGGATTTTGTACGGAGAAGAAGGGAGCCGACAACATGGTTCACATTCAAAAAAGCTTTGAAGGTCAACAGGCTAAGTTGTACATCGTGCCAACGCCAATTGGGAATTTAGAGGACATGACATTCAGGTCAGTGGATACATTGAAAATGGTTGATTTAATAGCTTGCGAGGATACTCGTCAATCAAAGAAGTTGATGAACCATTTTGAAATAGAAACTGCATTGGTTAGTTATCATGAACATAATAAGTTCGCAAGGGAAGAAGAGTTGATTACTAAACTCAAAAATGGTAATAATATAGCAATCGTAAGTGACGCAGGAATGCCAATGATTTCAGACCCAGGATATGAAATGGTTCGTAGGGCGAGGGAAGAAGAAATTGATGTGGTAGTTTTACCAGGGGCGAACGCCGCCCTTACTGCCCTTGTCGGGTCCGGTCTGCCTGCTTATTCTTTTACATTCTATGGATTTCTACCTAGGAAGAAGAAAGAATTGAAAGAAGTACTGAATTCATTGAAAGATCAAAAGCAAACAATGATTTTCTATGAGTCACCATATAGAATGAAGCAGACATTGGAAATAATGAAGGGTGTATATCCTGCTGATAGAGGGGTCACTGTAGCAAGAGAATTGACTAAGAAATTCGAGGAGTATATTAACGGAACAGTTGAGGAAGTAAGCGAGTATTTCCAGTCTAAGAAGGCTGAAACTCGGGGAGAATTCTGTCTTATCGTAGAAGGTGGAGAAGGTCAAGAAGTAACTGAAACCAGTTGGTGGGAAGGGCTATCAATAATTGAACATGTAGAACAACATATAGAACAAGGGCTCTCAGCAAAAGACGCTATAAAGCAAACTTCCCAAGAAAGAAACATGCCCAAACGAGAAGTCTATCAAGAATATCATCAATGAATTGGCTCTTTAAAAGTTTGTTAAAGTTTGTTTTGGATTTAAATAGAAGGATTCAAAGAATCATCAACATCTGCTAGAAAAGTCATGAATTAAAAAAGGTTGTAGCAATTGCTACAACCTTGGAAAAGTTACATGTTGAATTTCTTTTGAAGCTCTGAGATCAACTGTTCAGCGCCCTCTTTACTAAGTACGATGTTTCCGTCGCCTACAGCTACGTTATCATCAGATACATCCCCCGTAATTGAGCAAGCCATGTTCGGCTTGTACTTTTTGAGGATGATTTTTTCGTCATCCACGTAAATCTCTAAGGCATCTTTTACGTTGATGTCTAATGTACGACGTAATTCTATTGGGATAACAACTCTTCCCAACTCGTCTACTTTTCTAACAATACCTGTTGATTTCATGTTTTTTTCTCTCCTCTCGATCATAGATTCGCTATCTTTCGACAATAGCGTACCATTGTAAGTGATTTTAGTCAATTAAAAGAAGCCAGAATTGTAAAAAAATGTTTCGCAATACTAAGTAATTGACTAGATACATTTTTATGTACCTTTAAAATCTGACTTCGTTATGGAAATTGTGAAATGATATCGTTACAATAGTACGTAGCATCTACAATATAGTTTAACAAAAGTAAATAAAATATAAAATAAATAATTTTGAATTTTTTTGAATACTTATAAATTATTTTTGGTTTTTGAAATGTTTTTCTTAATATAGGAGGTTATTTGATGCCGTCAGAAAAGAATTCTTTTTATATCACAACACCAATTTATTATCCAAGTGGCAATCTTCATATCGGCCACGCTTATACAACTGTAGCTGGAGATGCGATGGCTCGTTACAAACGGCTTAAAGGTTTCGACGTCATGTATTTGACAGGTACAGATGAACATGGGCAGAAGATTCAGCGTAAAGCTACGGAAGAAGGAGTCACACCTCAAGCTTACGTAGACGAAATTGTCGATGGAATTCAAGTTTTATGGGATAAATTAGATATATCACATGATGATTTTATCCGAACCACCCAAGACAGACATAAAGTAGTAGTAGAAGAGATCTTTGACCGATTGGTAAAACAAGGTGATATTTATCTTGATGAATATGAAGGCTGGTACTGTACACCTTGTGAATCTTTCTTCACGGATCGTCAATTAGAAGATGGAAAGTGTCCTGATTGCGGACGACCGGTAGAAAAAGTGAAAGAAGAGTCCTACTTTTTCAAAATGAGTAAGTATGTCGATCGTTTAGTAGCTTTCTATGAAGAAAACCCTGAGTTCATTCAGCCAGAAAGTCGGAAGAATGAGATGCTGAATAACTTCATCAAACCAGGTTTAGAAGATTTAGCAGTTTCAAGAACTACTGTAGACTGGGGAATTAAAGTCCCTGGAGATCCTAAGCATGTCATTTATATATGGATTGATGCGTTAAGCAACTATATTACCGCGTTAGGGTTTGGAACCGATAATGATGAGAAATATCAGAAGTACTGGCCAGCTGATGTCCATTTGGTTGGAAAAGAAATCGTCCGTTTCCATACGATTTATTGGCCAATCATGTTAATGGCACTGGATCTTCCTCTTCCGAAGAAAGTATTTGCTCATGGTTGGTTGCTGATGAAAGATGGAAAAATGTCCAAATCTAAAGGAAACGTTGTCGATCCTGTAGATTTAATTGATCGTTATGGACTTGATTCTTTAAGATACTATCTATTACGAGAAGTTCCATTCGGATCTGATGGTGTGTTCACACCTGAAGCATTCGTTGAGCGCTCCAACTATGATCTGGCTAATGATTTAGGGAATTTATTGAACCGTACAGTAGCTATGATCAATAAGTATTTCGATGGTGAAATTCCAGAGTTGCGTTTAAATGAGAAAACATTCGACGAAGACCTTATGAAAATGGCAGAAGTAACAACGAATAAGGTTGAAGAAGCGATGGACAACATGGAGTTTTCTGTTGCTCTTTCTGAACTTTGGAGGTTTGTCAGCCGTACAAATAAATATATTGATGAGAACGAACCATGGATTCTTGCCAAAGACGATGGAGAAAAAGGTCGCCTAGGAAATGTAATGGCTCACTTGGTTGAATCGTTACGTCAAATAGCGATCATGCTCCAACCTTTCTTGACGAATACTCCTGCAAGGATCTTTGAGCAACTCGGGCTTGAAGAAGAAGAACTTAAGAAGTGGGAAAGCTTGCGCGATCCTAAGTCTTTAGAAGGTTATAAAGTTGTGAAAAAAGGGCAGCCGATCTTCCCTCGTTTAGATACAGAGGAGGAAGTGGATGCTATTAAGAAAATGATGACCAAAAATGTTCCTGCACAACCAGCGGCAGAGGAAGAAGAAGAAAAAGAAGACAAGAGTGAAGAAATCAATTTAGATGATTTCTTTAAAGTAGATCTTCGTGTCGGTGAAGTTGTGCGAGCGGAAAAAGTAGAAAAAACAGACAAACTTCTTCGTATCCAACTGGATTTAGGGTATGAAAAGCGCCAAGTCATCTCAGGTATTGCCGAGCATTACGAGGCAGAAGATTTAATTGGTAAAAAAGTGATTTGTGTAGCGAATTTGAAGCCTGCAAAATTACGTGGAGAGCTTTCACAAGGTATGATATTAGCGGGTGAAGATAAAGCGGGAAACTTAGCTTTAGCATCTGTCGACCAGACCTTACCAAATGGTTCTAAGGTAAAATAATACAATCAAAGGGGAGCGGTTCGTAAGTTGGATCGCTCTCTTTTACACTTTGTTTAAGGACAAAACTATGTGAGAAACTTATTATTACTGGGCTGTAAATCAATTTAACAACGAGGAGTAGATATCATGTTATTCGATACACATGTACATTTAAATGCTGATCAATTTATGGATGATCGTGATGAGGTCATCAAACGTGCTCAAGAAGAAGGAGTATCGAGAATGGTTGTTGTCGGCTTTGACCGCAAAACAATTCCATTAGCGATGGAAATAGCCGAAGAATATGATTTCATTTATGCAGCAGTTGGTTGGCATCCGGTCGATGCAATCGATATGCAGGACGAAGACTTAAAATGGATTGAAGAACTCGCTGAACACCCAAAAGTAGTTGCAATCGGTGAAATGGGTCTCGATTATCATTGGGATAAATCCCCTGCAGACGTCCAAAAAGAAGTCTTTCGTAAGCAGATTGCTTTGGCAAAAAAGGTTAATTTACCTATTATCATTCACAATCGTGAAGCAACAGAGGATATTGTTCAGATTTTAAGGGAAGAAAACGCAGGTGAAATTGGCGGAATCATGCATTGTTACAATGACGTAGTCGACTATGCAAAAGAGTGTTTGGATATGGGTTTTTATATTTCTCTTGGTGGTCCAGTCACATTCAAAAATGCAACGGACCCCAAAATTGTAGCCGAAGAAGTGCCGATGGACAGGCTGTTGATCGAGACGGATTGTCCATTCCTTGCCCCTCACCCGAACCGGGGAAAGCGTAATGAACCCGCTTATGTAAAACTAGTTGCAGAAAAGATTGCAGAAATTAAAAGTCTATCTTTAGAGGAAGTGGCTGAACAGACAACCAGGAATGCCAACAAACTTTTTAATCTATCATAAGGTTGAAGTTCATAGACTCTTAATGACTAGTTATATTTATAAATCTCACGCGTATGGTATAAAAAGCCCTGATCTTGTCTAAGATGCAGTTAGGCGCCTACCAACACGTGAGATTTTTTTATTTGATCTTAATGATTTTGAAGCATGAAATGCCTTAGGGACAAGGGTCTGGAAGCTTTGTTACAGAAATGTAACCTGTATGTAAACCAATATTGTTTGACTTATGTTTTTGGGAAATCTATAATCGACAGATGTACAAAAGGAGGCATGCTTGATGATGAGCACCAGCCAAGCTAATCCGAAGAAAACACGTTTCGGAGCTAGTAAGATCATTGTTACATCAGTAGCTACTATCATAGCAATTGCATTTATTTCATTTTTCATCTATGAATCTATGAGTGCTGACGTGACAGTTAATAACAACGGCGAGGAAATCACAACAACCACCACAGCAGATACAGTTGAAGAATTAATGACCGAACTGGATATAGAAGTAGAAGATCACGATGATTTATCCGAAAATCTCAAATCAGATGTTGAAGACGGAATGGTCATCGAATACAAAAAAGCAAAAGAAGTAACTGTGAATGTCGATGGCGAGTCTGAGTCTCACTTCACAACTGAAGAAACTGTAGAACAATTCCTTGATGAACAGGGAATTGAAGTTAGTGAACATGATGAAATATCTGTTGGACTTCAAGAAAATATTGAAGATGGAATGGCTATTGATTATGACGAAGCAAAACAAGTAACAGTTGCGGAAGATGAAAAATCTGAGACATTTTTCACAACTAAAGATACAGTAGAAACTTTTCTAGATGAAAATGAAATCACTGTAAACAAACATGACGAATTATCTACTTCATTGGATTCTGAAATCAAAGATGGGATGGAACTTTCCATCGCACGTGCATTCGAAGTCAGCATCAATGATGGTGGCGAAGAGATTCAAACGATGACTACAAACATAACAGTTGAAGAGTTACTTGCGAATGAGGAAATTGATATTAATGACCTGGATCGCTTGAATGTTGAACTTGATGATGAAGTGAAAGATCAAAAAGAAATCAACATAGATCGAATTGAGAAAGAGACAGTCGAAGTCGAAGAAGCAATTGCTTTTCAGACTGAAACGAAGAACGATAGTTCATTATTGAAAGGCAAGAGCAAGGTCTTGCAACAAGGTTCAGAAGGTAAGAAAGTGAAAACCTTTGAAATTACGAAAGAAAATGGAGAAGAAGTATCCCGCGAACTGATTGACGAAAAAGTTGTGCAAGAAAGCAAAAACAAAGTCGTCGCTCAGGGTACTAAGGTTCAGCAGACAGCTAAATCTTCTTCATCTGATTCAGGAAGCGTTCAGCAAGTATCAAGTAATGATAGCGAAGTTTTAAAAGAGTTAACAATGACGGCTACTGCTTATACTGCTAAGTGTTCAGGGTGTACAGGAATTACCGCTACAGGTATCAACCTAAATAACAACCCGAACATGAAGGTCATTGCGGTTGACCCAAGTGTAATCCCATTAGGTTCTAAAGTATGGGTTGAAGGCTATGGTACTGCAATTGCTGGAGATACTGGCGGAGCGATCAATGGAAACAAAATCGATTTACACGTGGCAACAAAAAGTGAAGCATACAGCTTCGGCGTACGCACAGTCCGTGTAAAAGTATTTAAATAAACCACTTTTATTAACTTTTTAATCAAGGGATAATCCTGCTATACTTAGCGTATAGAAAAGGGTTATCCTTTTTTTATGATTGAAGAGAATATTAATTTTGGACACACTTGTCTAGCACAAGTACCCATCAACTACGTTGATAACCGGGCGCTTACGCTTTTCTTAACACTAAAACATTTTATGCAAAGAAGGTAAATTTGTGAAAATAAATGAAATCATAGTCGTTGAAGGTAAAGACGATACTACAAGAATAAAGTTAGCCGTCAGTGCTGATACAATTGAAACAAATGGTTCTGCCATCAATAAGTCCGTTTATGATCAAATCAGATTAGCAAAACAGAAAAGAGGAGTTATTGTTTTCACGGACCCTGATTATCCAGGCGAGAGGATCAGAAAGCTGATCAACGAACATGTACCTGGTTGTAAACATGCATTTTTACCAAAAGAAAAAGCAATCGGGAAGCGTGGATTAGGAATTGAGCACGCGTCTGTTGAAGATATCCAGGAAGCCTTGAGTAATGTGTATACGGTTGCTGAGGACCACGAAAGCTCCCAACAAGACTGGAAGCAACTTTTATTAGCTTATGGCTTATTAGGTGGGCCAGAAGCTAAAAGTCGTCGAAAGAGGCTAGGGGATCAATTACAAATTGGTTATGCAAATGGTAAACAGCTTGAGAAGCGATTAAACATGTTTCAAATCACTCAAGAAACGTTTGAAAAGACCATGAAACAAATTATCAAGGAGGAGCGCTCAAGTGAATAAGCCGGTAGCAACAATCACAAGAACGAAGCAAATCATGAAAGACCATCATTTATCTTTCAAAAAAAGTTTAGGTCAAAACTTTTTGATCGATGTGAATGTATTAGAGAAAATCGTATCAAAAGCAGGGGTTGATGAGGATTCTGTCGTTATCGAAATTGGCCCCGGTATCGGTGCACTGACTGAACAGTTAGCGAAAAAAGCTAAGCGCGTCTATGCATTTGAAATCGACCAACGACTTGAAAAAGTATTAGAAGAAACGATGCAGCCTTATGATAACGTTGAAATCATTTTCGAAGATATCTTAAAAGTTGATTTGGAGAAATTTTTTAAAGAAAACATCGATGCTTCTGAGCGCGTCCAAATTGTTGCTAATTTGCCTTACTATATTACGACAGCAATACTAATGAAATTACTCATGGAACGTCTCCCGATTCATTCATACACGGTGATGATGCAGAAAGAAGTTGCTGCACGGATGGCGGCCTCACCTAATACAAAGGATTACGGGTCTTTATCCATAGCGATTCAATATTACACAAAGTCCTCTGTGTTGATGACCGTTCCTAAAACATGTTTTATGCCACAGCCGAATGTGGATTCTTCCATACTGCATCTAGAACAGCGAGCGGAGCCGGCAGTGAAGACGAAAAATGATGATTTATTTTTCGAGTTAGTAAAGGCAAGTTTTGGTCAACGTCGTAAAACTTTAAAAAATAACCTGCAGAGAGCTTTTTCAGATCGTTTATCCAAAGAGGATCTGGCAGAGGTTTTCCAGGGTTCAGGCATAGAACCGTCAAGAAGAGGCGAGTCATTGACACTGGAAGAATTCGCGCAATTAGCAGATGCCAGCGAGGAAATTATTCGAAAATAGCACACAACTCCGCATTTGTAATAGGTATAGTAAAGAAGGTATCGATTACAAGGGGGAGACACTCATGAGCTGGCAAAAAGGTGATATCGTTTCTAGAAAGTCTTATGGGCATGATGTATTGTTTCGAGTTCGTTCTCTAACAAAGGACCAAGCAATTTTGATCGGAGAAGACTTTAGGTTAGAAGCGGATGCCCCATTCGATGATTTAGTAAAAGTGAAGGATGAGGACCGTGAGCGGTATCATCAAGAAATGAAGAAAGAAGAAGATCTATCCTACCGGATGTTCCGTCAAGATTATTATTTACGTTCTTTTAGAAACCAGCAACAACCTTCTACCGCAGAAACTCAGGAAACAAAACAATTCCAACTATGTCCCAAAGTATTGCATATCGATGGCGATTCTTTGTTTTTGAAAAAATGCATACATCTTTATCAACGTCTTGGGCTGCAAGTTCATGGCATCCATTTGGAAGAGTCAGAAATACCTATGAAAGTGAACGCCCTCGTGCAAAAAATCCAACCGGATATCCTTGTGGTTACTGGACATGACTCTTATTCCAAGCAAAAAGGTGAACGGGAAAATATAAGGGCTTATCGTAATAGTAAATATTTTGTGGAATCAGTTCGAGAGGCCCGAAAAGTCATCCCGAGCTTAGATCAACTTGTTATTTTTGCTGGAGCCTGTCAATCCCACTTTGAATCGCTCATAAAAGCAGGTTCAAACTTTGCAAGCTCCCCTACAAGAATTAATATTCACGCATTAGACCCTGTTTATGTGGTTGCTAAAGTAGGATATACACCGTTTATGGATAAAGTAGATATTTATGATGTTATCAGTAAGACTGTGACAAAAGAAAAAGGAATCGGTGGGGTTGAAACAAGAGGACTCTTTCGAGTTGGATTACCATACGTCAAGTCCACTCCTATTACAAACGAAAAAGCACAAGAAGAATAGTTTCACCTGCTAAAAATAGGCTTTCATTTCAACTTATTAGAAAACTGTGTATTAAAATACCATATCAGGGTAAATATATAGGGAGATTGCAGATATTTATATTGACATACTTTATCCGGTACTGTTACAATGTAATATTTATTTTGACTATATGGCCAAAATGTGGTATAGTATTCTTAGTGAGGTGGAGTCTATTGGGAAAAACACTAGCAGAAATTAAACAAGTTTTAGATGATCAAATTGGTGAACGTTTGACATTGAAAGCGAATGGTGGTCGTAGAAAGACAATTGAACGTTGCGGAATATTAGCAGAGACATATCCTTCCGTTTTTATTGTTGAACTAGATCAAGAAGAACATTCATTTGAACGAGTTTCATACAGTTATGCAGATGTTTTAACGGAGACAGTGGAAATTACCTTCACAGATCAAGTCACCAAGATGGCATAACGCAGTATTTAGGTACTGCTTCTTTTTATTCCATCCTTTACCACAATTTTTAGGCTAAACATACATATACTATGGATGTCGTAAAATTGTATAAAGGAGTTGTGGTCATTGAGTAGACGAAGAGGCGTCATGTCTGAGCAGTTGAAAGAAGAGATCGCAAAAGAACTAGGTTTTTACGACACGGTTCAAAAAGAAGGATGGGGAGGCATCAAATCACGTGATGCCGGTAATATGGTGAAACGTGCAGTTGAGATGGCTGAACAATCTTTCAGAAAAGGGTAGATCTTCGGATCTGCTCTTTTTTTGTGCATTTCGACTATTCACTTACTTTTATTGATCTTCAATAATTAACATATCAGTATCATCAAACTCCCAATCTTCTCCATAGGCGACTTCCCAATAGTAGCCATCAAGATCGGTAAAGTATCCGCCGTAACCACCCCAACCAGCCTTTTCTGGTTGTTTTTGGATGGTAGCACCAGCTAATTCTGCTTTATTTAAAATCTCATCCACATCTTCCATTGACTTTGCATTATACGCTAAAGTAATTCCTGAAAATCCATTTGAGATGTCAGGTGGATGCTTTTCATTCACATCCTTAGCAAGTTCTTCTAACGGGTACAAAGCAATTCTTGTTCCATTATTTTTAAAGAAAATAATAGCGGGGTTTGATTCTGTCCCTCTAATTGAGGTATCAAAGCCAAGTTCCTTAAAGAAGTTATGAGATTTTACGATATCTTTTGTTCCAAGTGTAATTAGATTTAATCTGTTCATATTTTTCCTCCTACAAACTTTAAGTACTTCACTTTCTTACTGAAAAGCTAATATGTTATTAAACCTATAATTATTAGTACAAGCAGGAATGCTGCATTTGGAGCACTCAGTAATACCAACCCAATTATCCATTTCCTTTTATCATCGTTATCCATTTTGTTTTCTGAATGGTAATTAGCTCTATTCCTGTCTCCACTTACAAAAGCCCCAGATAATAGTCCAGCAACCAGTAATGGTAACAAAGCACTAACACCAATTACTTTCAAAACCATATCCCAATCACTTGTAACGAATCCATAAATGACTGCGCAGAGTGTATTTAATAGTCCTACTATTATTAATTTCAAATTCAATTAATCTCCCCCATTTAATAATGATCCAATCTCTAAATTTTGGGTTCCTTTATATAGGATTATAACATTCAATTTCCTTTTATGTGGTAATTTTTAGAATTTTACTATAGTAATGAAACGGATTCCTTGTGAGTTTATTTGGCTATTTCCCTCCTGCTCGCTGACAGCCATTATATGTTACAATCATTAAGACGATTTACTAAGTAGGTGAAAGAATGATTTATGAAAAAGCTCCAGCAAAAATAAATTTGACTTTAGATATATTACATAAACGAACTGACGGTTATCATGAGGTCGAAATGATTATGACGACAATTGATCTATCGGACCGCTTATCCTTTGAAAAAAGAGGCGATCAGAAAATTTTAATTGAATCTGATAATCGTTTTGTTCCAAATGATAAAAGGAATTTGGTTTATCAAGCTGCTGATTTGATGATTAGAAAATACGAACTTTCCCAAGGTGTAACCATCCACATGGACAAGAATATTCCGGTAGCAGCAGGACTTGCAGGTGGAAGCAGTGATGCGGCTGCTACGTTACGTGGAGTCAATCGCTTGTTCGAACTTGGACTTACTTCTGGGGAATTGCAGGAATTAGGTGCAACTCTTGGTTCTGATGTCCCTTTCTGTGTAACAGGTGGAACAGCGTTGGCAACGGGGCGAGGTGAAAAACTGAAACCTCTGCCTGCATTACCACCATGCTGGGTCGTGCTTGGTAAACCATCAGTCGGAGTTTCAACAAAAGAAGTGTACGGGAAAGTGAATTTTGAACAAATGAAACACCCACAAACCGAAGAAGCCATTCATGCCTTAGAACAACAAGATTTCTATGAAGTGTGTGATCATCTAGAGAATGTTTTGGAGCCGATTACTGTTCGTATGCACGGAGAAATTTCCCGTATTAAAAGTCGCATGGAACAAGCGGGGGGAGATGGAGTACTTATGAGCGGGAGTGGTCCTACTGTTTTCGCTTTATCTGCACACCAATCGAGAGCTGAAGGAATTTACAATAGCTTGAAAGGGTTCTGTTCAGAGGTATATATTGTACGAAACTTACGTTAATGTATGGATTTTACCTAAATTTCATGGTATATTTAATCATATTATTCGGTTTTTGAGGTGAAGCAATGAAACGTAGTGAAAGATTGGTCGGGATGACTAATTTCTTTTTAGAAAACCCACGCAAACTTTTTTCCCTACCTTATTTCGTTAAAACCTATGATGCTGCTAAATCTTCGATCAGTGAGGATATTGATATCATAGACGATATGTTTCGAAAAATGGGTATAGGGCACTTGGATACTGTGTCTGGCGCTTCTGGAGGGGTTTATTATACTCCTGATTACAGTGAAAAAAATAGTAATGAAGCCATTGAAGAGATGATTTCCATTCTAGAGGACGAAAAGCGGGTCCTGCCAGGTGGATATGTATACATGAGTGATTTGTTAGGGGATCCGAAGTATGTCCGTTTGATCGGTAAAATATTCGCTTCAGCTTTCCAGGACGTACCCATCGATTACATAGTTACAGTAGCGACTAAAGGAATTCCATTAGCCTACGCTGTTGCGGAAGTACTGAATGTTCCTGTGGTTATTATACGGAGAGATCCTAAAGTAACAGAGGGTTCCACCGTAAGCATAAATTATGTGTCAGGTTCTTCTAGGAAGATTCAGACGATGGTTCTGGCTAAGAGAAGTATTCAAGAAGGTTCGAACGTATTGATTGTTGATGACTTCATGAAAGCTGGTGGAACGATTCAAGGGATGACCAGTCTGATGCAGGAGTTCAATGTTACGGTAAGCGGAATCGGAGTCTTGGCAGAGGCTGAGGATGAAGATGAAGATAGAAAAATAGAAGACTATGTTTCTTTACTCAAATTTGTTGAGGTTGATGAAAGAACCAAACATATTCAAGTTAAAAAAGGAAACTACTTTAACAGCAAATAAAACTTACATGCCAAAGGTCGCTGATCTTTGGTTTTTTTATATAATTTTTTTTCAAATAAAGAAGGATATTTTTGTAAGGTGTAGAAATTGTAATATAAGCCCTATTTTTTCATACCTTTATGGAATATTAAATTTTATTATATTGAGCGAAAGGTATGTAAAAATGCCAGCTAACTCCGATATTCTGAGTAAGCACAGTTTTTTTACTAAAAAGGTGGTGAGACATAATGCAAGTAACTGATGTAAGATTACGCCGAGTAAACACGGAAGGACGTATGCGTGCCATCGCATCGATCACTTTGGACGAGGAGTTTGTTGTCCATGACATTCGTGTTATTGATGGAAACAACGGATTATTTGTAGCAATGCCTAGTAAACGTACTCCGGATGGAGAGTTTAGAGACATTGCTCACCCAATTAATTCTGACACTCGTAGTAAACTCCAAGAGGCAGTCTTGGAAGAATACAATCGTGTCGGGGAAGAAGTTGAATATGAAGAAGCAGGTGCAGGTGCTTCATAAACATTCAAATCCATAAGAAGTCTAATCTCAAATGATTAGACTTCTTTTTATTTACCCGAAACAAAGGAAGGTAAACCTATTTTTTACATGTCTTTGATTAAATTTAATTTTGTTTTGTAGGATCTAATTGATGTCACCATAGAGTCTCTATCTGAGGGAAAAATGTTCTGATGTCGGTGTTGACCACAGGACGTGACGAGTTTATCTATCTTGTAGTTGTCTCTATGAATTAATATCACTTATTGAAGACGAAGAACGAAAGACGGTGACGCCTGTGGAAATAGCGCGTACCTCAACTTTCCCAAACGACTATAGTCATTTGGAAAAGTTGAGTAGTACCTACTGTAAAGAAGACACTGCGATTGTTAACAGAGCAGATGTCGAACTTATGCCCTCGGGTGCAAGCATCCGCCTGAAAGAGATTCGCCAGAATCCACAATCAAATTTAACAGTCTTTTACATAAATTCAGAGTGCACAAAAATGTCAAAATGTGTTGCCTGCTCTTAAGTTGCAACCACGCTATTTTTAAGATATATTCATAGTGGATGAATGTGTTGGAGGGAAAAAAATGTCGAATAGATTCGCAGTTGTTTTAGCTGCAGGTAAAGGCACAAGAATGAAGTCTGATTTGTATAAAGTCCTTCATTCTGTATGTGATAAACCAATGGTTCAACACGTGGTTGACCAATTGAATGAGTTAAAACTCGATCAAATTATTACGATAGTAGGCCACGGGGCTGAAAAAGTGAAAGATCAACTAGGTGAACAGACTGAATACGCCCTTCAAGAAGAACAGCTTGGGACAGGCCATGCGGTACAAATGGCTGAGCCTTATATAGGTGGGCGTCAAGGTACAACTGTTGTTGTTTGCGGTGATACACCTATGCTCACTTCAAAGACGATTGATGAATTGATGAAGCATCATGAACAAGAAGATGCAAAGGTCACTGTATTGACCACTGAAATGGACGATCCATCTGGTTATGGTCGTGTGATCCGAAGTTCTGATCATTCGGTTGACCGCATTGTCGAGGATAAAGACGCATCTTCTGATGAGAAACAAGTGAAGGAAATCAACACTGGAACTTATTGCTTTGACAATGAGTTGTTATTTGATGCACTGAACAATGTTTCAAATGACAATGCACAAGGAGAATATTATTTACCTGATGTCCTTGAAATCGCTAAAAAACAAGGGGACAAAGTTAGTGCATACTCCACTCCTCGATCAGAAGAAACGATTGGTGTGAACGACAGGGTTGCTTTAGCAAAAGCTGAAGTTCTTATGAAACGACGCACGAATGAACGTTTGATGAGAGAAGGAGTTACCATTGTTGACCCAGATAACACTTATATCGGGACGGATGTGAAAGTTGGCACAGATACAGTGATTCAACCTGGCTGTGTCATTCAAGGAGATACACAAATCGGTTCAAATGTAGAAATAGGGCCTCATACCGAGATCAAAGATTCAGCTATCGGGGATGGAACGCACATTAAACAAAGTGTGGTAACAGATAGTCGAGTCGGGAAAGATGTTTCTATTGGGCCTTTCGCTCATATCAGACCAGCTAGTGATATTCATGATCAAGTCAAAATCGGCAACTTCGTCGAAATAAAGAAAACTTCTATGGCTAAAAATAGCAAAGCGTCTCACCTTTCTTATTTAGGCGATGCCGAAATTGGAAAAGATGTGAATGTCGGTTGTGGTTCAATTACCGTAAACTACGACGGGAAAGAGAAGCACAAAACGATTATAGAAGACGGAGCTTTTATTGGTTGTAATTCTAATCTAGTAGCTCCTGTAAAAATTGAAAAAGGTGCATATGTTGCAGCAGGGTCCACGATTACGAAGGACGTACCTGAGAAATCACTGTCCATTGCAAGATCCAGACAAGAGAATAAAGAAGGCTACTTAGAGCGTTTAAACAAAAGTAAAAAATAATGATGGAGGCTCCCTTATTATGACTAATCAATATCAAGACCCATATTTGAAAGTGTTTTCATTGAATTCCAATCCAGCATTAGCTGAAGAGATTGCCGACTCAATTGGAGTGGAGTTAGGAAAATCTTCCGTCAATCGTTTCAAGGATGGAGAAGTACAAATTAATATTGAAGAAAGTGTACGTGGGTGTGAAGTATTTGTCGTGCAATCGACATCTGCTCCCGTAAACGAACACCTTATGGAATTGTTGATCATGATTGACGCTTTGAAGCGCGCATCAGCTAGATCAATTAACATTGTCATGCCTTATTACGGGTACGCTCGTCAGGATCGTAAGGCAAGATCAAGAGAGCCGATTACTGCAAAGTTAGTAGCTGACCTTTTAGAAACTGCAGGTGCAGATCGAGTGATTACATTAGATCTACATGCTGCCCAAATCCAAGGGTTCTTCAATATACCAATCGATCACTTGGTAGGGGTTCCAATTCTAAGTGAATACTTTGAAAATAAAGGGTTAGAAGATATTGTCGTAGTATCACCTGATCATGGTGGAGTTACTCGAGCGCGTCTACTAGCAGATCGACTAAAAGCACCGATTGCGATCATTGATAAACGTCGACCGCAAGCGAACGTTGCAGAAGTTATGAATATCGTTGGTAATATTGAAGGCAAGACGGCTATATTAATCGACGATATCATTGATACAGCAGGGACGATTACATTAGCTGCTAATGCGATGGAAGAAAACGGAGCTAAAGAAGTTTACGCTTGCTGTACTCACCCTGTACTATCAGGGCCAGCACTAGAGCGTATAGAGAATTCAGTGCTGAAAGAAGTAATTGTAACGAATACGATCCCACTAGCAGAAGGGTTAGAATCAGATAAAATCAAGCCTTTATCTGTAGGGGAGTTAATCGGTGAATCGATTAAACGTGTACATGAACATCGCTCAATCAGTACGCTTTTCAACTAGAGTTGTACAAAAAGCGTTTAAAAAGGTATAATAAAAGGAAATTAAATTAAGTAGAATTATTGAAATGCGGAGGTATAAAGAGATGACAGCAACAATTAATGCAAAAGCAAGAAATGATATGAGAGGTTCTAATACAAAGAAAATTAGAAAAGAAGGTCTTATTCCAGCTGTAGTATACGGCAAGGAGAAAGAGCCTGTGACTATTTCTTTAGATAGTGTTGAACTTATTAAAAAGGTTCGTGAAGAAGGTAAAAACGCTGTATTTTCATTAGATATCGAAGGCGGTCAAACATTGGATGTCATGCTTTATGACTATCAATCAGATGTCATCAAAGACGAATTGATCCACGCTGACTTTTATCAAGTCGATATGTCTTCTGAAGTTGATGTTGAAGTATATATCAACGTTGAAGGCGAATCTATGGGTGAAAAAGATGGCGGTGTAAGACAGCAAACAATGCACCAAATCAATGTTCGTGCGACTCCTAATAACATTCCAGAAGAAATCACTGTTGAAGTTTCTGAACTTGAAATTGGTGACAGTGTGACTGTTGGAGATTTAAATGTAACTGGTAAATACGAAATCATGGATGATGAAGAATCAACAATCATCACAATCCTACCACCACAACAAGAAGACATTCCAGAAGCTGGTGAAGAAGGATTAGCAGATGACGAACAAGCGGAACCAGAAGTCATTGGAGAAAAATCTGATGATGAAGAAGATAACAAAGAAGAAAAGTAAGATAGTTTTTAAAATATAATTTATCAAGATAGGCAGATCGAAGTCCATTAACTACTAATTGGCTTCGGTCTGTTTTATTGTCAGGAATAAAGAACCCTGGCAAAGTTAATAGTTTTTTTTATACTTTAAGAATGTTTAACTTTGTTAAAGGGCTAAAGTATGTGAAAAACAAAGGCTTTCGCCATTAGGACTTGGCGATAAGCCAAGTTTTTCTCAATGAATTTAAGGGAATGATATAGTGAATTCAACGATAGAAACTATTTGATCGAATGATTATCAGCTTTAAATACATATACATTGATAAAGGAGTCTATTGAGATGAAGTGCATCGTCGGTTTAGGTAATCCAGGACTGAAATATAAGAAGACAAGACATAATATCGGTTTTCAAGTGATCGATGAACTTGCTGCGAAGCAAAAATGGAAATTTCAAAAAGGTAAATTTGAGTCTCATTATATTTACGAACGTTTGAATGGGGAACAAATTCTTTTGTTAAAACCTCAGACATTCATGAATTTATCAGGTAAAGCAATCAAGCAAGCAGCAGATTTTTATCAAATAGAGCCGCAAGATATTTTAGTTATTTATGATGACTTGGATTTACCGACAGGTAAGATCCGCTTACGTCAAAAAGGCGGTCACGGTGGTCATAATGGCATCAGAAGTACGATTGATCAGATAGGTACAAAAGAGTTCAATCGGTTACGCTTCGGCATAGGACGTCCTAAAGAGAACCTTGAAGTCACTCATTATGTATTAGGTAAGTTTTCAAAAGAAGAATTGAAAGACGTCCAACCTTCTGTACAACGTGCAGTTGAAGCTTGTGAGGAATGGACCGAACAACCTTTTCTTGAAGTGATGAATCACTTCAATCAATGAATGAGCCACTTGGAATTAGGAAAAGCTAAGCTTAACTAAGCTTAGGAGGTTTATTCATGTCCTTAAAAATTACTTGCCGCCATTGTAAAAAGCCGATGGGTGAGATAAAAGATGATACTGAGATTAAAGAATTGTTGAACGATCTTTCTGCATTAAATGAGACGGAAGGTAGTATTCACCAACAAGAAGATGGGACACGGTCATTGGAGTTAGTTTGCGAAAATTGCGAAGAGATATTGAATGAAAACCCAACATTATTTGAACTAGATTATTTTATCCATTGATTGAATAACAGCAATCGAAACCGCAGTTGAACTAGCTGCGGGTTGTTGGTATTGGTATGGGATGTAAATAACTACTGTTGAAACAATCAATAAATGTAATATATTAACCATATTTGGTTTGAGCATAAGGGGGAGAAGTTGTTGCAATCGATTAAAAATTACTTAGCCACCCAAGATGATGTAGTAAATCTCATCGAAGGTTTAGAAAACGGAATGACTGAGCAAATTGTATCAGGGCTGACAAACACTCTTAGAAGTACTTTCACTTCCATTCTTCATGAATCGTCAAGTAGACCAGTGCTCTATGTGACCCACCATTTGACGCAAGCTCAGAAAGTGTATGAGGACTTGCTTACGATTTCCGAAAAGGACCATCGTGTTTATCTGTATCCAGTAAATGAATTGTTAGCTGCAGAAATTACAACGGCTTCTCCTGAACTGAAGGCTCAACGCCTCGATGTTTGGAAGGAATGGAGAACGAATCAGCAAGGGATCATGGTGGTTCCTGTTGCAGCTTTGAAGCGGGCATTACCCCCAGTTGATGCTCAAGTTACAGCGAACGTCACATTCAAAAAAGATACAACTTTTCCTTTTGAATCTGCTGTAGAACAATTGATTTCGCTCGGTTATAAGTATACAGATATGGTGACGACTCCTGGTGAAATCAGTCGACGTGGGGGTATTGTAGACATTTACCCATTAACTGAAGATTATCCGGTTCGCGTAGAATGGTTTGATGATGAAGTGGAATCCATTCGATATTTTGACGCCGAATCTCAACGTTCTGCTACAGAACTGGAATCGATTGAAGTAGGCCCAGCTGATGAATTCTTGATTACTAGCGATCAAATGATGCGAGGCGCTGAGGAATTAAAGGTTCGTCTTGAGAAATCAATGGAGGCCATTGAAGATTTCAATGAGAAAGAAAAACTTCGAGAGACAATCATGTATGATGTTGAACGTCTCGCACAAGGTGATTCTTTCCCAGGTAATTATAAATATTTATCGCTATTCTTTGATCGTGTTGATAGTTTGTTAGATTATACTTCAAAAGACACCGTGGTCATCCTAGATGAAATGAGCCGGATATCTGAAAAGGCAGAGCAACTGGATAGGGAAGAAGCGAATTGGTATACGGAAATGCTTCAGAACCGTTCCATTGTGCAAGATTTGCAGGTCTCTTTTGACTGGACGACTGTGTTAGAAAAAATGAATCATCAAAAGATCTATTTCTCTTTATTTTTAAGGCACATCCCCAACACGAAACCTGAAAATATCATCAACTTTTCAAGTAGACAAATGCAGCAGTTCCATGGACAGATGAATCTTCTCCAAAATGAGTTCGAACGTTGGAAGAAGAATGATTATTCAGTGGTCGTTTACGGAAGTGATAGAGAAAGGTTAGAACGGATTCAACGAGTGCTGGACGATTATGACATGACGGTCCATACAATTAAAGAACCTTTCGAATTGCCACAATCAGAACCTCTTGCTGCGATCGGTGATCTGCAAGAGGGCTTTGAGATGCCTAATTATAGACTCGCAGTGCTGACTGAAGAAGAGTTATTCAAAAAGAAGAAACCTAAAAAGCGTAGAAAACAGAAGCTTTCGAACGCAGAGAGAATAAAGAGTTATCAAGAATTATCTATTGGAGACTATGTCGTACATTCAAATCATGGGATCGGGAAGTATATAGGTATAGAAACTTTAGAAGTAAATCAAAAACATAAAGATTATATGGTCATCCGTTACTCTGGAAACGATAAATTATTCGTTCCCGTAGACCAGATTGACCAAGTGCAAAAATATGTAGGATCCGAAGCGAAGGAACCTAAGCTTTATAAGTTGGGCGGAAGCGAATGGAAAAAAGTTAAGTCCCGGGTGAAATCATCTGTTGAAGATATCGCGGATGATCTGATCAAGTTGTATGCTGAACGAGAAGCATCGAAAGGGCACGCTTTTTCTGAGGATACTGAAATGCAGAAGGATTTTGAAGCGACGTTCCCTTATGAAGAAACCGAGGACCAAATTCGGTGTATCGAAGAAATCAAAGAGGATATGGAAAGAGAGCGCCCAATGGATCGTTTGCTTTGCGGGGACGTAGGTTACGGAAAGACCGAAGTGGCAATCCGCGCGGCTTTCAAGGCGATTGTAGACGGTAAACAGGTGGCTGTATTAGTACCTACAACTATTTTAGCGCAACAACACTTTGAAACGTTTCAAGAGCGTTTCCAAGAGTTTGGAATCAATGTCGGTTTGTTAAGTCGTTTCAGAACACCAAATCAGCAAAAAGAAACGCTTGACCGTTTGAGAAAAGGGTTAATAGATGTGGTGATAGGTACTCACCGTGTTTTATCAAAAGATGTGAAATTCAAAGACTTAGGCCTATTGGTCGTCGATGAGGAGCAGCGTTTCGGGGTTAAGCATAAAGAAAAAATCAAACAGTTGAAGGCGAATGTCGATGTCCTGACATTAACTGCGACACCAATTCCAAGGACGTTACACATGTCGATGGTCGGGGTGAGGGATTTATCAGTCATTGAAACTCCACCAGAGAATCGTTTCCCAATCCAGACATATGTAGTGGAATATAATCCTGCATTCATTCGAGAAGCTATCGAGAGGGAATTGGCACGTGGAGGTCAAGTGTTTTTCTTATACAATCGGGTCGATCTGATCGACAGGGTTGCGCATGAGATCGATGAATTAGTCGATGATGCAAAGGTGAATTACGCCCATGGTCAAATGAACGAAAGACAGCTTGAAAACATCATGTTTGATTTCTTGGAAGGCGAGTTTGATGTCCTTGTCAGCACGACAATCATCGAAACAGGTGTGGATATTCCGAATGTGAACACATTAATTGTCTATGATGCGGACAAAATGGGCCTTAGCCAGCTGTATCAGCTAAGAGGTAGGGTTGGAAGATCTAATCGTTTAGCCTATGCCTATTTCACTCATCAACCAAATAAAGTGCTCACAGAAATTGCAGAGAAACGATTAGAAGCTATCAAAGAATTTACTGAACTTGGCTCGGGCTTTAAAATTGCCATGCGCGACCTATCGATTCGAGGAGCAGGAAATCTTTTAGGAACTGAACAGCATGGGTTTATTGATTCTGTCGGTTTTGATATGTACTCCCAGATGTTGAATGATGCAATCAAAGCTAAACAAAAAGGAGTCCCATATGAAGAATCTAAGCCATTCGAAGTAGAAATGACGATCGATTTAGATGCTTATATTCCACCGTCATATATTGATGATGAAGCACAGAAAATCGAGATGTATAAACGAATTCAAGCAGTAGAAGAAGCAACTGAGATTTATGAAATAAAAGATGAAATGCTCGACCGTTTTGGCGAGTATCCTCAAGAAGTAGAGGATCTCCTTCAAGTCTCACGCATCAGATTGTATGCCTTGCAAGAGAAGGTCGAGTCTATCTATGAAAAGAAAAATAAAATTGAATTGATGGTGGACGCGGATGAAAGTCAGTCCGTTGATGGTACAGAGCTATTTAATCTAGCCAATGAATTTGGCAGACAGGTACTCTTAGGTACGGAAGGTAAGCAGTTGAAAATCACAATTCAATTCCAGCGAAGCAATAAACATGACAGGTACGAACTCCTTGAAAAGTTGTTATCAAAGTTACATCGGACGAAAAAACAAAAAACGGGTGAATAGTTTATTTCTGTTGCCTCATACTAAAACTACTAGCAGGTGAACGAACGGTTCAATATATTCTTCACCAATTGCGAGTACATCATAGAAAGAGGGATTGTCACTATGAAAGCAACAGGGATCGTACGCCGTATTGATGATTTGGGGCGAGTTGTAGTGCCTAAGGAGATACGGAGAACACTTCGTATTAGAGAGGGAGATCCTCTGGAGATTTTTGTTGATCGAGAAGGGGAAGTTATCTTAAAAAAATACTCACCGATCAATGAGCTGAGTGAGTTTGCTACTGAGTATGCACAGTCATTATTCGAGTCCATCGGGAATAAAATATTAATTTCCGATCGAGATGAAATTATTGCTGTTGCAGGTGCTTCTAAGAAGGAATATTTAAACAAAGATGTTGGACAACCTGTAGAAAAATGTATGGAGAAAAGAGAAAGTCAACTTGAGCGTAACGAATTCACACAAGAGTTTATTAACGGGCATGAAGAAACGGTCTCATCATTTTTTATACAACCGATCGTATCAAACGGTGATCCAGTAGGAAGTATCATATTACTTATGGAAAAAGGATCGATTTCTGACGTTGAAACCACGGTCATTCAAACAGCATCACACTTTCTAGCACGGCAGATGGAGTAGAGACGAATCGTCTCTGCTCCTTTATGCTATAATGGAAGAAATTCATTCCATTGGAGTTACTTATGAGCGGACAAGCTATGTGGGTGAAGGGGACACTTCTTTTATCAATTGCAGGATTATTGAGCAAAGTGTTAGGGATGGTGTACCGAATCCCTCTACAAAACCTAGCTGGAGACGAAGGGTTATATATTTATCAGCAAATCTATCCGATTCTCTCTTTAGCTATTATATTATCTCTGTATAGTATACCGAGTGCTATTTCTCAAGTAATAGCAGATAACAAACGACCGAACGCCTCGATACGTATAAAAGACGTGTTGGTGGTGTTTTATTTATTATTCGCTGGTGGAGCTGCCGTTTTTATTCTATTGTACGCTCTAGCCCCTTGGTTGGCTGGGTTGATGGGAGATCCTCAATTGACTCAGCCGATCCGTGTGAGTAGTGCAATATTTTTAGTAATACCTTTTACAGCATTTTTAAGAGGGTATTTTCAAATCGAAGATCAATATTCCGTGATGGCTTCATCCCAAGTGGTTGAACAACTTTTTCGTGTAGCTGGTATTATCATTTTCACCGTTATAATCACTGGTGCCGGGTTGTCACTTTATCAAGTGGGCACGTTGGCTGCATGGTCGACGATCGGCGGTACAGTAGTAGGAGCTTCTTTTTTGTTCATCGCTTATAGGTTTTATATAAAAAGCCAATCCTCACGAAGCGAAAAGGTATCTATTTCACCATCGAATCTAACGCGAGGTTTATTAGTTGGTTTATCAATTTATAGCCTGACATACGTACTGCATTTATTGGTACAGGTAATCGATGTGTTTACGATGATTGATTTATTAAAAGATTGGGGAGCCTCTACTCAGGCATCAAAGGTGTGGAAAGGGGTCTACGATCGTGGTAATCCATTGATTCAATTAGGGCTTGTATTCGGTTCTTCCATCGCTTTGTCCTTGATACCATCGCTCAGGAAAAGTGATGCTGATATATCAAGTGGATCAACTGATGATGAGAAGTTTGCATTGAAGTTCACCTTTTTATTTTCAACAGCTGCAACGGCAGGTTTAATTGCCATCATGCCGATGGTCAACCCTTTGTTTTACAAGTCTTCAGACGGTACGTTCGCAATACAGTTGATGATGCCAGCAGTATTTTTACTATCATTGGTAATAACCTTTTCAGTAATTCTACAGCGGTACGGAGTCAAGTTACAGCAGTTGATTTGGGTAGTTGTGATGTTGGTTATTAAAGGGATAGGGAATACCTTGCTAATCCCTCTGTACGGAATCACGGGGGCGAGTATAGCCACATTGATCGCGTTGGCTTTCCTGACGCTCGTCATGTACTACCATTACCAGAGATTAACGAAAAGTTTAGTTAAATATACATTCTTGGTCAATACCTTGTTAGTGACAGCTTTCATGGGGTTACTGATTTCGCTGATCACTCATTGGGTATTAGATTTGATCGATATTCAAAACCGGTTGATATATATTCCGGTGGTGGCTTTGACATGTACCATAGGAGCAGCCATATTCATATATTCGACTTACAAATTCAAGTTGTTATCTAATAAAGAACTACAATTGATTACTACGTATTTGAAAGCAAAGAAAGGAACTGATGATTGATGGGTCAAATCACTGTAATAGGTTTAGGGTCAAGCTCAATTGAACAAATGCCCTTAGGTGTTTATCGCGAACTAACGAAAAATGAGCAAGTTGTATTTACGAGAACATTGGATCATCCAGTGATTAAAGAATTAATGGAAGAGGGCACCGAATTCCATTCCTTCGATCATATTTACGAAAATGAAGATCAATTTGAAGCGGTATACGACGGGATCTGTCAGGAGTTGATCAATCAGGCTCGTTCTAGGGATATTTTATATACGGTACCAGGTCACCCGATGGTTGCAGAGCGCACAGTTCAATTATTGTTGGGAGTGAAAGAAGATGATGTTCATGTTGAAATAAAGGGTGGACAAAGTTTTCTCGATGCGTTATTCACCTCTGTCGGAGTCGATCCGATCGAAGGCTTCCAATTGCTGGACGGAACGAATTTGAATCGAAAATCAATCCAATATGAACAACACCTTTTTATCGCTCAAGTGTACGATCAGCTGGTAGCTTCTGAAGTGAAGCTCACTTTACTAGAAGATCTACCTCACGACCATCCTATAAAAATTATAGAAGCGGCTGGGAGTGAAGGGGAGAAAGTAAAAACAGTCCCTTTACATGAACTGGATCATGACTTTACATTCAGCAACTTGGTTACTTTGTATGTTCCTCCTGCAGAGGTCGAAGTGTTGCACCATCAATTTTCAGTTCTTCGGAATGTGATTGCAGCACTCAGGGGGCCAGGAGGGTGTCCGTGGGATCAGAAGCAGACGCATGAATCGTTGAGAAAGTATTTGATTGAAGAAGCATATGAAGTCATAGATGCAATCGAGGAGCAAGATGACGACCATCTAGCTGAAGAGCTAGGAGATGTATTGCTGCAAGTTATGCTCCATAGCCAGATTGCTGAAGATGAAGGATACTTTACCGTTGACGATGTAATTCGATCGATCACTGATAAGATGATCAAGCGTCACCCGCATGTATTTGGTGATGTCTCCGTTGAATCTTCTGAAGAAGTCAAACAAAATTGGGAAGCGATCAAGCAACAAGGTCGCGCTGAAAAGTCATCAGTGCTGGAAGGATTGAATGAATCACTCCCTCGCCTGACCTATGCCCACGAAATGCAGAAGAAAGCTAGCAAAGTCGGTTTTGATTGGCCAGAGTCGACTGGGGTTTTCTCTAAATTGGCAGAGGAATTGAAGGAATTTGAAGAAGCGGCGTCGAATGGTAATAACCAAGAGGTGGAGGAAGAACTTGGTGATGTGTTATTTACAATTGTTAACATCTCAAGGCACTTGAAAGTTGACCCTGAAGTAGCTCTTCATCGCTCAAGTCAAAAGTTTTTAAAGCGATTCCAGTTTATCGAAAAACGTTTGCAGGAAAGAGACTTGAATATAGAAGAACAATCCTTAGACCAGTTAGAGCAGTACTGGAATGAAAGTAAAAGAGAAGTTTAATAGAAAGAAGGATTAACTATGAGATTAGATAAATTTTTGAAAATCAGCCGTTTGATCAAACGACGTACAGTAGCCAAAGAAATTGCTAATCAAGGCAGAATTGAACTAAATGGACAACCCGCAAAAGCCTCTTCTGACTTGAAGGTCGGAGATGAGTTGATGATTCGCTTTGGACATACGCGTTTGACGATTAAAGTAGATTCACTTCGTGAACAAGTACGAAAAGATGAAGCGAACGGCTTATATACCGTAATCAATGAAGAAAAAGTCCATCAAGATTAATTGAATTTATGATTATAGTGTTAAACTCGTCCTACCCTTCATAAAGTAGTAGTAATAGGAGGGATGAGACGTGCCATATGAAACTAGCATGTACAAAACAGAAAGAGAAACGAATCAAGAACACGATGTAAAATTAATGAACCGCAGAAAGTTGGAAATCACGGGTGTACAAGACGTGGACAGCTTTGATACAGAAGAATTTTTGTTGAAAACCACACTTGGGTATCTCGTCGTCCGTGGTGACAATCTGCATATGAAGAATTTGAATGTGGATCAAGGTTCATTGACGATTCAAGGAAAAATCGACTCTTTCAATTACATTGATGACCAACAAGATAAAGCTAAAGGACTATTTAGCAAGTTGTTTAAATGAGTTTAAATGTCCAGTTTCTATCAATTTTAACGATGATTGCGACAGGGGTATTCTCCGCATCCTTGTTTGAGACGTATCGAATGTTGATCCGCCCCAACGTATTTTGGAGAAGAAATGTACTGGATATTCTTTTCTTCCTAATCCAAGGGGGCTTGATCTTCTATTTGCTGTTTGTTGTAAATGGAGGTATCATCCGTTTTTATTTACTAGTAGCGATAGGTGTAGGCATTTGTTTCTATTTTTCACTTCTACAACCTATCTTTCTAAGCTTTTTAAACGGAGTGATATTTGCCACAAAAACCGTCTATCGGTGGCTCAAACAACTATTGAACCTTCTGATCATAAGGCCCTTGGTATTTCTGATAAGAACAGTCTTGATCATTTTAACGTTTATAATTGCTTCATTGTGGAAATGTATTAGAGGTATTATCTTAGTGGTAGGATGGATCTTAAAACCTTTCCTACCAAAAATAATCCGAAATTACCTCATGGATTTTCTGGCAATCTGTAGTAAAATAAAGGATAAGCTGTATAAAAAGATAAAAAAGTTTTGGGTCAAGAGGAGGCATAAAGATGAGTAGACGTAATAGGCACCGTAAAGTCACAAGGATTCAATCGGAATATGTTCAGAAACAGGAACAGAACTTGGAGCGCCAAAGCCGTGAAAAGAAATTCCTGTATCGACGATTGATTGCTTTTGGTGTGCTATTTACTATAGCTCTGTCTTCTATGTTCCTATATCATCTCAATCAACGTGCTCAACTTAGCGAAAAACAAGAAGAATATGCTGAAAAAGAAGAACAATTAGCAGAATATCAAGAAGAAAATGAAGAGTTGAATCGCGAAATAGAATTATTAAGTGATGTTGAATACTTACTCCAGATCGCAAGAAAAGATTATTTCTTCTCAAAAGACGGAGAAATCATCTTTAAATTGCCAGATGAAGAGCCTTCTTATTGACACTTTTTTAAATGCTTATATATAATGAATATGAATGATATTTTTTAAATTTCTAAGGAGGAGCATTTTTTTTATGTCAATTGAAGTAGGCAGCAAGTTACGAGGCAAGGTCACTCGTATTACTAATTTCGGAGCGTTCGTCGAATTGCCGGATGGTTCCACAGGTTTAGTCCACATCAGCGAGGTTGCTGATAAGTACGTGAAGGATATCAACGAACATCTTTCTGTAGGGGACGAAGTTGAAGTTAAGGTATTGAATGTGGAGAAAGACGGAAAGATCGGTCTTTCAATCAAGAAAGCTAAAGAAAACTACGGAAAGAAACAACAACCGCCTAAGAAGCGTAGTGAGAACTTCGAATCAAAAATGAACAAATTTTTGAAAGAAAGCGAAGAAAAACTCACATCTCTTAAAAAGCACACAGAATCTCGTCGCGGAGGCCGAGGTGCTAAAAGAGGGTAAACTTGCTGTCTATGTACAGATATAAATTTAATGTTGGACGGTCAGAAGCTTGAGTCAATGTCAATTGACTCAAGCTTTTTTGCTTTTTGGGAGTATTGATTGTGGTGAGTCGGGGCTTTATACGTAATAAATCAACCATTTGAGTATGAAAATGAAAATGGCGGTATTTCGACTATAAAAGGGAATTCATAGGTGTTTATCCGTAGTTAATTTCTATTTATCAGTAATAATTGATTTCACAATCACTCAACAGAATAGATGTAGAAAGTATAAGGAAAAACAGGCGCAAACAATGCATCTGGTTTACTTTTTATCTAATACAAGGGTTTAATTGCGTCATTATTCTTCATATTTTCTTTAAAAAAAGAAGTAAATACTTTTTAATTCGGGAAATTATAGGTTGGATTGCGTCGTTATTAGTGATAATTGCGTCATTATTATAAGTTGATCCAAGGATAACTATACAAAAAAATCCGACAGCATATTTGCTGTCGGATTTTTGATGACCCGTACGGGATTCGAACCCGTGTTACCGCCGTGAAAGGGCGGTGTCTTAACCACTTGACCAACGGGCCAACGTAATACTCGGTTCAAAAGATATGTAACTTTTTTTAAAAAAAAGGGGGAAAAGTTGGTGGCGGCGGAGGGGATCGAACCCCCGACCTCACGGGTATGAACCGTACGCTCTCGCCAGCTGAGCTACACCGCCAAACAAATTACTATCAATTAAACACAAAAATTATAGTACATCACGTTGGAGCTTGTGTCAATATATTTTCTTGATGTGTAAATAATCAGAATTTAAGTATGTCTATTACCTATTCTAAAATCACTTTTTGAAATCCGGCATCCAGGCGCGAAACTCGCCGTTTGGATTTAAAACCCGCCCATTGGACATCGAAATCCGCCCGTTAAAACAGAAAACCCGCCTGTTGGGTCACGAAACCCGCCCGTTGGAACGGAAAACTCGCCTGTTGGATCATGAAACCCGCCCGTTAGATCACGAAACTCGCCGTTTGGATTTAAAACTCGCCGTTTGAATCGGAACTCCACACACGAAACCACCCAATAAATAATAATCAAAAAATGAGTAGCTCATACAAATATCGCGGGTTAATTTCCTGAAATGTAGATTTTGGGGACAAATTTCAAATACTGCGTCGAAATTTTCATGGGTTCACCTTCTTGATTTTGACAAAAAATCCCTTGTTAATGTGTTTGAATATTGTTTACAAAGGAGTGGTCGTTACATGGACATGCTAACAAAAATAGGTGAGATTACCGCCGAATCTAAATTCCAGAGAATCTATCAATCTTTCAATGGGCTTAAGCAGTGGCTTTTTCAGGTGCTTTTTGAAAAAGGTTGGTTAATTATGATGATTTCTTTTTTTCTCGGAAGGGCAGTTATTCTTACGTCTTTATCCCCCTTTGCTTTAGCGTTCCTAGCCACAACCATTGTTGTTAAGCGTGGATTAGCGTTCAGAGTGTTTTTATTTTTGATGGCTGGGGCTGTATCTATCAATACCTTACAAGGACTTGCTCTATTAAGTTCGGGGTTATTGTTTTTATTCTTTTATAAATGGTTTTTGTCGAAGGCACCGCATAAGACTTCTTTATTGATTACTGGTACGTTGCTAAGTTCTTTCATCGGACGAGGTGCTGTCCTTGCTGTTCAGGATCAGCTTGTCATATATGATGTGGCGATTTTAACAATCGAAGCTGTTCTTAGTGCTTTTTTAGTAATGATCTTCTTGCAATCTTATCCTTTCTTAATCAATGATTTTCGATCGCGAAATTTAAGAATAGAGGAAGTAATATGCATTGTCATTTTATCGACAGCCATTCTCAGTGGACTAGTGGGGCTTACAGTATCGGGTGTTGAGCTAGGTCTTGTAGGGTCCAAATACTTTGTCATTGTGAGTGCTTTTATTGCAGGGGCGACTGTCGGCTCTGCGATTGGTGTCATAGTAGGGTTGATGCTTAGTTTAGTTAGTACATTTCATTTGTATCAATTAAGCTTACTTGCTTTAGCTGGACTACTCGGTGGACTATTAAAATCGACAAATAAATTAGGTGTCTCTTCAGGATTGTTCATCGCTTCTTTTTTGATCGGATTCTATCATGTGGATACGGTATCGCTCCTACAGATCATGACTGAATCAGCTCTAGCGGCAGGGTTGTTATTAGTGACACCGAACCGCTGGTTAAAGAAAATTGCTACGTTTGTTCCTGGGACTGAAGAATCGAAAGAAGAGAATGACGAGTACATTCAAAGAGTCAGAAATGCTACAGCTGAGAGGGTCGAACGGTTTTCTGAAATGTTCCAAGTACTCTCACATAGTTTCGACTATTTCAATCAAGAAGGTAAGCAACTTGAAACTTCCGAGGTGGACGAGTACTTAAGTAGAGTGACAGAGAAGACATGTCAGACGTGTCTCAAAAAACATTCATGCTGGGTCAACAACTTCGACCGGACGTATCCAGTGTTACAACAAACGATGCAAGCTATCGAACAAAATGACAGTTCAGGAGCGAACCTTCAAGCCAGTAAGTTAAAGAAATTTTGTGTAAAAAGTGAGCAGGTCATGGATCAGATGAGATATGAACTTTCATATTACCAGGCAAATAAACGCCTCAAAGAACAAGTGAAGGAAAGTCGTAAATTCGTTTCAGAGCAGTTGAACGGAGTATCTGAAGTCATGAATAATTTTGCTAAAGAAATGTTGAAAGAAAGGCAAGAACATGACTGGCATGAAGCAGAAGTAAGAAAAATGCTTAACGGGTTATCGATCGAGATTGAACACCTTGAAATCTATTCGATCGATAAAGGTAACGTCGATATAGAGATGACTTTGTACTTCCAACACTATCACGGCGAGGCAGAAAAGATTATTGCTCCGATGCTATCAGACTTACTATCAGAAATTATTCAGGTGGAATATGAAAATCCGAAAGACCAACGAGGCGGCTCAAGAACCTTCATTTTTTCATCGATTAAAAGATATCAGCTGACCACTGGAGTGGCGCATGCCGCAAAGAACGGGAACTTTTTATCAGGTGACAGCTATTTGATGTTGGAATTAGGTAAAAGCAGGTTCGCCTTAGCGATCAGTGACGGAATGGGTAATGGTGAGAGAGCTTATTTAGAGAGTTCAGACACGTTAAGGTTACTGAAACAAATCTTACAATCTGGAATTCACGAACAAGTGGCGATCCAGTCGATTAACTCGATTCTCTCATTGAGGACGTCTGATGAAATATACGCAACCTTAGATTTGACGATTATTGATTTGCAACAGCCTTATGCTAACTTTTTAAAGATCGGTGCGACTGTTAGTTATATTGTAAGGCCAGGAGGGGTTTATACAGTAGAGTCTAGCAACCTGCCAATCGGTATATTGGATGAGTTCGACGTAGACCCTGTCCATCAGCCGGTTAAAGATGGAGATATCATCGTCATGTTGAGTGATGGAATCCTTGAAACAGCGAACACTATAGAAAACCGTGAAGTTTGGTTAAAAAGAAAGCTGAGAGAAATGGAAACTGATCATCCTCAAGAAATAGCAGATTTGATTTTGGAAGAAGCGATCAGAAGTAATAATGGAGAAATCACTGACGATATGACAGTACTAGTTGCGAAAATAAATAAAAGTAAACCGAAGTGGGCATCTTTTTCGATTGGATCAAGATAAAAGTCGCACATTCACGGTGTTTCCTTTATATCTTGTTCCTTTTCTCCAATTGCTACGTTGATAACCGGACGCTTACGCTTTTCTTATTTGTCTAGCTCCAGTGCCCAGAAACTAGGTGACTTCACTCAGCAACCTACGATAATTTAACATCGGCTCAATTTTTCGCTGTGTTTCCTATATCTCAGCTGTTGAGCTCCAGTCACTACGTTTCTAACCGGACGCTTACGCTTTTCTTAGGTATACGCTGAATTTTTTTCGTCAACAATGTTGATAAAGAAAAGGAGGCGTTACGTATGAGTAAAGGAACGATCCAGCAATTGCTGTTGATTACGGATGGTTGCTCCAACCAAGGGGAGGACCCTGTGGCTGTAAGCTCCTCTATTGCTCAAAAGGGAGTTTCCGTCAATGTCATCGGGGTGCTTGACGATGATTCGACAGAGCAACCGATGGGGTTATCAGAGGTAAATGAGATTGCTGATGCTGGAAATGGAGTCAGTAGAATCGTTTATGCAGATGCTCTATCAGATACTGTTCAAATGGTGACGAAGCAGGCGATGACACAAACGATCCAAGGGTTTGTTTCGAATGAAATCAAAGCTATATTCGGCCACGAGGTGAAAGAAGATGAACTCACGCCTGAGACTAGGGGTGAAATCCAAGAGGTAGTTGAGGAGTTAGAAGAAACTTGTAATCTCAATATTTGTATCTTGGTAGATACCAGTGCCAGTATGCAACACAAAATGGAAGCAGTTAAAGAAGCGATCGACGATTTGGTCATAAGTCTCCACGCTCGAACAGGCAACCATTTATATACCATTTACCAATACCCTGCTAAGAAAAATGTTGTCAAAGAGCTGATGCCATGGGTGAATGACCAAAAGAGTGTGGCAAAAGTTTTTCCAAGGCTTGCGGCAGGAGGAATCACACCTACTGGTACTGCAATGATGAAAGTACTTCAAGCGTTCGACCATTTACCAACAGAAGGAAGTCGGGGAGAAGACTCTAATGAAATCATCGATCAATCCTACGGTACATCTTTCTAAAAAACAGGTCATTGTTGGTAAGTGGCATAAGCAAAAATATGAAATCATACAAAAGCTAGGTGAAGGTTCCCGAGGTTCGATCTATTTAGCAAAATATAACCGTGGAACCGTTGCGCTTAAAATTAGTGCTGAATCGTCAGTAGTTACTGCAGAAGTGAATGTACTTAAAAAACTAAACAATGTTCAAGGGGTCCAGCTCGGGCCTCTTTTATTAGACGTAGACGATATGCAACTTCGTCCTCACGAATCTTATTCCTTTTACGTCATGGAATACATCGATGGGGTACCTGTGCGTCAGTGGTTGGATAGTAAAGGTTTCGGACAAATTGGAATCATCGGTTCTCAATTGCTATTTCAGCTTTACCATCTTCATCTACAAGGGTATGTGTTTGGAGATTTAAAGCTGGATAACATGTTGGTCGAACGCAGCACGGGAAAGTTACGCCTATTGGATATGGGGGGGGTGACTCAAAAAGGTAGATTGGTGAGGGAGTATACTTCCCAGTACGACCGTGGTTACTGGGGAAAGGGAAGTAGAAAGGCGGAAGAGTCCTATGACCTGTTTGCGTTCGTTGTGTGTATGTTGCACCTTGATTCTTCACTAACCATCGAGAAACGAAAGAATCAGGATATATCTTACTGGGTTCAACAAAGTCGTAGGTTACGGATTTTCCACAAAGTTTTTGAGAATGCAGTGAATGGGAAATACTCAAATGCCAAAGAGATGAAAGTTGATTTTGACAATGCGATCAAAAATCAAGCCAGTAAATCCAGGAAGAAGAGTCCATCTAAAAAGGTCGATCGGCCTAATCATAATGAGTTGTGGACGTTGAGTTCCATCATTTCTGTGCACGTACTTATCCTTTATTATTTGGTCCAAAACATTTAAGGGGCTTTGTTTGAACTTCATTTTCATATAGTGATACGATAGATGGGATGATAACTTAACGGACGGTGTTGACAAATGAAGGATCGCGTATTGGGATTCAATAAGGAAAATCACTTATTTCAACCAGGAGATACACTGTTTTTAGCAGTATCTGGGGGTCCGGATTCATTGGCGATGCTTCATTTTTTTGCGGGTATTCGTGAGGAATGGGAACTTGACCTGATTGTTCTTACAATCGATCATCAGCTCCGAGGGATCCAATCAGCAGAAGATACTGAGTTTGTTGAAGAATATTCATCGAATTTAGGTATCAAGTGTGAGGTTGGAAAAGTCGATGTGAAAAAGTTGATGAGTGAGGCTAAGATGGGGACTCAAGAAGCTGCTCGTGAGCTGAGGTATCAATTTTTTTATGAAAAAATGCAGAATTATCCTTCAGGAAAATTGGTATTCGCCCATCACGGGGATGATCAAGTGGAGACCACTTTAATGCAATTGATAAAAGGTCAATACCCTAACGGAACCCCTGTTAAAAGAGCCTTTGGTAGTCATATGATCATAAGGCCTTTCTTATCTCTCTCGAAAAAAGAAATACTGGATTACGTTGAAGAACATGAGTTGAACCCAAGGATTGATCCATCTAATGAGGACGAGTCTTATACACGGAATCGTATGCGTTCTACTGTCATACCTTTATTACATAAAGAGAACCCAAATCTAGTAGAGGGAGTTCAGAGAGTTCATGAATTTCTATCAGAAGATGACGCATATCTTTACCAGATATCAGAAGATAAAGTCCGCGAAATCAGCACATTTTGTGAACAAAAAGTGACCTTTTCAATTAATTCATTTCAGAAGATGCCATTATCTTTACAAAGAAGGGGCTTTCATCTAATATTAAACTATCTGAAAGTGAATGCTCTTTTTCGAAACAATAATTTTCTTGCTTTTAGTGAATGGCTACAATCGCAACATTCAAATAGTGTGATGACATTATTTGATGACGTCATCGCTATCAAAGCATATGATACATGCATCATTCAGCTAGGTTCTATACATACAGAGCCTTTTCAGAGGTCGCTTCATATGAATCAATCCTTAGAACTCCCCAATCACTGGACAGTCTCAGTTCGAGAATCGAATGAATGGTCAGGATCTACTGATCAAGCAGTCGTTTCTTTCGACCAACTCCATTTACAATTTCCCTTGAAGGTTCGCACGAGGCAAGATGGGGATCGAATTAAGCCCCTTGGGTTAAATGGAACAAAAAAGGTGAAAGATATTTTTATCGATCATAAAATACCTTTGTACCAAAGAGATCAATGGCCACTTTTAGTGAATGGTGATGGTGAAGTTCTGTGGATACCTTTTGTTTGTAAAAGCCGTTTGGCACAACCGGACAAGCATTCATCCGTATGGGTGAGTATGGACATCAAATAATAGGAGGATCCTTCATGCACGATGAAATACAAGAAATATTAATTTCTGAAGAAGAAATTCAAGTAAAGACCAAACAACTAGCAGAAAAGATTACGAATGATTTTGATGGTAAGTTTCCATTAGCGATTGGTGTATTAAAAGGTGCCATGCCATTTATGAGTGACTTGCTTAAAAGGGTCAATACTCACATTGAAATGGATTTTATGGATGTATCGAGTTATGAAGGTGGTATGAAATCCACTGGGGAAGTTAAAATTATCAAAGACTTGAACACCCAAGTCAAAGATCGCGACATTTTAATTATTGAAGACATCATTGATAGTGGCCTAACTTTAAGTTACTTAGTTGACTTGTTTAAATATCGCCAGGCAAAATCAATAACGATTGTGACATTGTTAGATAAACCGACAGGCCGTAAATCTGATGTGAAAGCGGATTTGGTCGGTTTCGAAGTACCAGATGCTTTTGTTGTAGGATATGGGTTAGATTATGAAGAGAAATATCGGAACCTTCCTTACATCGGAGTATTAAAACCTGAAATATATTCATAAATTAGCTATAGTTATGAAAGGCAATTTATGGTTAAATAGAGTAAGTAGTTATCAGTTGAGACTAATAAAATTTATGTGATAGTATTTGTTTTAGTTTTGTCGTTTAGGAGGAGGTAAGTAATGAATCGGGTGTTCCGAAATACCATATTTTACTTAATTATTTTTCTTGTAGTCATTGGGATCGTAGGGATGTTGAACAACCCTAGCCCAGAGACGGAACAACTGAATTACGATGAATTCAGAGAAGCTCTTGAAGATGGACAAATTGAAGAGCTCACTTTACAATACACAAACTTTGCTTATGAAGCTCGAGGGGAATATACCAGCGATGGGAGTCTCGAGTCATTCCGTGCAGTGGTACCTGCCGCTGATGAAACAATCAGTGAAATCATTGGTACAGCTAGAGATCAAAGTGTATTAACTATGGAAGCTGCTGAAGAGCCAAGTGCTTGGGCACGATTCTTCACAACGCTAATTCCATTTATCATCATCTTTATTCTGTTCTTCTTCTTACTTAGCCAAATGCAAGGTGGCGGCGGTCGCATGATGAACTTTGGTAAAAGTAAGGCGAAAATGTACACAGAAGATAAAGAAAAAACGAGGTTCAAAGATGTTGCTGGTGCTGACGAGGAAAAGCAAGAGCTTGTTGAAGTAGTTGACTTCTTGAAGGACCCTCGGAGATTCGCGGAGTTAGGAGCTCGTATTCCTAAAGGTGTCCTATTAGTGGGACCCCCAGGTACTGGTAAAACATTATTAGCGAAAGCTGTTGCTGGTGAAGCTGGCGTACCATTCTTCTCAATCAGTGGTTCAGACTTCGTTGAAATGTTCGTCGGTGTAGGTGCTTCACGTGTACGTGATTTATTCGAAAATGCTAAAAAGAACGCTCCTTGTATTGTGTTCATTGATGAGATCGATGCAGTCGGTCGTCAACGTGGTGCCGGTGTCGGTGGTGGACATGATGAGCGTGAACAAACATTAAACCAACTACTAGTAGAGATGGATGGTTTCGGAGTAAATGAAGGTATCATCATGATTGCTGCGACCAACCGTCCTGATATTCTTGACCCAGCCTTATTACGTCCTGGTCGTTTTGATAGACAAATCCCTGTTAATACACCAGATGTAAAAGGTCGTAAAGAAGTGCTAGAAGTGCACGCTAAGAACAAGCCATTAGGTAAAACAGTCGATCTTAAGACGATTGCGATGCGTACCCCAGGCTTTTCGGGTGCAGATTTAGAAAACCTATTGAACGAGGCAGCTCTAGTCGCAGCCCGTTCAGACGCAAAGGAAATTGAAATGGAACACGTCGACGAGGCTATTGACCGCGTAATTGCTGGTCCTGCTAAGAAGAGCCGTGTCATTTCTAAAAAGGAAAAAGACATTGTCGCATATCACGAAAGTGGCCATACAGTTATCGGTATGGTGCTTGATGAAGCTGACATGGTTCATAAAGTTACAATTGTACCGAGAGGTCAAGCTGGTGGTTACGCAGTCATGCTTCCAAGAGAAGACCGTTACTTCCAGACGAAACCAGAATTACTCGATAAAATTACTGGCTTACTTGGTGGCCGAGTGGCTGAAGAAGTTATTTTCGGTGAGGTCAGCACAGGCGCACACAATGACTTCCAGCGTGCAACAAGCATTGCTCGTAAAATGGTTACCGAGTTCGGTATGAGTGAAAAGATTGGACCACTACAATTCGGAAGTTCTGGTGGCCAAGTGTTCCTAGGCCGCGATATTCAGAATGATCCTAATTACAGTGATCAAATCGCTTATATCATCGACCAAGAGATCCAATCAATCATCAAGTCTTGTTATGAGAGAGCAAAAGAAATTCTTACTGAGCACAAAGAGCAGTTAGAATTGATTGCGAAGACCTTATTAGAAGTAGAGACATTGGATGCAAAACAAATCAAGACATTGTTTGAAGAAGGTCGCTTACCTGAACCTGAAGAGTTGATCGTAGATAATGATAAAGACGATTCAACTGAAACAGAAAGTACTCAGGTTTCAAACGAAGATTCAGGTGATGTGAAGGTCAACATCCATTCTAAAGATGAAGAAGATAGTCAAACCGATTCTTCTTCAGAAAAAGAAGAGGATAAAAACCAGTCTGAAGATAAAAACGAATCAGATGACGACAACAATCCTGATCGTAAATAATATTGAATTAAATTACTCTCTCTGCAAAATGCAGGGAGGGTAATTTTTATGTTTTGTGGGTTTGAGTTCAAGGCATGTTTCTGAGAATACATATTGTATAATTTGTGATATGATGTTCGTTGAAAAAGTTTTGCGGAAATGAGTTGAAGTTATGATATTTGTACTCGATGTAGGAAATACGAATACGGTCTTAGGTGTATTCGACCAAAATAAATTAATCTATCAATGGAGAATCGCGACTAATCGTTATAAAACGGAAGATGAGTACGCGATGCAAGTGAAGTCGTTACTGCAACATCATGATCTATCATTCGAAGACTTTCACGCGGCCATAATATCTTCTGTTGTTCCACCAATCATGTTCGCTCTTGAAAAAATGTGTGAGCGTTATTTTCACTTGAAGCCGATGATTGTTGGTTCAGACGAAATCGATAATCACTTGAAGATGAATTATCCGAACCCAAAAGAAATCGGGGCTGACCGAATTGTGAATGCTGTTGGTGGCATTAAAGAATATGGTGCTCCACTTGTAATTATCGATTTTGGAACTGCAACGACGTATTGTTATATAAATGAAAACGAAGAATATGAAGGGGGAGCAATTGCCCCCGGCATCAGCATTTCAACTGAAGCGCTGTATTCCAAAGCAGCAAAGCTTCCAAGAATAGAAATATCTAGACCAGAAAAAGTAGTGGGATCTTCAACTGTTGAAGCGATGCAATCAGGTATTTATTACGGTTATGTCGGGCAAGTGGATGAAGTCGTCAACCGGATCAAAGACCAAGCGACTAAAGAGCCGACTGTCATTGCTACTGGTGGATTATCTAAATTAATTGGCAAGGGTTCAAAGACGATAGACCATGTCGATACCGAGCTTACACTTAAAGGTCTATATGAGATTTATAAAACGAATGAGGTGAAAAATAATGAGTGATTACCTAATCAGAGCAACAGCTTTCGAAGGAACGGTAAGAGCATACGCGATCCGTTCAACAGAGACAGTTTCAGAAGCATGCAGAAGACAAGACACATGGGCAACGGCATCAGCAGCATTAGGTAGAACGTTGACCATTTCATCTATGATGGGATCAATGCTCAAAGGTGAAGATAAATTGACGATTAAAGTTGAAGGCGACGGTCCTTTAGGTGCAATCGTTGCTGATAGTAATGCACTTGGCCAAGTCAGAGGGTACGTTAAGAACCCTCATGTAGATTTCGAATCTAACGACCAAGGAAAATTGGATGTAAGACAAGCTGTCGGGACAGAAGGAACTGTCAGTGTTGTAAAAGATTTAGGGTTAAAAAATAACTTTACAGGACAGGTTCCGATCGTATCTGGTGAAATAAGTGAAGATTTCACGTATTATTTTGTGTCATCAGAACAAGTGCCTTCTGCTGTAGGTGCAGGCGTCTTGGTGAACCCAGATTTATCGATAGCTGCTGCAGGCGGGTTTATCATTCAAATGCTACCAGGAGCATCGGATGAAACGATTAACACGATAGAAGCAAGATTGGATGAGATTCCTTCCATTTCATCTATGATTCAGGATGGAAAACGCCCAGAAGATGTTCTAGACACTCTTTTCGGTGAAGATGAGTGGAAGATGTTATCGAGAAGTAAAGTGGAATTCAATTGTAACTGTTCAAAAGAGCGGATTGAGAGAGCAATCAGCGGCCTAGGGAATGACGAAATCGAAAGTATGATTGAAGAAGACGGTGGAGCTGAAGCTACTTGTCAATTCTGTAATGAACAGTATTATCTGGATGCTAAAGAGCTAGAAGCATTGAAGCAATAATTAAGCGGAGGACTTACGATGAATCTAGGTACTAACCACAGCCAGAACGATAGATCTTTTAGCCGAAAAACACTTGTCATGGGAATATTGAATGTTACACCAGATTCATTTTCCGATGGAGGTCAGTTCACTGAAATGGAAACTGCCTTAAACCAGGTAGATCAAATGATCAATGATGGGGCAGATATCATCGATGTCGGTGGAGAATCAACCAGACCTGGGCATGAGCCAGTTAGTGAAGACGAGGAAATTCAAAGGGTCATTCCAATTATACAAGCTATTAGGGAAAGAAGTTCAGTTCCAATTTCTATTGATACTTATAAAGCCAAAACCGCAAAGGCAGCAGTCGAAGCTGGGGCAACGATTATTAATGATGTATGGGGAGCTAAACGCGAGCCCGAAATCGCTCAAGTGGCAAAAGACTATCAAGTGCCGATTATTTTAATGCACAATCAAGAAGGTACTTCTTATGAAGATATCATCGAGGATATGAAAAAAAGCTTGTTAGAAAGTGTTAACTTGGCTAAGAGTTATGGGGTGGAAGATCAACACATCATTCTCGATCCTGGCATCGGCTTCGGAAAGACCTGGGAACAAAACTTATTAGTTATGCGTCGGCTGAATGAGTTGAAAACCTTGGGGTACCCGTTATTATTAGGCACTTCAAGGAAGTCACTCATAGGTAGGGTTCTGGATTTGCCTGTGGAGGAACGCTTAGAAGGAACACTAGCCACTCTCTGTTATGGGGTGCAGCAAGGTGTGGAGATCGTAAGAGTACATGATGTGAAAGAAGCAAAGCGAACGGTTAGAATGATGGATGCGATGATAGGGAAAGGTGAGCTGCTCAATGGATAAAATCTTGTTGAACGGAATGATGTTCTACGGTTATCATGGTCTATATCCCGAAGAAAACAAACTCGGGCAGAGATTCACTGTTGATGTAGAGTTAATCAGTGATTTGAAAAAGCCAGGTAAAACAGACAACATGGAAGATAGCATTCATTATGGGGCTGCTTACGAAGTAGCAAGAAAAGTGGTAGAAGGTGAAGCACAGAATTTAGTAGAAAAAGTTGCGGATTATATAGCTAAAGCTATGTTTGACTCTTTTTCTAAATTAGAAGCGATCCGAGTGAAAGTCGACAAACCCGGGCCGCCGATCCCTGGATATTATCAGTCTGTAGCTATTGAGATATATAGGGAGCGCTCTGATTATGAGTAAGGCCTACATTGCTTTAGGAACGAATATAGAGCCTAAACAAAAACATTTAGCAGATGCCGTTCATTTTCTGAATGATTCCACAGGAATTCAGGTTAAAGGTGAATCTTCTATATATGAAACAAAACCTGTTGGGTACGCCGATCAAGATAATTTCTTGAATATGGTTGTTGAAGTTGAAACTTCATTAGGTGCTTATGATTTACTGAGGGAATGTCAAAGTATCGAAGCTAATCTTGGTAGGACGAGGGAGATACGATTCGGCCCTCGCACGATCGACTTAGACATTTTACTTTTTGACAAAGAAGATATACAATCTGAGGAGTTAACGGTTCCCCACCCGAGAATGGTGGATCGTGCATTTGTATTGATTCCTCTATATGATTTAAATCCAAGTGTATATATAAATGGTAGAAGTTTGGAACAGTGGCTCGGACAACTATCAGAGCAAGATAAAAAAGATGTTATCAAATTACATAAATAATAGGGATGAGGTGAAGATTGTGTCAGAAGAGATGAATGACCAAATGCAAACGAGGGTCGATAAATTGAACGAATTGGTCGAACAAGGAATCAATGTATTCGGCGATAAGTTCACTCGTACGCATTTATCTAACGAATTAAAAGATACTTATGATCAATTTTCAAAAGAAGAGTTAGAAGAAAAAGAAGAAACTGTAACAATCGCAGGACGAATCATGACTAAGCGAGGAAAAGGTAAAGCCGGCTTCGCTCATATCCAAGACTTGACTGGTCAAATCCAGATTTACGTAAGAAAAGACCGAATCGGAGAAGAGGCTTATGAAATCTTCAAGCAATCTGATTTGGGAGACATCGTAGGTATTAGTGGGGTCATGTTCAAAACAAAGGTTGGCGAATTGTCAGTTAAGGCTGATCGCTATGAGTTATTAACAAAATCATTGCGTCCTTTACCTGAAAAATTCCACGGCTTGAAAGATGTTGAACAGCGCTATCGTCAACGTTATTTAGATTTGATCACTAACTTGGATAGCCGTGATACATTTATTTTGCGTAGTAAGATCATTCAATCGATGAGACGTTATTTGGACGATCGAGGGTTCTTGGAAGTAGAAACACCTATGATGCACTCAATCCCTGGCGGAGCTTCCGCACGACCGTTCGAAACACATCACAATGCATTAGACATACCTTTATATATGAGAATAGCTATTGAGTTACATTTAAAACGCTTAATCGTAGGTGGTATGGAGAAAGTGTATGAAATTGGACGAGTCTTTCGTAACGAAGGAGTATCCACACGTCACAATCCAGAGTTCACAATGATCGAACTATATGAAGCGTATGCAGATTACCACGATATCATGGAGTTAACTGAGAACTTAGTAGCTCATATTGCAGAAGAAGTTTTAGGAACAACAAAAGTCCAGTATGGAGATGAAGAAGTAGACTTAACTCCTAAATGGAAGAGATGGCACATGGTAGATGCAGTTAAAGAATTCACAGGTGTGGACTTTTGGAAAGAAATGTCCGATGAGGAAGCGCACCGATTAGCTAAAGAACATGGGATCGATGTTGAGGATAACATGACGTTTGGCCATATCCTTAATGAATTTTTTGAACAAAAGGTAGAAGAACATCTTGTTCAACCTACATTTATATATGGTCACCCAGTAGAAATATCTCCACTTGCTAAGAAGAATAATGATGATGATCGCTTTACTGATCGTTTTGAGCTATTTATCGTTGGAAGAGAACATGCAAATGCATTCTCTGAGCTAAACGATCCAATCGATCAACGTCAACGTTTCGAAGCTCAACTTAAAGAAAGAGAGCAAGGGAACGAAGAAGCTCACATGATGGATGAAGATTTCTTGGAATCTCTTGAATATGGATTACCTCCGACTGGTGGTCTTGGAATAGGGATCGACCGATTAGTCATGCTATTGACTAACTCAGTGTCTATTCGCGATGTACTATTGTTCCCGCAGATGAGACATAAATCATAAACTGAAAAGTAACTATTACAACCTCAAGCTAAGTAGGCTTGAGGTTGTTTTTATTATATAGGTTAAAGAGTGAGAAAAATTAAGGGCTTGGAGGGAAGTTTAGTTTTTCTCATTATATAGAATCTGATTGTTATAGTACTAATGAAGCCGGAAAAATTATTACTTAATGAAAAGGTGATTGTGGTAAATAACCCAACAGTTTCCACCGCTAATTTTCAGAATTAATTAACTTCAGAAAAAGGCTTGTGTTATGATTAAAAGCGTGATAAATTATTAAACGTTGCGTTAAACGAATCGCATATAACGCACAGAAAAACTTTTTAAAAAACCACCGAAAGACATTGACATTTTCTTGCGAAGTTGGTATATTTAAAAAGTCGCTGTTTTGAGCAGCGGATTGAAAATTCGAACCTTGAAAACTAAACAAAATAGCCTGACGTCAATTCGTTTTTTCTCATCTGATTGGGAGAGAAAAAACAAGTAAGACAAGCCAATCAAACTACTTTTATTGGAGAGTTTGATCCTGGCTCAGGACGAACGCTGGCGGCGTGCCTAATACATGCAAGTCGAGCGCG
>NZ_PJNH01000005.1 GCF_002844535.1 Halalkalibacillus sediminis
ATTGGCTTGTCTTACTTGTTTTTTCTCTCCCAATCAGATGAGAAAAAACGAATTGACGTCAGGCTATTTTGTTTAGTTTTCAAGGTTCGAATTTTTGCTGTCGTTTTTTGCGACGAGAACTAATTTATCATGTCTCGAAGCAGTTGTCAATAGCTTTAAAACATATTTTCAATCTTTCAACTTAACAAGTGATTTATATCAGAAATACCTATTTAATTTGAAAGGTTGTAGATGCGTTTTCGCGTATTGTTTTTGCGACAACAGAAATTAATATACCATATGGATTTTTAGGTTTCAATAGCTTTTAATACTTTTTTTATTTTACATCTGAAAAATTCTTCTTAGGTATATAGTTCAAGCATTCTTTTTGGTTTGCGAATCGTTTATAAATATCAAATAAGACAATGTAGCGTTCTTTTATCGCTTTCTTCACTTGTTGATCCATATCTTGATAGTTGAAATCATATACAAGCTCATCCATTTCTCTTTTCAATAAATATTCTAATTCTTTTTGTTCAATATCATTCAATAACAAACCAATCATCTCTTCACATCCATTTCAATATAGTATGATATTCATTTTTTCCTTAAATGCTTTGTTTATGTAAGGTTTCATTCTAATTCCAAATTTCTTTTCATATATTTGAAACAAGAAGCTTGTATCAGTTGTTTCCTTACATAACATAAATACTTTAAGTGAAGAGGTTATATGATGAAAATATACTTTTTTAATTGGACAAGTTTGAAAAAGTGGTCAATGCTGATCGGATTGGTGGTTTTGCTTTTTACTTCCATCCATTATAGTTCTGGTTTGGTTTCACAGCAATCGGACCCTACGACGCAGACTGGGGCTATAACCAGAATTGAGAGTGATAAGGATGAAGTAGCTCTAACATTCAATGTAGCTTGGGGCGATGACGAAGTATTAGAAATTCTCGAAGTACTTCAAAACCACAAGGTCCGTGCAACTTTTTTTGTAAATGGGGATTGGGCTCTAAGAAATGAGGATATCGCTAAAATCATCATTGAGGATCAACACGAAGTTGGTTTGCTTGGTTTCCATGATGACCCTTATATTGGACGCTCCGAGGAATATATTGAAGAGGACTTGAAAAATGGCTCTGATGTATTAAAAAGGTTAGATTATGAACCGTTAACGTTCGTCCGTCTACCAGACAATAAGTTTGATCAAACAATTGTAGAGTATATTGAAGATTTAGGTTACCAAGTTGTATTTTGGAGTCATTATGAAACCATTGGTGATGATGCTGAACCTGAGCAAGAAGCTGAACGTATCTCCAGTGATTTTGACCGGGGAGAAATCATTGTATTTCCTGCCTCAGATAATCTCACCGCTACATCAGAAGTGGTTGATAGCTTGATCAGCCAAAAGTTAACTGATGGTTATTCCTTCATTTCACTCACTGAGTTATTATCCCCAGCCAATATTGAACTTCGCCCTATAAACTAAAAAGGATAGTCGCAATGGCGACTATCCTTTCGTTTGTACTTCACGTGTATCATTTTTATCTGCTTTGAACCCGACAATTTTATGCAGTTTAAGTAACTGATAGGTGTTACATGCTAAAAGTGGCACAATCATGAGCATGAGCCATTCAGGGTCATCCACCCGCAATACAGGGAGCCATTCGATAGTCGTTACGACAAACATGAAGAAAATCGCTGGCAGGAAAGCTCTTTGGTGAGTTTCTTTAGCTTTTACAAAAGCCACTCCAATGGAATATACCAATAACATCGCAGCCACAAGTATATAGTTGATTAATGGTTCTGGATCTTCCGCCCTTATATATCTCAGATAGATCAGCTCAAAAAACACGAATGAAATAATCAAAATTTGTGCATGTTTCCAATACTTACCGAAGAAACCTTGCCCAATCTGATGCAAAGTAAGGTATGCGAAAAATCCCATCTGACTAATGACACTATATACCAACCCTAAACCGATGAACCATATCAATGCTCCGAAGATCTCCCATCCATTAAATGGGCTTATGTAGGGTTCATATGCGTGAGGTTGCACGAAGAAGCTGGTTACGACAGTTGTAATCGCACCTATAAAAAGTAATGTTGTAAAAAATTTCAGCCATGCTCTTACAGTCACAGTATGTCCTCCTAAAAATAAATTCCATTCATATTTTATCACGTATTCACATATTTTGCTTTTTGCATTTGTGTATATTTTTTCACAGGCTCCTTATATTATAAGTAGTTCGATTTCAAAGAGGAGTCATACTCATGAAAAAAATAATCATGATTTCAATAGCACTGATCTTTGCGTTAACCGCATGTGCGCAAGGTGGCGGTGAATCTAAAGAAAACCCCGACTATGAAGCCACTAAGAAAATGGTGGTTGATATATTAAAAACGGATGATGGTAAGAAAGCTCTTACTGAAGTTTTGTCTGCCGAAGAAACAAAGAGCCAACTGGTAATTGATTCTGAAACGGTCAAACAGTCTCTCGAACAAACGATGGATAGCGAAAAGGGCAAAGAATTCTGGAAGAAACTTTATGAAGATCCATCTTTCGTCCAATCATATGTCAATGCAACTCAAGAGCATGATAAGGAACTGATTAAAGGTTTGATGAATGATTCAACCTACCAAGAACAATTAATCAGTATATTTCAGAACGAACAAATGCAGCAAACAATTATAGGAGCGTTGAAAAGTCAACCTTTCCGTGCACACCTAGAAGAAACCATTCAAGAAACACTTAACAGTCCATTGTTCAAAGCGAAAATGACTGAAACCTTACTTCAAGCAGCTGAAAAAGCCAAGCAATCCGAAGAAGGACAAGGTGGAAGCCAGCAACAAGGGCAAGGTGGGGGCGAAAGCGGAGAGCAAGGCGGTGGAGGAGAACAAGGTGGAGAGGGCAGTTCGTAATATGAATAGTTGAGGGGCACTTGCGCTAGACAACTTTTAACTCCATTAAAAAATCCTGCAACGGATTACGTTGCAGGATCATTTTTGTTTTATAGTTCGCAGCGTCTGATCACTTGATTTGCGATCGACAAGAAAATCTTCCCTGTTGGGTGGTCTTCCTGATAGACACCTGGCGCAAATTCTTCAACTTCATCATATGGTTGTTGAAGTGGCAAACGTCCTAGAACATCTGTGTTTAGTACATCAGCTAACTTATCTCCGCCGCCTTCACCAAATACGTATTCTTTCTGACCTGTCAGTGTACTTTCGAAATAAGCCATATTTTCCACTACACCAAGGATGTCGTGTTCTGCTTTCATCGCCATCTGCCCTGCACGCGCTGCCACGAAGGCTGCCGTCGGGTGCGGAGTCGTCACGATTAATTCTTTAGATGATGGTAATAAGCTTTGCACATCTAATGCTATATCGCCTGTTCCTGGTGGTAAGTCAAGTAGCAAGTAGTCTAGATCTCCCCACTCAACTTCTTTAAAGAAGCTACCTAACATCTTACCAAGCATAGGACCTCTCCAGATAATCGGAGAGTTATCTTCGACGAAGAAGCCCATTGAAATGACCTGAACACCGAAACGTTCGACTGGAATGATTCGTTCACCACGTACTTGTGGGCGGTTTTCAATCCCCATCATATCTGGAACACTGAAACCATAAATGTCTGCGTCAACGATACCTACTTTTTTACCTAAACGAGCAAGTGCTACGGCTAAATTGACAGTTACCGTCGATTTACCGACGCCACCTTTACCACTAGCTACAGCGATAAAATTGGTACCTGTTTGTCCAATCAAATTCGCTTCCTGTTCTTGATTAGCTTCATTCATGTATTCATCACGTTGTTCATCCGGTAATTCAGTGAAACGAAGACCCACTGTCGCAGCGCCTTCTTTTTTCAGCATGCCAACAATCTCCTGTTGGAGCTGCATTTGCTCAGCCGAATTCGGATTCGCTAGTGCGATCTTCACACTTACATGATTCTTTTCTTCTTTGATGCTGATGTTCTGGATTGCCCCCGTCTCTTCGAAGGACTTATGTATATGAGGATCCTGAACTGGATTCAATAATTCCTTTACGCGTTCTTCTGTAACCAATTGTTACACCATCCTTTATCATATTAATGCCAAGGCTAGTATAACATAAATTCCAAGCTGTCTCAGTTCATACGATTATCAATCTTTCTGCACCAAATATTCAACAATCCCTTCATAAATAGAAGATGCCATTTCACGTTGATAATCTTCATTAATCAACCTGCTTCTTTCTTCACTATTTGAGAGGAAACCAATTTCTAATAGAGCTCCTACAGGATCCGTATGTTTCAGGATATATATATTTTGAATCGGTAAAGCTGAGCGTTCTTTATTCGCTGATTCATTCATTCGCTTCTGGATTTCCATCGCAAGTTCTTTATTTTCATCATTCGGATAGTAAAAAGCTTGTGCCCCTCTCCATTGATTGTTAGGAATCGAATTCAAGTGCACACTAATGAATAGATCAGCTTCTTTTTCGTTAACGAAATCGACTCGCTTTCGAATATCGTAGGATTTTCGTTTCGAATAACCTTTCATATCAGTAGGTGCTAAGTCGACGTCCTTTTCTCTCGTCAAATAAACGGTCGCTCCAGCCCCTTGTAAATAATCTCTTAAAAATAAGGTCGTTTGGAAAGCGATCGACTTCTCTTGTATATCCTCATAATCAGCTCCACCGTCAACTCCACCATGACCTGGGTCCAACACAATCACTTTTCCAGCGAGCGGCGTGGTAGTTCCTTTCGTTGTAGTGAATATTGTATCTATAGGGTACCTCAGTAGATAAATTAGCAAAATAAGGCCTACCAACCATAATAAAATGAGCCAAAAACGCTTCATAGACAACCCCCCTCACCCAACTATATGGAGGTTTGTCCTTAAATATGAAAAAATCCTCGAGCTTCTACTCTAAGCTCGAGGAATTCTGTACTAATTTATATGACACTTTGAGTGTGCTGCTTTTTTAATTAACAGCCTCTGCTTTAGTCGCCTTGTTTCTCTTTCTAAACAAATGGAACAAGCCAACCGCTACAATCAATACTATCGCAATACCGTCAGTCAACACATCATTCGCAATAAACATGATTGCAGATGCTAGTACGGCGATACGTTCAAACCATAAGTGTTTCACAAACATGTAGTTCTGGATAAATGACGCAAAAGCAATCAGGCCGAATGTTGCAGTGATGATTGCCCAAACCACTTCGAGCCAACCTGCATCAGTTATTAACAAAATGGTTGGATTGAAAGTAAATACGAACGGAAGCAATAGTGCTGCCGAGTCATACTTGAAACCTTGCACACCGGTTCGGACCGGCCCAGCGTTCGCAATACCTGCTGTTGCATATGCTGGTAAGTTAATAGGTGGCGTGTCATCCGCTAAAACCCCGTAGTATAATACGAATAGGTGAGCGATGATCACTTCGACACCCATATCAGTTAAGATCGGTGCAACGATTGCCGCTAATACAACATACGTTGCAGTTGTCGGTAATCCAAGACCTAGCAATAGACAAGCGAATACTGTCAATATCAACGCATAAACCAGTTCTGTATTTCCAGTGACTAAAAATGCAGGTGTCATAGAAGTTAAATCTTCTGAAAAACCTACTACTATTCTCGTAAACTTCGTCGATAAACCAGAGGTTGTAATGACCCCAATCAAAATTCCTGCAGTCGCACAGGCTACCACAATCGATAGAGAATTACGAGCAGCAATTTCAAAACCGTTTAATAACTGTCTCCACCCGTAACGCACAGGTGCTTCCTCTATATTCAGCTTCCGCTGACCTGCCGCGAAAATAAGTGCCACGATAGCACCTAATAAAATCATGATGGTAATCTGAGGCTTCCAACGGATGGTCTCGGTAGCAAAGAAGTTCGTGTTGAAGATTCCGTTCAACCCATATAATCCCGCATTCAGATACTGAACGAGATATTGGAAGGCTAATGCCGCAGCTAACAATATAGCAGCAAATAAAAGCGCTCTTCCCATGCTCTCTTTAAATCGGTGAGCAAAGGTAGCAATCACTAACAAAATGACGATCGAGAAGAATGCAGAGTTGTTTACCGATACTCTCTCGATAACCAAGAAGTAAAGGAGCACGAATATCGGGATCAGTAAGTATCCCTGTTGAAGCAACAAGCGGCGACCTTTGACTAGTTCGCTTTTATCCATTCCGGTAATATTGTTTTTGGATGCTTCAAAGTGAACCATGAAAAGAATACCTACATAACATAAGATCGCAGGTATAATGGCACTCTGGATAATTTCGTAATAAGGAATCCCTGTAAGCTCAACCATAATGAATGCCGCAGCACCCATGATCGGAGGTAAAAACTGACCACTGGAGGAGGCTGCTACCTCTACACCACCGGCTACGTGAGGTTTAAACCCTACTTTTTTCATCAGTGGAATCGTGAAAGTACCAGTGGTTACCGCGTTTGCAGTGGAACTCCCTGAAATACTTCCCATCATTCCACTCGCTACAACACTCGCCTTAGCAGGTCCACCTTTATATTTACCGAAGGCTCTTAATGCAAGGTCGATAAACATTTTACCTGCACCAGTTGATTCCAAAATCGCGCCAAATAAAATAAAAATGAACACGAATTGTGCGGAAGCGTAAATTGGAGTACCAAAGATTCCGTTACTACGATAACTCGTCTCGTAAATGAAACGCTCAAAGTCCCCACGGTTATGGAAAAACTGCCCTGGCATAAATTCTCCAAGGAAGAAGTATGCAATAAATACAAGAGCAATAAGGACAAGCGGATAACCAACCACTCGACGTGTAGCCTCAAGGGTTAACACGATCAGCGATAAACCTACGATGATCTCCATCGTCGTCGGGTTCGCTGACATGATTGTGGAAGACATTTGATGCTGTATGATGTACATACCGACAAATAGCGATAAACCTGCTAGCAATATGTCGTAAATTGGAATTTTAGTTTGACCCATCTTCTTTTTCACCGGGAAAATCATAAATACAAGAACTAACGCGATTGTCAGGTGAAAAATCAGAAATGTTTTTGAACCGATTCCTGGCAGCCCGAACCCTGCGACGTATAGGTGGAAAACGGACATGATTACAGCGGTTAAGACAACGACGAATGCCCAACCACCCCGTAGGTGACGGTCACTACCTTCTAATTCGGATATCATATTTTGTTGTTGTTTTTCGTCCACATTTATCCCCCTCGCCTCATAAAGATTCATTTCTATATAGTTATTATAAATGAAAGAGACTCATTAGAATATACTTTTTTTCATCCAAAGGTTGCCATCAGTTTATCTTTCCAAGTCATATCTTGGATTTCTATTAATATCTGGGTATCTGAATAGGGTGGTTCTGATAAAACCACCTCTTGTTCTTCAAAAAAGAAAGAATGAGGAAACAGTTCAGATGGTTGCATTCGCAATACCCCTCCGTGAACAGGTCGATTAAGATTCCTTAATATATAATAGCCGTCCTTCATCTCGACGTCCCCTTTCCTTTCATAGGGTAGCCCAGCACCAAACGATTTCGTCCAACTTTCCATCGTCAGAATGACCCAATCTTCATCTACCTTGAACTTCTCTTCCACGGGCGATTTTTCAACAGAATGGATATATCGATGAGAAAACCAATCCCCCTTCTCAACTTCCTCCTGCCACATCGTATCCCCTGTATGTATGTCCTCAATGACAATTTTTTTATAAGGGCTTTTAGTATTTAAAAAGAAAACAATTGCTACGGTCAATAAGATAATTAACAGAACGGCAATAAATTTTTTGTTAAAAAAGGCATTGCTATTAAGAAGCAATGCCTTTTGGTTGTGTTGATCATTCGGTTGATTACTGCTCATCATAGTAACGCTGTGCACCTGGGTGTAAATCGATGGACATACCATCTTGAGCCGTATCAACTGTTAATTCTGCACCACGTTCGTGGGCATTTTCAATGTCGCCTTTGTTTTCAAAAATAGCTTTTACCATTTCATAAACTTGATCTTCCGGAAGATCATCACTTGCAATCAACATCGCCTGTACAGCTACTGTTGAACCTGTGCTATCGAAGTTGTCATAAGCATCTTCAGGTATATCTTGTCTTGAGTAGTAAGGATACTCGTTCATAAGCGCTTCGATCATGTCATCGCTAATGCTAACCAACTTGATGTCCGCACTAGCACTTAACTCCTGGATACTACCAGTTGGTGTACCAGATGTTACGAATGCAGCGTCGATGTTACCATCCTGCAAGTTAGTGGATGCATCACCGAATCCCATGTATTCCGCACTGATGTCATCGAAAGTCATATCATGAACACCAAAAATTTGCTCAGCGTTCGCTTCTGTACCTGAACCAACGTCACCTACAGCCACACGCTTACCTTTTAAATCTTCAATACTTTCAATACCACTGTCTGCCATCGCAACGATTTGGATCGTTTCTGGATAGATGGTGAAAACCCCACTATATCCATCTTTAACTTCTTCAAACATCATAGATCCTTCATGTGCATAAAAAGCTGTGTCGTTCTGAACCAATGCTAGTTGTGCTTCTCCACCAGAAACTTCGTTGATATTTACAACTGAAGCACCACTTGAGATACCATTTGCTGTAACGCCATCAACATTTTCAGAAATTACATCAGCCATCGCAACACCTAATGGGAAGTAAGTACCAGCTTCACCACCAGTTAACATGGTAACGTTTTCAATCCAGTCACCACTTGCTTCTTCCCCATCACCTGAACCTTCTTCTGATGTACCTTCTTCGTCAGACCCTTCTTCTTCGTCTGCGTCATCCCCACCACAAGCTGCTAGGAATAAACCAAGCGTTAAGAAAAGAACCAATAACAAACTAAATTTTTTCATATCAAAAATACCCCCTAAAATCTTATTAAAATTCTTATGTTTACTAATAATACCACACACTTTATAAAAATGTAATTAGAAAACTCTAACATAAAATATTAAATTGAAATATTTGTAACTTATCAAGTGGGCGATTGCTATTTATTCACAAAAATACTCACCCAACAATTGGATGAGCTTTTAGTTTCAACGTATTAATCGAACGCTTTTTAACACGACTTTACTTTCTGGAAGGCTTGGAATGTCGTTCATGCTATAGCTAATATTTTGATCCGGGAACTCGAACGTAATTTTATTCACGAAAATATGCACCGTTTCCTTCAATATTTCAATGGTAATCCATTCCCCTGCACAACGATGCCCGACACCGAACTCCCCACCCCCCTGTGGAATGAAGTTGAATGGGTTCCCATTCCATTCTGCAAAACGTTCCGGGACGAATTGATCTGGTGATTCCCAAATGGCTGGGTCGTGGTTCGTTCCATATAGATCCAATAGCGTAAGAGTGTTTTCTTTAAATTCATAACCATTCCAAGTAAAATCCTTTTTTACCCTCGCAGCTGTCGAAGGGAAGAAAGGGTAATAGCGACGCACTTCTTGGATAAAATTCTGTAATTTATTTTCATCAGAAGAACGAAGCTTTTCTTTTTCCTCTGGGAATTGTTGAAGCGCGAGCACTGTAAAATCAATATATACAGAAACCGCTACGATCGGCCGTAATAGATTCAGCAATTCTACTGCCACTACATGCTTATCCAATAGATCTCCATTCAAATCACGATGCCAAGCAAATTGGTAAAGCGCACGATCTTTTGGAACGTCGACCGTACCAGCTCTTACTTTTTCGACTAAACCTTCTATCCAATCTTCAGCCTTTGATCGTGACCTTCTCGCCTTCCAGTGTTTCGGGCCCACACTCGAAGCTTTTTCAAACAAATCACTAAGTTCTTCTGTCCATTGTTCTATCTCGTCTTCTTTTATTGGCACACCCGTCCACTTTACCGCAACTCGAGAGAGTACCATTTTAGCTTCATCATAGACGTTCATTCTTCTTGGTGTTCACATTTTGTTATTGCAGTGTTCCACTCTTGGTGAACCAAACTTCTAATCTCTTGAAGTGTATCTTGCGTCATCATGGACATGAACATCTGTTTCCTGCGATGATGGTCTTCTCCGTCAAGACCTTGGACACCACCCTCTCCGAAAAGAGTTTTCTTGATACGATTCGGAGCAGCCTCAACTCTTGAGAACTTGTCATTGTCATAAAACAACTTTGCCTCTTCTTCACCCACAAGACAGATCGCCTTCTCACCAAGAAGCCTCGTTTCAAATACTCGAGAATCAAACTTATCCTTCCGATTCAAAATAAAATAGTATCCTTCTTTCAATAAACCCAGTGTATGATCCAAACCTTGATCCTTCGGCATATGTTTTTGCTGTTCACTCATTTGTCCACCCCCAAATTGGATGTTTTCTATTATGTTACCCCGGAAGGTAAAAGGCTAAAAGTAATCTTAATTCAGCTTTGTTCACTGATCGAGTTGATTTAGACCCCCTGTATTGTTATTATTTTACAAACGGATTAAACTTTTATCTAAATAAAATAAGATTATCTTGGAAATGGTGGTTTCATAATTTGAAAGAGAATATATTGCTTAAGAAGAATTGAGTACACGAGATTGAGCCACCCGTCTTGAGGTTCAAAAAATAACGGAGGTTACATCATGCCAAAAAATGAAGAGGATGGAGCTTTTTCTGATGTTCTATATCGAGATCTAACTAATCGAGGAAAATTTAAGCGTTTACTATGGATGGACCTTTTTATTGTAGGATATATAGTATATATTCTATTGCATGAGGACATTTCGAACCTTATAAAAGGATTGTTTATTTCCCTTTTTATACTGCTTGGTGTGATATCTACTGTGCACGCATGGTTGAGAATGAAAAAGGATCCTAAATAGGTAATTTAACCATTGTTAGTGAATATTCGATCGGGGGAAAATGATGAAAGCACTTCATTATAAAATCGTTATCACTTTTTTATTACTTACAATAATTCTTGGTGTAGCATATTATGAACTTTTATATAAACCGAAAGATACAATCGAGTTGTACCAATCTGTTAATTTTTCAGACCCTCAAGGACTTGAGGAGTTGTTTCTGGACGATTACCACAGCTCAGAGAAACAAGAACTATTAGAAGAAATTATAGACAAAAACAGCACCCCATGGAAACTACGTCAATTCTCACTTTTTCAATACGGTGACGATGCATTTATAATTGAAACGAGCCCAGGAACTCATAAGCTCAAAATAATAGATGTTCGAAAAATACCAAATGAATCATTACACCCGTTTAATTAATTCCAACCTTTCTTGAACACAGTTCGTAGGAATTGGGGGATATCCATCTTGTATAGCGCCCCCTGCCTACAAAAGAATCATGAGTTTAAAAAATTCTCGTTGGTTTACTATTTCTGATTAAGATCAATGATAAGTTCTTCTAGTAAATTTAATGCATTAATCGCGTCTTCTAAATATCCTCTCTCTTCACTGAAGTAATCAAAACTAGCCACTAAATTATTGATTGTATCCCTCTTGCTCCTTATCTCTATTAATAATTCATTAAGATTCTCTTCACTTATGCTGTCTGAATCCTTATTGGTAATTTCGCGATCAACAGAATCATTTAATCGGGTTATGGTCACTTCAACATGCTCGATTGATTTTGGGTCAGTCGAATTTTCCAAATCAACTTCATGTGGCTCGATCAGCTCACTAACTTTATTTATGTATTGTTCAATTTTTTCTTCGCCAAGAGTACTAGATTCATCAATATCATCACTAAAAATAGATTGAGGGTTAAACCACACTATGCCTATAATCATTGCTAAAACAACCCCAACTACTCCGAAAACTAATTTTGACATCTTATAATCACTCCCTTTTTAAATCGAAAGTCTTATTATTGTAATTTTAACATATTTTTCTAGTGTTTCACGTTGGTTATCATAGAAAGGATATAAGAAAAAGCCAATTACATCACAGTAATTGGCTTTCTAACTCTAGAGAATATCAATTCTCGCTACTAATGCAAGTAGTACCTGCAATAACACCTGAGCGTTTGCAGCGACATCCAGTAAATTTATATCACTTATTATGATTCTTCCTCACAATATCAGGTAGCTCTAATAGTTATTAAGACAATTGCCATCCTAGGAAAAAAGCAGAATGTTCAAAGTAAAAACATTCTGCTTTCTAGGAATTCCATTCACCGAATAATTGAGTAAGTTTTCCCTAGGGTTGTACATTAATTTGAGGGAAGGGCAGAGTCCCGTGTATAAAGGAGGGTGCTGATCCAGTGCTGGATTCTGACAATGTGGCACAACAACTTTAAAACAAATCAGAGTAATTACTACACTCAATTTTTGTTCAGAGAATGTAGGGCATCATCTTTTAAGGTTTAATAAACTTAAGGACAAACAAGGTTAATATAACTCCTAAAACTCCTCCTGTGATATAACTTACATTAAGATACTCCTTCATAAGTAATGACATGATTGGAGGCCCTGCGGCAACCCCAATGAACCGAGAGGAGCTGTAAAACGAAGTAATTGTCCCTCTCTCTTCTTTTTCAATCCCTTCGGTAATCATTGCATCTAAAGTGGGTAGCATCGCCCCTATTGCAGCCCCAAGTATACTTGTTACTAACAGCAATAGTGCAATATTATCACTGGCATATCCTACAAAAACCACACCGAACGATGCTGTAATTAAACCAACGACAATGACTTTCTTCATTGTTGCTGTATCCCCTTTGATTTTTTTGCCTGTTATGAAAGATGCTACACACAAATTAAAAAGTGGGATAGCAAGCACAAAACCCTTTTTAACTCCATAAATATCATGAGTTTTCTCTAATATGTCAGACATAAAAAATAAAACAGCAAACAGGATTAACATCGTATAGGCCCCCAGTAGAAAAACTGGGTACAGCCACTTCCCCTCTTTTTTTAAAATTTCCTTCGTCTTTTTAATGAACTGCTTTAAAGGCTTCGAGTTCTGTTCACTATCCTTAGGAACTTTAATAAAGAAGAAAACAAGTACAATAGAGATCAAACTAAAAAAAGAGATAGAAAAGAAAGGTAAGAACCATAAAAAAGCAGCGAATAACGCTCCCAGAATAGGACTCAGCACTTTTCCGAACGTATTGGAGGTTTCAATGATACCAAGACACGAGCTTGTCTTCTCATCATTATTTTTATACAAGTCACCGACAAGGGGCAAAATTATCGGAGTAGCTCCCGCAGCACCCACTCCTTGGAAGATTCTGCCGATGATAATCCACAGAAAAGGGTCGTCTATTTTCCAGGAAGCAAATCCAGCAATGATTCCCCCAATAAAAGCAAGAATTAAGCTGGGTAGAATAACGATTTTCCTACCGAACCGATCTGAAAGATACCCCGCAATTGGAATTAAGAGAATAGCCGCCAACGAATAACTGGTAATGATTGTGCTCGATTGGAACGATGTAATTCCTACTTTTTTCTCGAAAATCGGTAATACTGGAATTAACATAGAATTCCCCAACGTCATGACGAGTGGGATAGAAGCCATGCTGATTAAACACCAACGGCTGACTTTATTCTCCATTCTTTACACCTCTTTTTGTAGTTAACGCTTTTAGAGTGTCCAAGATGGGAAGACATCATTAAAAAAAGCAAAAACATTTTATTCTTATTTGTTAGTCATTCTCACAAAACACAAAAAACCTCTCTTCCATATAAAAATGAAAGAGAGGTTTGATTTGTTTGTATAAGCAAAACTTAACGTTTTGAGAACTGTGGTGCACGACGAGCGCCTTTAAGACCGTATTTCTTAAGTTCTTACGGATTCCCAAATTAGCGAAGTGATTTCAAACTACACAAAGCCTTTTAATACAAGTTTTTATCGCTTTCTAATTTCGTGTTGGAAAAGGGTATTCAAAGGGTTATCATTTTTCCAACAAAGAGACTAAATCATATCCTTCTCTCAACAATAAAGTGCATCAATATGAGGCATAGTGAGGCGAATCGATTCGAAGCACAGTGCCTCATATTGGTGCAGTATCTATCCTAGCATTCTAAACATTCAGTAGATAATGAATAGATTATAATTGTTGCCTTGGAATACCATAATAGCGGTCAGGTGCTTTTCCAGGTTTTGAGACAGTCTAACGCCCTCCATAATAAGTTCTAATAAATAATTATTAGATTCTGTAAGATATAATCATTTCATTCGCTCCTAATTTATACGCCTGATATGTTCCTTCGCTGTGTACTTCTGAATCATCTTCTAAGGCATCATCTACAAGAGCGTTAATGGTGCTTGCATTTGCACCTAAAGCGCTTGCTGCTTTTACTCCCGCTTGTATATCGGCTGAGTGCAGTGAACCCAAATGTAAACCTCCGTGGTTCACACTAGCGATATAAGCTCCACCTTTAAATATTTGTACTGAACTTTCACCGCTTATAGCTTCATATCCACTCGGTAAAGCATTCTGAACCGTCTGTACTGTTTTTGATTTTTTTGGTTCTTCCTTTGGTTCTTCTTTTGGTTCCTCTTGTGTTTTTTCTTCCTTCGATTCCTCTTTTGGTTCCTCTTGTGTTTTTTCTTCCTTCGATTCCTCTTTTGGTTCATCTTTCTTTTTCTTGCTTCCAGAAGACGTGTTCGTTTGATCAGAAGTGTTGGTTGTATCATTTGACTCGTTGCTAGAGTTTTTAGACGACGTGTTTGAAGAATTCGTTGATTGCTCCTCCTTTGTGCTTGTTGAGCTATCACGAGAAGAATCGGAATCATTCTTCGCTACTACACTTTGAGTATCATTCTCTTGGTCATTATCTCCTGACTGGCGACCTTCTTGTTCTTTGTTTTCTTCTTCGGTTTCCTCTTGTTCCTCTTCATCAGAATCGTTATCTTCCTCAGACTGCTCAATAAGTTTCTCCCCATGATATTGAGGTGCTTCTAATAATTCACTATCGAATGTGCGATATGTAGTAACCTTATCTTCCTGTTGCTTGTCTTGGTAATCATCATCAAAAGAATTAGCTTTACTTTCTTCTCCTTTCTGATATTTACTGACTTTTTCGTCCATTGCAATCAAAGAGGTTATAGCGACTATTAACAACGTTGCTAATCCTCCAACTAGTAAAACTCTTTTATACATGTTTATACCTTCCTTTACAAACTTTTCTATTTATTTCTCTAACCTTCATTTCGGCAATAAAAAAAGAGTCTTTAGAAGTTTGTTAATAATCTTTTATAGATTATTCCAACCCAAAAACTCTCCCTAAAATCATTATCTTATTTTAAACAATCGAACTATCTTATTTTTTTAGCACACTTAGAATATTTTCATATATTTCAAAGGGGAGATGTTTATCCCCACCCTCGGCCCGACTAATTGTGTTTTCTGTAAAATCAAACCCTTTTTATTAGCTTGATCAATTAGCTCAGAGGTTGTTAATTTTAACTCACTCCGAATTTTAATTGAGGATATTCAAACAACGTATAACATTTATACTCATGTTTCAAAAAAGAAAAAAGATGAGGTTGCTAAAAACTTCGCCAAATATATATCTAATTAACGACTAAATTATTTTTTGTGAGTCAATGTGAGTCATTTGTGAGTCATTTTCACAAAAACAGAAAAAACCTCTCTTCCATATTAAATGAAAGAGAGGTTTTGAGTGTTTGTATAAGCAAAACTTAACGTTTTGAGAACTGTGGTGCACGACGAGCGCCTTTAAGACCGTATTTCTTACGTTCTTTGATGCGGTCGTCACGAGTTAAGAATCCTGCTCGTTTTAGAGTAGTACGGTATTCAGGGTCAGCTTTAAGCAACGCACGAGCAATTCCTAGACGGATTGCACCTGCTTGACCAGTGAAACCTCCACCATTTACGTTTACTAATACGTCATAGTTACCAACGTTTTCAGTCGCTTCAAGCGGCTGGTTGATTACTAGGCGTAGAGTTTCGTGTGGGAAGAAATCTTCCGCATCTACATTATTTACAACGACTTTTCCGTTTCCAGGGACAAGTCGTACGCGTGCTACAGAGCTCTTACGACGTCCAGTTCCATAGTATTGTACTTGTGCCACGATCAGTTAACCTCCTTCTTCAATTACCCGCGAAGTTCGTAAACTTCTGGTTTTTGTGCTTCATGCTTGTGCTCAGCGCCACGGTATACGTGTAGCTTTTTGCCCATCTTACGACCTAGTTTATTCTTAGGTAGCATACCTTTGATAGCTAGTTCAAGCATTTTTTCTGGATATTTTGAACGCATTTCTTCTGCATTACGTTCTTTTAAACCACCTGGGTAGTTTGAATGGCGGTAATAAATTTTATCTGATAATTTTTTACCTGTTAAATGAATTTTGTCAGCATTAATGATGATCACATGATCACCTGTATCAACGTGTGGTGTGTAAGTTGGTTTATGCTTGCCGCGAAGTAGAGTTGCAACTTCAGTCGATAGACGACCTAATGTTTTGTCTTCTGCGTCAACCACATACCATTTACGCTCAACGTTTGCTTCATTTGCCATGAAAGTTGTGCGCATGTCTTTTCCCTCCTAATTGCTTTCCATTCCTAATCGAATCTAGTTTTTATCTCATCACGAATAACTTTCCGGGGCTATACGCGGTAATGATAAAATGCCATAGAATATATTATAATACCTATGGGGTAGATGTCAAGTAGAATTGCAGACATATTTTAAATTTCATCGATTGATTTTGTTCATTTTTTCAAGCGATTCCGATGCAGCTTCTACCGTGTTCTGTAAAAGGGTAGCAATCGTTACCGGACCGATGCCTCCAGGAACTGGTGTAATCGCACTTGCCTGCCTTTCACACGCTTCGTATTCGACGTCTCCGATATTCCCTTCATTGTATCCTGCATCTAGCACCACTGCGCCCTCTTTCAGCCATTCACCTTTGACGAAGTTCGGTTTTCCGACCGCTGCTACGACAAGGTCAGCCTGTTTAATCAATTCTGGAAGGTTCTCCGTCTTGGAATGGCTCATCGTCACGGTTGCGTTTCGGTTCAATAACATCATGGAAACTGGTTTTCCAAGAATTGGACTTCTTCCGATGACGATTGCATGTTTACCCTCTACATTTATATCGTAAAAATCAATGACTTTCATGATCGCTGCTGGAGTACAGCACGGATATGCATTCAACTGGAATGCAGTCGAACCGAACCCGTGACTGGTCACTCCATCGACATCTTTTTCTAATTTGATGGTATCAAAAGCTTTTCGTTCATCGATTTGAGCTGGGACGGGGTGTTGTAACAGAATTCCGTGCACTGAATCGTCCTCGTTCAGTTGCGTGATGACATCCAGTAGTTCTTCCGTGGTAGTGTCTTCATCTAAGTAAATACGTTCGGATTCCATTCCGATTTTTTTACAAGCGTTCGCTTTCATCTGTACATACGTTTTGGAAGAAGAATTATCTCCTACTAAAATGGTTGCAAGTTTTGGTGTTACCCCTTGTTTGCTTAAGGATTCCACTGTTTGCTTCAATTCCTCTTTGATTGATGTTGCCACTTTTCTCCCGTCCAGAATCATTGGTTGATTCATATCTATAACCTCCTATAGTTTGAAGGGGAATCCCCTCGCCCAGACGACCGGCAATTCTCACACATAGCTCCCTTGTGGTGGTCTCCACGTTTGTCGTCAGTCACTATGTGATTATATCTATATTTGAAGTGCTTTTGATGCAATATCTTTTCGGTAAAAAATATGATCACTTTCAAAACGACTCATTTCATGATAAACCGCTTGCTGCGCTTGTTCAAGCGTAGGTTGTTTGGAAGCCACTAACAGGATTCTACCTCCGTTTGCCTTCCATTCTCCCGCCTGATTTTTAGTTCCTGCGTGGAAAAGCAGACTTGGTGGATTTTTGGCTGGCAAGTCAGGCAGTGAAGCACCTTTTTCATAAGCTCCAGGATAGCCTTTTGACGCCAGGACTACCCCAACCACTGCATCTTGTGACCATTGAAGTTCGAGGGGCTCTGCTTTCAGCACACTCTCTATTACATCTACCAGATCATTCTCAAGTCTCGGCAAAACGACTTGTGCTTCTGGATCCCCGAAACGAGCATTGAACTCAATCACTTTCGGTCCACCCTCTGTCAAAATCAGACCTGCGTAAAGGATTCCCGTGAATGATCGCTCCTCTTGTACGAGCGCTTCTGCTGTCGGTTTCAGTATCTTTTCAATGGATTGTTCGTAGATAGTGTCTTCAATCTGAGGCACTGGAGAATAAGCCCCCATGCCGCCAGTGTTTGGACCTTTATCGTTATCATATGCTCGCTTATGATCTTGCGAAAGAACCATTGGGTAGACATTGGTGCCATTGACGAAAGCCATCAAAGAGAACTCTTCACCTTGTAGGAACTCTTCAATGACGATTCGCGCTCCCGCTTCACCAAAAGCTTGATCCCCAAGCATGTCGTCGACTGCTTGTTCCGCTTCTTCTAACGTTTGAGCAACCACAACACCTTTTCCAGCAGCGAGACCATCCGCTTTGATGACGATCGGTGCACCTTGCGCGTGTATGTATTCTTTCGCAGGTGCGATTTCATGGAAAGTTTGCGATGCCGCAGTAGGAATCTGATATTTTTTCATCAACGCTTTCGCAAAGTCTTTACTTCCCTCTATGAGAGAAGCAGCTTCTGTCGGTCCGAAAATTCGAAGGTTCGCTTCTTGAAAATGATCCACGATCCCAGCCATAAGTGGTACTTCTGGTCCTACGATTGTCAGGTCAATCTCTTCTTTTTTCGCAAAGTTGAGGAGTTCGTTGTGATTCGATTCCTCTATAGGAAGTAGCGTTGTCACGTCTTCCATCCCATCATTGCCAGGCGCTACGAATACTTGCTCTACCCGATTACTTTGAGCTACTTTCCAAGCGAGGACGTGTTCGCGTCCACCTCGACCGATGATCAACACCTTCATAGCCGAACCTCCTTTTGCATTAGTGTTTAAAGTGTCTTACTCCGGTGAACACCATTGTGATTCCGTACTCGTTACATTTCTTGATCGAATCTTCATCACGAATAGATCCACCCGGTTGGATGATTGCTCGGACTCCAGCTTGGTGAGCTGCCTCCACGGTATCATCCATCGGAAAGAAGGCGTCAGATGCCATCGCAGCCCCTTGAGCTTGAGCACCGGCTTGTTCGATCGCGATCGCTGCAGCTCCTACACGGTTCATTTGACCTGCTCCAACTCCGACCGTCTGCTGATCTTTTGCTAACAAAATCGCATTCGATTTCACATGCTTGACGATTTGCCAAGCGAACTTGAGATCCGTCCATTCATCTTCAGTCGGCTCACGTTCTGTCGCAACGGTGAACTCAACATCTTCCACTGGGTATTGATCTTCTTCTTGAATCAACACACCACCGGTCACTGAGTGCAAACGTTCGTTACCACGGCTCTTTTCCACCGGAATTTCTAACAATCGAATGTTTTTCTTCTTCGATAAAATGTCAAAAGCTTCATCTGTGAACGACGGAGCAATGATGATTTCTAAAAAGATTTGGCTCAACTTGTCCGCGACCTCTTTTTCAACAGGTCGATTCAAAGCGACAATACCTCCGAAAATCGATACTGGATCTGCGGCATAAGCTCTAGAGTAAGCTTCGAACAAGGACTTTCCTGTTCCGACCCCACACGGATTTGTGTGCTTAACGGCTACAGCAGCAGGAGAATCAAATTCACGCACCATCGATAGTGCCGCATCAGCATCTTGAATATTGTTGTAGGATAATTCTTTCCCGTGTAATTGTTTCGCATGCGCAAGAGATGATTGTTCAGCAAAAGGTTCGACATAGAAAGCGGCTTTCTGATGTGGATTCTCTCCGTATCGAAGCACTTGTTTACGCTCGTAAGTAACGGTTTTTGTCTCAGGAAAAGCTTCGTCTGTTAAGTAATCTGCCACTAAAGAATCGTACTGTGCTGTATGGCGAAACACCTTGGCAGCAAGCTCTTTTTTCTTTTCAAAAGATACTTCCTCACCATTCTGAACAGCTGTAACCACAGTTTCATAGTCTTCGGGATTGACAACAACTGTTACGTCCTGATGATTCTTAGCTGCTGAGCGGAGCAACGTAGGTCCACCGATATCAATGTTTTCAATGGCATCTTCAAAAGAAACGTCTTCTTTCGCCACGGTCTCTTTGAATGGATAAAGGTTCACCACCACTAAATCAATCGGCGTAATTCCATGCTCCTTCAGTTGAGACTGGTGATCTTCAGAGGACCTTTTCGCAAGTAATGCCCCATGAACATTAGGGTGCAACGTTTTCACGCGCCCATCCATAATCTCAGGGAAATCTGTCACCTCTGATATTCCTTTGACGGTCACACCCGCTTCTTCGATCACCCGCTTTGTTCCACCGGTTGAAATCAACTCGACCCCCGCGTCATCCAATTTCTTCGCGAGCTCTTCGATTCCATTCTTATCAGAAACACTAAGTAGCGCTCTTTTGATCATGTTCTCCCAACCTTCCTGCGACTGAAGCAATCGTCTTAGGGTACAACTCATGCTCCACCTTCTGAATTTTTTCTTGCAAACTTTCATATGTATCTTGTTTTTCAATCTGTATTTTCACCTGTTCAATGATCGGCCCTGTGTCCATACCATCATCTACGAAATGAACAGTCACACCTGTATCTAAGGCAGCACTATCTAAAGCCTGGCCGATCGCATCTTTTCCAGGAAATGCAGGTAAATACGATGGATGGATATTCATGATCCGCCCTTCAAATTCTCTTAAGATCGTCGGCCCGATCAAGCGCATGTAACCCGCTAGTACAACCAAGTCAATCTTTTTCTCTTGTAACAATGACAGTACCTTAGATTCGTACTCGATTTTATCGGAAAAATCTTTCGGCGAAAAAGCATCCGCTTCGATCCCGAACTTCTTAGCTCGCTCAAGAACAAACGCCTTCGGTCGATCTGAAAAAAGATAGACGACCTCGTACCCTGATTCCTGCACACGCGATGCTTGGACGATCGATTCAAAATTCGAACCACTTCCAGACGCGAAAATTGCTATTCGCTTCATTACATTTTCCCTCTTTTCAACTCTAGTTCACCCGAGTGATTGACTGTCCCTAATTCATATCCATCTTCACCGATTGATTTCAATGTCTCAAGAACTGTTCTTGCATCCTCTTTATTAACTGTCAGTACCATTCCAATCCCCATATTGAATACGTGATACATTTCATTAAGATCCAGATTTCCGTAGCTTTGTAAAAAAGGGAATACATCTGGCATAGGAACAGTATCAAGCTCAATCTCAGCGCCAAATCCTTCAGGCAGCATCCGAGGGATATTTTCATGAAACCCTCCACCAGTGATGTGAGCCATCCCTTTGATTGTGACTTTTTCCATCAAAGCAAGAATGGCAGAAACGTAAATTTTCGTTGGGGTCAGTAACACTTCACCTAACGGACGCTTGAAAGGTTCGTAAACTTTATTCCAATCCAACTCCGCTTCCTCTACAATCTTCCGGACCAAAGAGAAGCCATTGCTGTGCACCCCTGAAGAAGGTAAGCCAAGCAGTACATCTCCAGCTTGAATATCTTCGCCCGTGATGATATCACTTTTCTCACACGCACCTACTGCAAAACCAGCGATGTCATATTCATCTACATCATATAATCCCGGCATTTCAGCTGTCTCGCCGCCGATTAATGCACAACCTGACTTCTCACACCCATCAGCGACACCTTTGACGATCTGCTCGATTTTCTCGGGATCAGCTTTTCCAAGTGCTAGATAGTCCAAAAAATATAACGGTTCCGCACCTTGAGCGATGATATCATTAACGCACATCGCGACTGCGTCCACTCCGATTGTATCGTGTTGATCCGTTTCAAATGCGAGCCTCAATTTCGTCCCGACACCGTCTGTTCCAGAAATTAAGACAGGCTCTTTTAAATTCAAACTGGATAGGTCGAACATTCCACCAAAGCCGCCTAATGCTCCCATGACACCTTTTCGCTCGGTCCTCTTTACATGGGATTTCATTCGTTCAACCGCTTCATATCCTGCTTCAATATCTACACCGGCCTGGCGATAGGCTTGTGACATTACAACTTCACTCCCTGCTTGATGACCTGTTCTTTTTCAAAAGGCATCATTGAATCTTCATGAATATTTGTAGGATATTTCCCTGTAAAACAAGCCAAGCAATGGCCACAATTTGTGCTCTTATCGTCTCTACCAACCGCTTCAACCATATGGTCAGTTTCTAAGAATGCTAGTGAATCCGCACCGATGATCTCTCTGATCTCCTCTACCGAATTTTTGGCTGCAATCAATTCAGAAGACGAAGATGTGTCGATCCCGTAAAAGCATGGATGTTTGATCGGCGGGGAACTGATACGCACGTGCACTTCTTTAGCACCTGCCTCTTTCAACATCTTCACGATTCGTCTTGAAGTGGTCCCGCGAACAATCGAGTCATCCACCATGACGACACGCTTTCCTTCCACAATTTTGCGAACAGGAGATAACTTCATTTGTACACCGCGCTCACGAAGCTCCTGAGAAGGTTGTATGAATGTCCGGCCTACATATCTATTTTTGATTAAACCGAGCTCATATGGGATTCTGGATTGTTCTGCGTACCCTATAGCAGCCGATATACTCGAATCAGGAACTCCAGTAACAACATCAGCCTCTACCGGAAACTCATCGGCCAACCTTTTTCCAAGACGTTTTCTGGTACTATGAATGTTCTCGCCGTCCACATTGCTGTCGGGACGAGCGAAATAAACATATTCCATCGTGCAGATCGAACGGTCCTCAGGCTCAGCGAAATGATCAGAGTGAAGTCCTTCATTATTAATGACAAGAATCTCTCCCGGCTGAATCTCTCTGATATATTCGGCACCGACTACATCGAAAGCACACGTTTCGGAAGCTACGACATAAGCCTCTCCGATTTTACCTAGCGAGAGAGGACGCATTCCTCGAGGATCGAGCGCAGCGATCAACTGGTCTTCAAGCATCATTAGAACGGCGTAAGCACCTTCTAACTGCTTCAAAGCCCCTTTCATTCTTTCGAGCATCGATTTTTTGCCACCCTTTTTAATCAAATGGGCGATTACTTCGGTATCAGAAGTCGTTTGAAAAATGCTTCCTTCCTCTTCCAACTCTGAACGCAACTTCGAGGCATTTACGAGATTGCCATTATGCGCAAGAGCCAATGAACCTTTTTTAGAATTGAAAAGAAGAGGCTGTATATTTTCGTACGTTTTATCTCCTGCTGTTGAATAGCGGACATGACCGACCGATGCTTGGCCTGTGAGTGCTTTTAATTCCTCTTCATCTAACACTTCAGTCACCAAACCAAGGCCCTTGGACTGATTCAACGTCTTCCCATCAGAAACCACGACCCCAGCACCTTCTTGCCCTCGGTGCTGCAAACTATGAAGTCCGTAATAGGTCATATGAGCGGCTTGCTTATGACCATATACACCAAAGATGCCACATTCCTCGTTTAAGCCTTTGATTTCAGCAAGCATGGGATCGCTCCTTTCCAGAGTTGGGTTAAACGCTCAACCGATGCATTGATCATCTCTTGATCATTAAAAGAAATTTGCACTTTTCCAGTTGGTGTAACTTTTCCAATCAATTGAGCGTCCGGTACGATTTCTTCAAAAGATTTCTGCTGTTCTTTTGAAACTGTCACTAAAAATCTTGATTGTGTTTCGCTAAATAGTTCGACCTCATGTGTTCCACTCATATGAGCCTCTATTCCAAAGTCAGTGGTCATAACTTTTTCGGCTAATGCAACGGCCATTCCACCTTCAGAAATATCGTGAGCAGATTGGATCAAATCTTGTTGTATAGCATGTAACAGTTTAGACTGACGTTCTTTTTCAACCTTTAAATCGATCGATGGAGCTTTACCTGAGTATTCGCCAACTAATAACTTTTGTAGCTCACTTCCGCCGATCTCAGTAGAATTTTCACCAATTAGATAGACAAGATCTCCTGCCTGTTTAACATGTTGCGTCGTAATATGTTCAACATCATGTATCAGACCTACCATTCCAATCACAGGGGTCGGGTAAACACTCGTACCTTTCGTTTCGTTATACAACGAGACATTTCCACTGATTACTGGTGTAGATAACTGTTCGCAAGCTTTAGCCATTCCATCCGTCGTTTGCTCCATCGTCCAGAACACTTCTTCTTTATCAGGGTTACCGAAGTTCAATCCATCCGTCAGGGCGATCGGTTCTGCACCAGAACAAACTACATTTCTAGCAGCCTCAGCCACCACAATCTGACCACCCGTTAATGGATCGAGGTGGATATACCTTGAATTGCAGTCTGTCGTCATCGCTAGTGCTTTCTTTGTTCCACGGATCCGAAGTACCGCGGCATCTGATCCTGGTGTGACGACCGTATTCGTCTGAACCATATGGTCGTACTGATCGTAGACCCATTCTTTGCTAGCAATGGTCGGTGCTTGCAGTAACTGTTCTAAAATTTCTTCAGGGTTTTCAAGTTGTGGTAATACCACCTCTGTCTGCTGATTCATCACGAATTGCTCTGGTTGCTTTGAAGGTAGCTGATATACTGGAGCCTCTTCAGCAAGAGCATCCACCGGCACATCCGTAACCACTTCACCTTTATGAAGCAATCTGAACTGCTTTTCTTCTATGACAACTCCAACTTCAACCGCTTCAAGGTCAAATGGAGCGACGATATCTTTGATTTCTTGCTCGCGTCCTTTTTCAACAACGATAAGCATACGTTCCTGAGATTCCGAAAGCATCATTTCATAAGGCGCCATTCCTACCTCACGCTGTGGCACTTTGTCTAAATCCATTTCGATACCTGTGCCAGCCTTACTCGCCATCTCACTCGCTGAAGAAGTAAGTCCAGCAGCACCCATATCTTGCATACCGACGAGCGCGTCAGATTTGATCAATTTTAAACACGCTTCGATAAGTAGTTTTTCCATAAAAGGATCTCCTACTTGAACCGCCGGACGGTCCTCTGAAGATTCATCCGTCAATTCTTCTGATGCGAATGTGGCACCATGAATCCCGTCGCGGCCAGTAGCGGACCCTATGTACATGACCGTATTCCCGATCCCTTTCGCTTGCCCGACTTGAACGTCTTCGTGGTTAATCAGCCCAACACACATCGCATTGACTAAAGGATTGCCTTGATAACAATCGTCGAATTGAATTTCTCCTCCGACAGTAGGTACACCAACGCAATTACCATATCCAGCGATTCCTGCTACCACTTCTTCAAATAAATACTTTGTGCGTGGCGTTGTCAGTTCTCCAAAACGAAGTGAATTCAGTAATGCAATAGGACGTGCCCCCATGGAAAAAACGTCGCGGATAATTCCTCCGACACCCGTCGCAGCCCCTTGGTAGGGTTCAATCGCTGAAGGGTGATTATGACTTTCGATCTTAAAGACAACCGCTTGCTCGTCACCGATATCAACAACTCCCGCACCTTCTCCAGGTCCCTGTATCACTCGGGGACTTTTGGTAGGAAATTTCGAAAGTAGAGGCTTCGATTTTTTATAGCTGCAATGTTCACTCCACATCACCGAGAAAATACCTGTTTCAGTATAATTCGGCGTACGACCTAGCAACTTTTCAATCGTCGAAAATTCATCATCGGTCAGGCCCATTTCAGCATATAGCTTACGATCCTTCACTTCTTGTGGACTTGGCTCAAGTAGTAATGACATGTGCTTCCCTCCAATGGGCTAAAATTGATTGAAATAATCGAAGACCTGAATCATTTCCTAACAAATCACTGACTGCACGTTCTGGGTGAGGCATCATCCCAAGCACATTTTCCTGCTCATTGATGATCCCTGCAATATCATCCGTCGATCCGTTCGGGTTATCATTCGCATATCGGAAAACGATTTGCTGATTGTCTTTTAACTGGGTAAGTGTTTCTTCATTACACTCATAATTTCCCTCAGCGTGTGCAACCGGAATAGGGATGATCTCACCTTCGTCGTATTGACTCGTAAACATCGTTCGATTGTTCTCTACAGATAAATCAACCGTGCGGCAGATGAACTTCAGTTGATCATTCCTCTTCATCGCACCCGGAAGCAATCCCGCTTCTAGTAATACTTGAAATCCATTACAAACCCCAAGTAAGGGTTTACCTGATTGAGCAAATGCACGGATCGCTGGCATGATCGGAGAAAAGCTAGCAATCGAACCTGAGCGCAAGTAATCTCCATAGGAAAATCCACCAGGAAGTAACACCGCATCGAATCCACTCAAATCACTTTCTAAATGAGACACATATTCCACTTCTTCACCTAATTCGTCTTGAATGGCAAAGAACATATCTTGATCACAATTCGACCCTGGAAAAACAATCACTGCGAACTTCACGATGTCGCAACCTCCTCCGTCTCATATCGGTAATCTTCGATGACAGGATTTGATAACAACCTTTCACACATATCTTCTATTTCTTGAGTGACATTTTCTTTTGGTTCTACAAAAAACTCCATATACTTTCCAACTCGCATGTCTTGAACATCATCGTAATTCATCGTATGTAGCGCACGTTCAACTGCTTTCCCCTGAGGATCGAGCACCCCTTCTTTTAATGTCACATACACTTTTACTTTAACCATGTGTCACCGCTCCCTCTAATCGATTCAAAATTGTTTGATAAGCCTCTTCTACACTGCCTAAATTTTGACGGAAAACATCTTTATCTAACTTCTCATTCGTCGCTACATCCCATAAACGACATGTGTCAGGTGAAATTTCATCTGATAAAGCTACTTCACCATTACGATCCCTACCGAACTCCAGCTTGAAATCAACCAATTGAAGGTCACATGACTGGAACAGTTCACTCAATAATCGGTTGACCTTTAGTGATAGCTCCTTCATTTCATTTAAACTAGCTGAATCGACTAGATCCAATAACTCGATATGGTCCTCGTTGATCAATGGGTCACCTAAGTCATCATCTTTGTAATAATACTCGACAATCGTACTTTTTAATTTTTCACCTTCTGGTAGGCCTAACCTTTTAGCAAGACTTCCTGCTGCCGTATTACGGACAACGACCTCGATCGGTATGATGGTCGTTTTTTCGACCAGCTGTTCATGGTCCGATAATTGCTGGATGAAATGATTGTAGATACCTTTTTCCTTCAGATATTGCAGCAGTAAAGATGAAATCTTGTTATTCAGCTTCCCCTTACCTAGTTGACTCGCTTTCTTCTCACCGTTAAAAGCAGTCAGGTCATCCTTATATTCCACCCATAAAACATTTGGCCGATCCGTCTCGTACAACTTCTTGGCCTTTCCTTCATACAACAGGTCTCGCTTCTCCAATGGTTAACCCCCTTGAAATAATGTTCTAGCTACGAAAACCTCTAATCGAACAGCCAGAAACACTAACTTTAAAATGTAAGAAAATTTATCCGTAACTATTGACCTCAAATCGCATTAAAATAACGATTTCTTAGCTATATTTGGTATTTTTTAGGTATTTACCCGTAACTATTGACGGTTTATCCGTAACTATTTGTGATTTATCCATGGTTATCGACGCTTATCTGAATCTATCTCAAAAAGCTTAAGATAAACCCAGTCGATCGAATATCTGATCTACGTTCTTCAAGTGATACGTTGGATCGAAACATGCATCTAGTTCTTCATCCGACAAACTCTCTCTTATTTCTTTTTTCTCTCTAACCAACTCAGGGAATGACGTTTGTTCATCCCAAGCCTGCATCGTTAGTGGCTGAACCAAGTCATAAGCCGCTTCTCTCGAAAATCCTTTATCGATCAACGTCAACAAAACACGCTGTGAGAAAATCAAACCGAAAGTACGGTCCATATTACGCTTCATGTTATCTTCGAAGACTGTCAGGTTCTCAACAATTCCAGCGAAACGGTTCAACATATAATTAAGAGCGATTGTTGCATCTGGAAGGATCACGCGTTCAGCTGATGAATGGGAAATATCACGCTCATGCCAAAGTGGTACGTTTTCATATGCCGTCATCATATAGCCTCGGATCACTCGCGCCATCCCGGTCATATTCTCTGAACCGATCGGGTTTCTCTTATGAGGCATTGCAGAAGATCCTTTTTGGCCTTTCGCAAAAAATTCTTCAACCTCACGCGTTTCACTCTTCTGAAGTCCTCGAATTTCAACCGCCATCTTTTCAATTGATGACGCGATCAAAGCAAGTGTCGATAAATATTGCGCATGTCGATCACGCTGTAACGTCTGAGTAGAAATTGGCGCCGCTTCTAGACCAAGATTCTCGCATACATATTTTTCAACGAATGGATCAATGTTCGCGTAAGTACCGACGGCTCCTGACAGTTTACCGACAGCCATATTTTTAGCAGCTGCATCAAAGCGCTCCAAATTCCGCTTCATCTCTTCGTACCAAAGGGCCATTTTCAATCCGAAAGTTGTCGGCTCAGCGTGTACCCCGTGCGTACGCCCCATCATCACCGTATATTTATGTTCGATTGCTTTATTTTTTAAAACATCAACCATACGCACGATATCTTTTCGGATGATTTCGTTCGCTTGACGAATGACATACATCAAAGCCGTATCTACAACATCCGTAGAGGTCAGTCCGTAATGGACCCATTTCTTCTCATCGCCGAGGGTCTCTGATACTGCACGTGTGAATGCCACCACATCATGGCGTGTCTCAGCTTCGATCTCATGAATTCGATCGACGTCGAATGAAGCCCTTTTACGAATCGCTGCAACATCTTCTTTAGGGATCTCCCCTAGCTCTGCCCATGCCTCACATGCTAGAATCTCTACTTCCAACCAAGCTTGGTATCTATTTTTCTCTGACCAGATACTACCCATTTCTTCTCTTGTATAGCGTTCAATCATGATTTCTGCCTCCAAATAGTTAATTCATTGATTTGATTTAATAGTTCTTTTGTAGATTTTCCTAGAAAATTCACGTGTCCCATCTTTCGTTTCGGCTTCACGCCATCTTTTCCATATAGATGGAGCTTCGCATTTTGAACCTCAGGTATCTGAGATATTGTCTCTTCTAAATGCTCTCCTAAAACGTTCATCATGACGACCGCTTCTCGATTGTCTGTCGAAGCAAGCTTCCAACCCGTGATTGCTCGGATATGTTGTTCGAATTGTGAGGTGGAACAGCCGTCTAATGTATAATGGCCAGAATTGTGTGGCCTTGGCGCGACTTCATTGATATAAAGTTCCCCGGCCTCCGTCATGAACATTTCAACACCTAATGTTCCAACCATCTTCATCGACTCAGCCAATTGTTGAGCTAGCTCTAGAGCTTTCTCCTGTAATACAGGCACGACTCTCGCTGGCACGATGGATTGTAATAAGATATGGACTTGATGGATATTCTCAGCGACCGGAAACGTAGTTACTTCTCCATTTACACTTCTAGTCACAATCACTGACAATTCTTTATCAAAAGATAAAAACTGTTCTAATATGCATGGGCCTTGGTCCAGTATTTCAGTCGCTTCAAGCAAGTCCGCTTCTTCACGTATGATAATCTGACCTTTGCCGTCATAGCCTCCTCGACGTGTCTTCAAGACACAAGGAAAACCGATCGACTGAGTCGATTGCTTCAGTTCATTTAAGCTGTACACAAGCTCGTAAGAAACAACTTGAGCACCACTTCGCTCAATCGCCCGCTTTTCAAAAGCTCGATCCTGTGTGATTCGAATCAGTTCACTTCCTTGCGGTACGTGACCTTTGTTTTCTAGCATCTGACAGACCTCGTAATCTATGTTCTCAAACTCATAAGTGATTACATCAGATGCTTCCAACAACTGTTCAGCCGCTTCTTGATCTTTATATTTTCCTATGATTTCAATATCTGCAATTTGTGCTGTCGGGGAGTTTGGAGTTGGATCAAGAACTGCAATGCGGAATCCCATTTGCTTTGCAGCGATTCCCATCATCCTACCAAGTTGTCCGCCCCCGATGATTCCAATAGTGCTTCCTGGTTGTAGTGGTTCTACCATGTTTGTAACTCCTCATTACTTTGTGTGACTTTATCTTGCATCGAATGACGATGTTCAGTTAACTTCTGGAAAATTTCTTCATCATTCACAGCTAATTGCTGAGCTGCTAGTAACCCTGCATTAGTTGCTCCAGCTTTCCCTATGGCAACTGTCGCTACAGGAACCCCGCCAGGCATCTGTACGATTGATAAAAGCGAATCCAATCCATTAAGTGCTTTAGACTGTACAGGAACACCGATGACAGGAACTAATGTTTTTGCAGCTACCATCCCTGGCAAATGCGCTGCGCCGCCAGCACCCGCTATAATGACCTTGATTCCTCGTCCTCTCGCTTCTTCTGCATATTGAAACATTTTCTCTGGTGTACGGTGCGCGGATACTACTTCTTTTTCAAAAGGTATATTTAATTGCTCGAGTGTTTCACAAGCATGCTTCATCGTTTCCCAATCTGATGTGCTACCCATGATCACTCCTACTTTTGGTTCCATGAGTCGACTCCCCCTATCTCTAGTAAATTTCCCTTTATATTTAAATTCTAAAATCATCATTTGTAAAAATATTCAATTTAATTAAAACCAATAGGATCCGCTATAATACTAATAGATTTAGTTAAACCCTAGTTAGGTTCCGTTAAACCCTAATTAGGTTTAGTTAATTCTCAATTAGATTCGGTAGAAATCCGAATAGGTTCGGTTAAATTCTTTTCACAACCTAACGGAATAAAAAAACAGATTACTTCCCCTAGTTTATAGGAAAGCAATCTGTCCACATGTCGATACCAAAAATCACATACTTGTGTTATGTGCAGAGTACTCCCCCATAGTCCAGTCGTTTACGGCGACCGGGTAGAAACTTTTGAGCCATATTCTCAACGTTATATGAGGGTATGCTATTGTCATTTCGTATTTACACATACATTATAACACCTATTTTCGAACAATCAACAGATATCGAGAGGAAAAACCGAAAAAAACTGATTAAGATACATTTAATGTTCGGTTTTTCCTTTTTCATAAGCTACTTTCTTTAAATATAATCCGTGTCCTGGGGCAGTTAAACCCAATTTATGACGTTCATTTGTGCTAAGGGCTTCCGAAATGCACTTTGGGTCCTTCTTTCTAATTCCAATTTCAACCAACGTCCCTACCATAATACGAACCATGTGGGTAAGAAATCCGTCCCCTGTGACTTCAATAAAAATATGGGAGCCTTCTTTCAATACCTTCACTTCATGAATCGTTCTCGTCTTATCGCCTTTTACATTCGTTTTTGACGCAGCGAAGGCTGTAAAATCGTGAGTACCTTCCATTAATGGGGCAGCTTCTTGCATTCGATCTACATCTAGCGCTCGAGGTATATGCCACTCGAAATTTCTTGCAAAAACCTCATGTTCTTTTGCGTTCCGAATCTGGTAAAGATATGTTTTATGGCTAGCATCTTTTCGTGCATGAAAATCTTGAGAAACCTTTTCTACTTCAATAATTCTTATATCTGATGGTAATAAAGTCATTAGCGCGTGTTTCCAGGTAGGTTCATCCAATTCTAAATGACTGTCGAAATGGATGACTTGACCCATAGCATGCACACCCGAATCCGTTCTACCAGAGGAAAAGATGCGCACATCTTGTTTGTGCATTTTCCTTAAGGCACGTTCAATCACTTGTTGTACGGTTCGTTGATTGATCTGAACTTGGTAGCCTGCAAAATCTGTTCCATCGTACATGATGATCATTTTAATTCTTTCCATCTTCAATCTCCTCTTACTGATTCGTCCAGAAGAAGGCCGCTACAACAGCAAGGAATAAAACCGTGACAATTCCATCGGTTATAGAAAACCTCAACTCCCTATATTTCGTCCGTCCTTCTCCTCCTTGGTATCCTCTGGCTTCCATGGCGATCGCTAAGTCCTCCGCCCGTTTGAAGGCACTGATGAATAAAGGAATCAACAATGGAATGATAGCCTTCGTTCGATCTTTTAACGAACCGGTTGAAATATCTAATCCTCTCGAGGCTTGTGCCTTCGATATTTTATCCGTTTCCTCAATCAACGTTGGTATAAACCGTAACGAAATCGACATCATTAGCGCAATTTCATGAACCGGAACCTTGATCTTACTTAACGGATATAGTATTTTTTCCACGGCATCCGTAATGGCAATGGGGGTTGTAGTTAACGTCATCAAAGTTGTCATGAATATTAATAATAGCAATCTTGCTGAAATAGCTAAACCTTGATAAAGAGCTGTGCTGTAAAAATTAAAACCCAATATTGAAAATAGGACTTCCCCTTCTCTCGTTAAAAATAAATGGAGAATAAATGTAAATGCGACTATTATCCATACTGGTTTCAAACCTAATAAAATCAACTTAGGATGTATTTTTGTCAAACTTGCCCCTAGGAATGCAAACCCAAATAAAACCGAATAACTAAGCCATGTATCAGCTGTGAACATTACAAGTACGAAGAAAAATACAATCATGATCTTCAGTCTCGGGTCCAAACGGTGAATGACCGATCCGGTTGGGACGTACTGACCGATAATAAAATTCTGCATTATGTGTCAGCACCATCCTTCACTACTTGTCCGATCTCTTCTGCTAATTCGGACTGGGACTGCCCATTGTATTCTATATGGGTCTGGAATTTCTCATTCACTTGATCAATCAACTGAATGACTTCAGGGAGTGCGAGGCCCAACCCCTTCAATTTATCTCTCTTCTTAAAGAGTTCGATTGGATCGCCCTTCAAAGCGATTTCAGATTGATTCATGACAATCATTTGATCAGCATAATGGAGGGCATCTTCCATGTGGTGAGTCACTAAGACAATCGTTTGTCCATATGTTTTATGTAATGTTGAAAATAAATCCATCATTTGCGAACGGCCGAGCGGATCTAAACCAGCAGTGGGTTCATCTAAAACCAGTATAGAGGGCTTCATAATCAGTACACCAGCTATAGCAACCCTTCTCATCTGTCCTCCGCTTAATTCAAACGGGCTTTTATCCAAAATCGATGAATCTAGCCCTACTTGATCGATAACCTCATCCAATTCATAGTCTTCCATCCCAAAATTTTTAGGGCCAAAAAGAATATCCTTCTTAACCGTCTCTTCAAATAACTGGTGTTCTGGATATTGAAAAACCATACCTACTTCTTTGCGCAATTTTTTCATTTCTTTACTTTTCTCGTGCGACAGTTCGTAGTCGCCGATTCTGATTTTCCCTGAAGTCGGACGCATTAATCCATTCAGATGTTGAATCAAAGTTGATTTTCCTGACCCCGTATGACCAACAATTGCTGTAAAAGACCCTGAGCTTACTTGAAAGTTGATATCCTTTAGTGCTTGATGTGCCATTGGGCTATTTGGTTGATAAATATAATTTACTTGTTCGAATGAGATGTCCATAAAATTTCCACCAATTCATCTATTGAAATAGGTTCTTGATCGATTAAGAGTCCTTGATCTTTCATTGTATTAGATATCCTAGTAAATAAAGGAGGTTGAAGTCCATACTCCTCAAATTCGTCATGTCTTTTCAAGAATTCCCTTGGTTCCCCATCAAACCAAATCTCCCCTTGATTTAGAGCAACGACTCTATCAGCCAGAACAGCCTCATTCAAGTCATGAGTGATGGATACCATCGTTAATTCTCTCTCACTTCTAATTTCTTGCATTTTATTAAAAATATCTACTTTCCCAACTGGGTCTAGCATGGCTGTAGCTTCATCAAATACCAACACTTCAGGAAGGGTGGCGATGACACTAGCTATTGCCACTCTCTGCTTTTGCCCACCTGAGAGGCGATGAGGCTCATGATTTTCAAAGCCTTCCATTCGAACTTCTTTAAGACTATTCTCAATCCTCTCCTGCATGACTTTCCTTGAAATGCCTCGGTTTTCAAGTCCAAAGGCTACATCGTCCACAACTGTCGTACCGACGAATTGGTTTTCAGGATTTTGAAAAACCATTCCCACTCGTTTTCTGACTTCCCAAACGGTGTCATCATTTAACGGTGCTTCATTAATGGAGATTTCCCCTTCATCTGGCATCAGTAGTCCGTTCATCAACTTAGCGATTGTAGATTTACCAGAGCCATTATGTCCTACTAGGGCTACCCATTCACCTTGTTGGATGTCTAAGTTAAATGAATCTATCACATTATCAGCTTTATCATCATATCTAAAGCTTACATTATTAAATTTAATCACTGCCAAAGTCTCCTCAGTTGTTTGATTTCCTGGGAAATAACTATGTTGCTAGATTGCTTATCAAGAATAGTTTAACATACAAATTTTTACCTATTAAGAAAAGAGTAAAACTCCATACTAAAGGTGCTTCTTACTATACAGGCTCTGTTAAAGTTTTTTTGATTTTGAACAATTAGTTTGAATATTGTCTCGTTGATTTTTGGCGAATCGCGAAAGGCGGCGACTCCTAGGGGAGCAGTGCGAGCTGAGAATCACCTAAAACTCGCGTTTAGCGAGTTTTGGGAAGTTGAAGCCGCGCCCCCAGGAAAGCGTCCGCCTTCAAGGGATTCGTCAGAATCAACAGCGCATACAATAAAAAAAGTGTTCAGATCCCATTACAAGCTGGAAACTGAACACCCCTTTACTCTATTCAATGACTGATTAGTCAACTAGTTCAATAATCACCGTTTTTGCTCCATCACCTTTACGTTCGCCTAACTTCAAGATGCGTGTGTACCCACCTTGGCGTTCTTCGAATCGAGGAGCAATATCAGAGAATAATTTTTGAATTGCGCTTTGTCCATCTTCATTAGCATCCGCTTGTCTTAGGTAAGACGCAGCTTGACGACGAGCATGAAGATCTCCACGTTTGCCAAGCGTAATCATTTTCTCTACGACTGGGCGTAAAGCTTTTGCTTTAGCTTCTGTAGTTTCAATGCGTTCATGAACTAGCAGATCTGTAGCAAGATTACGTAGCATTGCTTTTCGTTGCGAACTCGTACGACCTAGTTTAGCTTGTGACATTCTTAAAAACCTCCTTTACCAGGAATTACTCTTTGGTTGTTCTCTATATTAATCGTCTTTGCGTAAGCCTAAGCTTAAGTCTTCAAGCTTATACTTGACTTCATCGAGAGATTTACGTCCTAAGTTACGAACTTTCATCATATCTTCTTCAGACTTTTGTGTTAGTTCATGCACGGTATTGATCCCTGCACGCTTCAGGCAATTATAAGAACGGACCGATAAATCCAATTCTTCAATTGTCATTTCTAACACTTTTTCTTTCTGGTCTTCTTCTTTTTCAACCATAATCTCCGCATTTTGTGCTTCATCAGTTAAACCGACGAATACATTTAGATGCTCCATGTAAATCTTCGCACCTAGAGAAACAGCTTCTTCAGGGCGAATACTTCCATCTGTCCAAACATCCAATGTCAATTTATCAAAATTTGTAATCTGTCCTACACGCGTATTTTCCACTTGGTAAGTGACGCGCTGAACAGGAGTGAAGATCGAATCAATCGGGATTACACCAATCGCTTGCTCATCATTTTTGTTAGAATCTGCAGGACGGTATCCGCGACCTTTTTCAGCGAAAATTCTCATACTTAATTTGCCATTACCGGAGATAGTGGCAATCTTTAAGTCCGGGTTTAGAATTTCAACATCACTATCATGTTGAATGTCAGCTGCCGTTACTTCGCCCTCACCTTTAACTTCTAATTCTAATGTCTTTTGATCATCAGAATAGATTTTCAATGCTAACTTTTTCAAGTTAAGAATGATTGTCGTTACGTCTTCCACGACATAATCCAACGTTGAAAATTCGTGTAATGCACCGTCGATCTGAACTGAAGTAACTGCTGCTCCTGGAAGAGAGGACAATAAGATACGACGCAAGGAGTTCCCCATAGTTGTACCATATCCACGTTCTAATGGTTCGATGACAAATTTTCCGAATTTAGCATCTTCACTAACTTCAATCGTTTCAACTCTCGGTTTTTCAATTTCGATCATTCGACTAAACCCTCCTTCAAAACGTCGAATAACGGCGATACAAAGCTGTACCCCCGAAATTCCTCTACAAGATGAAAATCTTCCACCTTGAATTTCCGTGCAAAGCTTTTAAGCTATCATAACCCATTATAGACAGGGCGACAAATTCTCATACTACAATTTATACACGACGACGTTTTGGTGGACGGCAACCATTGTGTGGTACAGGTGTAACATCAACAATTGCAGTGATTTCTAGACCTGCAGCCTGTAACGAACGAATAGCCGCTTCACGGCCTGCACCTGGACCTTTAACATTAACTTCAATAGTTTGCATGCCATTTTCTTGTGCTGATTTCGCCGCAACTTCAGATGCCATTTGTGCTGCGAATGGTGTTGATTTACGAGACCCTTTGAATCCAAGAGCTCCCGCACTGCTCCATGCTACAGCATTACCATTTGGATCAGTGATTGTCACAATCGTGTTATTGAAAGTAGAACGAATGTGTGCGACCCCTGATTCTATATTCTTTTTCACACGACGCTTTCTGCGTGTAGTAGTTTTACCTTTACGAGCCATGGCTAAGCATACCTCCTTCTAACGATTATTTTTTCTTATTAGCTACTGTACGACGAGGACCTTTACGAGTTCGTGAGTTGTTTTTAGTTTTTTGACCACGAACTGGCAATCCACGACGATGACGGATTCCTCTATATGATCCGATTTCGATCAAGCGTTTGATGTTCAATGACGTTTCACGACGAAGATCACCTTCAACCGTGAAGTTTTCGATTTCACGACGGATGTTAGTCAATTCGTCTTCAGTTAGGTCACGAACACGAGTATTTTCAGAAACATCAGCAGCTTTCAAGATATCTTGAGCTGTTGTTTTTCCAATACCATATACATACGTTAATGCGATGACAACACGCTTATCACGTGGAATGTCTATACCTGCAACACGTGCCATAAGGACATGCACCTCCTTAAGATTTAGCCTTGTTTTTGTTTATGCTTCGGATTTTCACAAATTACCATTACGCGCCCTTTACGGCGGATAACTTTACATTTTTCACAAATCGGCTTTACTGATGGTCTTACCTTCATTTCTCTTACCTCCTTTTAGATCGGAGTTTGTTATTTGTAACGATAAGTGATTCGACCTCTAGATAGATCATAAGGTGACATCTCTACGGTTACTTTGTCTCCAGGCAGAATTCGAATGAAGTGCATACGAATTTTACCGGATACATGTGCAAGGATTTCGTGTCCATTTTCCAACTCTACTTTAAACATTGCGTTTGGTAAAGTCTCAAGGACCGTTCCTTCCATCTCGATTACATCATCTTTCGCCATCGAGCAGATCTCCCTTCTTCCAATCTGTCAGCAATTCATTTACAAATTTTGATATTGCAAAGCGAAGTTTACCATTGGTCACTCGACCAGTTTCCAACAGACTATTTCTCACTTCTGGTGAAATATAGTCCATCAATTCTATATGATGAAGGTTCTTTCGTTTCGGTCGATCAAATTTCCTTTTTTCTCCGTCAGCAATCAGAACAAATCGTTCATCCAACTGACTGATGATGATGGCAAATTGATCTAACTCCCTACCACGCTTCACCTTGACTAACTGTCCGACTTTAGGACTTCCCGACTCTCCATCGCCCAATCATAATCACCTTCACTTAAGCTTTAGTCAATATTTCAAAACCGTCTTCTGTAACAACGACTGTATGCTCGAAGTGAGCACATCTGCTGCCGTCTTCCGTCACGACTGTCCATTGATCCTCTAATGTTTTAACAAATCGTTCACCCATGTTAATCATAGGCTCTATAGCTAAAACCATACCCTTTTTCATTCTTGGACCCTTATTAGGAGGCCCGAAGTTTGAAATGTGTGGATCTTCATGGAGGTTTTGGCCAATGCCGTGTCCTCCATACTCTCTAACAATTGAAAAGCCTTTTGGTTCAACATATGACTGGATTGCATAAGAAATATCTGATAATCGATTTCCTGGCTTCACCTGTTTCAATCCTTCAAAAAGGGATGTTTCAGTTACATCAAGTAATTCTTGATTATCTTCATCTATTTCACCAACCGCATAAGTCCATGCTGAATCACCGTGGTATCCATTATAATTAGCACCAATATCGATGCTGATTATATCACCGTCTTCGAGTATACGGTCGCTAGGAATTCCATGAACAAGCTCTTCATTGACTGATGCACAAATACTACCACGAAATCCATTATAACCTTTAAATGAAGGAGTTGCATCCTTACTGCGTATGAATTCATCTGCAATCTTATCCAATTCCTTCGTCGTTATACCTGGACGAACATGCTTTTTAAGTTCCTGGTGCGTTAAAGCTACGATTTTTCCTGCATGACGCATAATTTCTATTTCTCGTGGCGTTTTATTAATGATCATTTAGATAAGCCTCCGATTTTAGCATCAATTTGCTTAAAGACCGCATCGATATCTGCATCTCCCTCAATATCGACTAGGTAACCTTTTTCATCATAGAAAGTTAACAATGGTTTTGTTTGTTCAATATTCACGCTTAAACGATTCTTTACTGTTTCAGGTTGATCATCTTCACGTTGGGTCAGTTTAGTCCCATCTAGATCACATATTCCCGGTTCTTTCGGTGGATTAAACTCAATGTGATAAGTAGCTCCACACTCCGGACAGATGCGACGACCTGTAAGACGCTCAACTAGTTTTTCTTCTGGTACTTTAACATGTAAAACATAATCAAGGCTTGTTTCCAGCTCAGAAAGCAGTGCTTCAAGAGCTTCTGCTTGAGCAACCGTACGTGGGAAACCGTCTAGTAGGAAACCTTTTTCACAATCCGGTTTACTTAAACGTTCTTTCACGATACCTATGGTTACTTCATCCGGAACTAGAGCGCCTTCGTCCATGTATGATTTTGCTTCTTTTCCTAGTTGTGTTCCTTCTTTGATCGCAGAACGGAACATATCTCCAGTTGAGATATGAGGGATGTTATATTTTTCTACGATTTTTTCTGCCTGAGTACCTTTACCAGCACCTGGCAGTCCCATCAAAATTAGATTCATATCTTTCCCCTCGCTCTCATTAAATCACCGTTAACACGATTCTATTTAATGAAGCCTTTATAGTGGCGTTTCACTAATTGGCTCTCCAATTGTTTCATTGTATTCAATGCCACACCAACTACAATCAGTAGACTTGTTCCGCCAATTTGAACGGCTGCTGGTAGACTTGCAATACTTCCCAAGATAATTGGGAATATAGAAACAACTGCTAAGAATAATGCGCCAACGAATGTTAGGCGGTACATCACACGAGTCAAATAAGTCTCTGTGTTTTTACCAGGACGAATACCTGGAACATATCCACCTTGTTTTTGTAAGTTTTCTGCCATTTGTTCAGGGTTAACTTGAACAAATGTGTAGAAGTAGGTAAATGCAATGATCAATGCAACATAAATCACCATTCCAACTGGCTCTGTGTAATCAAAGATATATTGGATGGTGCTTGCAATTGAACTATCTTCAAAAAACCCTGCAATTGTCTGAGGTGCAATTATGAATGAGATCGCAAAGATAATCGGAATTACCCCTGCAGCATTCACTTTTAACGGTAAATGCGTTGAGTGTCCTCCAACAGGTGAGCGGTTAACCGTTCTCTTCGCATATTGGATCGGAATCTTACGTAATGCTTGTTGGATGAAAATAACACCCACGATTACTGCAATTACTACTAATAAAATGATACCCAATACTGCCAAGTTTAAGAACAATTGATCTCCTGCACCAGAAATATATTGCTCATATAACTGGTTCACACCGTTAGGGATTGCTGCTACGATACCAGCAAAAATCAAGATTGAAATCCCGTTTCCTACTCCGTATTCAGTAATTTGCTCACCCAACCACATTAAGAATGTCGTTCCACCTGTCAACACTACCGCAATGATGAAATAAGTCATTGGGTTCGGGTCTGAAATAAGAGACCCTTGAGTCATATAGTTGAAACCGACAGACATTCCAATCGCTTGGATGAATGCAAGAATGACTGTGAAATACCGCGTGAACTGAGCTAGTTTACGACGTCCAACCTCACCTTGCTTACGCCACTCAGTGAATTTAGGTACAACATCCATCTGCAATAGTTGCATGATGATGGCTGCTGTAATGTATGGGAAAATACCCATCGCAAACACTGAGAATTGACTTAGGGCTCCACCACCAAAGGTGTTAATGAAGCCAAAAGCATTGACCTCGTTCATAAGATCTAATGCTTCTTTGTCTGTAAATGGTACAGGAATAAATGTACCGATTCTGAAAACAACTAATATCGCAAGTGTGAAAAGGATTTTCCGACGAATGTCAGCTACGCGAAATAAGTTGGACAATGTCCCGAACATTAAATCACCTCAGTTTGACCGCCCGCCGCTTCTACAGCTTCTTTCGCAGAAGCAGAGAACTTATGCGCTTTAACAGTTAATTTTTTCTCTAGGCTACCATTGCCTAGGATTTTTACTCCTGCCTTCACCTTGCTGATTACTCCTGATTCGACTAGCAATTCTGGAGTTACTTCTGTACCCTCATCGAAACGATTCAACGTCTCTAGGTTAACAATTGAATAATCTTTACGGTTCACGTTTGTGAAACCACGTTTAGGTAAACGTTGGAATAGAGGCATTTGACCACCTTCGAAACCTGGACGAACACCGCCGCCTGAACGAGCTTTTTGTCCTTTGTGTCCACGGCCAGAAGTTTTACCATTACCTGAAGCCATTCCACGCCCTACACGGTTACGTTTCTTACGTGTACCTTCACTTCTTTTTAACTCATGAAGTTTCATTCGAGCACCTCCTCTTAACGTTATTCTTTATTATGCTTCACTGACTGTTACGAGATGGGATACTTTATCAACCATTCCGCGAATAGTTGGTGTATCTTCATGAACAACCGTTTGATGAATCTTATTTAAGCCCAATGCTTTTACAGTGTCTTTTTGAGCTTGTTGTCTCCCAATAACGCTACGTGTGAGGGTGATTTCTAATTTGTTGTTAGCCATGTCATATCCCTCCTTAACCTAACAGTTCCTCTACTGATTTACCGCGTAGCTTTGCTACGTCTTCTGCACGCTTAAGCTCACTCAAGCCTTGCATTGTTGCACGGACCATATTGATTGGTGTGTTTGATCCTAATGATTTAGATAGGATGTCACCAACACCAGAAAGTTCTAATACGGCACGAACAGGTCCACCTGCGATTACTCCAGTACCTTCAGCAGCTGGTTTCAATAAGATGTTCCCAGCTCCGAATTGGCCATGGATTTGGTGTGGAATTGTAGTTCCAACAATTGGTACACGGATTAAGCTCTTCTTAGCGTCTTCGATCGCTTTACGAATTGCTTCAGGAACCTCCTGTGCTTTACCAGTTCCAAAACCTACGTGACCATTTTTATCTCCAACTACTACTAATGCTGTGAAACGGAAACGACGACCACCTTTCACAACTTTAGCAACACGATTTACTGTTACTACGCGTTCTTCAAGATCAAGTTTATTCGGATCAATACTTGTGCGCATGAATTTCCCTCCTTTGTCTATCAATTAAAATTGCAATCCTGCTTCGCGAGCCGATTCAGCAAGTGCTTTTACACGACCGTGATATAAGTAACCCCCGCGATCAAATACAACTGATTGATATCCTTTGTCTACTGCACGTTTAGCGATTAGTTCGCCAACCTTTTTAGCAGCTTCCACATTACCCGTTCCTTCGTTATTGAATTCTGGATCTACTGTAGATGCACTTACTAATGTTTGACCAGCGATATCATCAATAAGTTGTGCATACATGTGTTTATTTGAACGGTACACGTTTAAGCGTGGACGCTCGTTTGTACCGAAAAGATTACGACGTAAACGATAGTGACGCTTTTTACGGACAGCGTTCTTATCTTGCTTCGTGATCATCTAGGTCACTCCTTCCTATCTCTTAACGGATATTATTTAGCAGTTTTACCTTCTTTACGACGTACATGTTCACCTTCATAACGAACACCTTTACCTTTATAAGGTTCTGGAGTACGAATTGAGCGAATATTAGCCGCAACTGCTCCTACTTTTTCTTTATCGATTCCTTTAACAACAATCTTCGTGTTTGAAGGTACTTCAATATCGACACCTTCTAATGGCTCCATCTCTACAGGGTGAGAATAACCAGCGTTTACCACTAGCTTCTTACCTTGCATCTGAGCACGGTAACCGACACCTTGAACTTCTAATGCTTTTTCAAAGCCGTTAGTAACACCTTCAACCATGTTACCGATCAAGCTACGCGTTGTACCATGCAGAGAACGATGAAGCTTAGAGTCGCTTGGACGTTCTACAGTCAACACGTTGTCATTTATATTGATGGTCATATCTTCGTGCAATTCACGAGTCAATTCCCCTTTTGGTCCTTTAACCGTAACTACGTTGTTATCTAATTTGATCTCAACCCCGCTCGGAATTTCTAAATGTTTCAAACCTACACGTGACATACATTACACCTCCTGACTAAACAGTATTCATTACCAAATGTAAGCTAAGACTTCGCCGCCTATTGCTTGTTGACGTGCTTCTTTATCCGTTAAAACACCATTAGATGTTGATACTACCGCAATACCTAAACCATTTAGTACGCGAGGCAGTTCATCTGACTTCGCGTAAACGCGTAGTCCTGGTTTACTGATTCTTTTGATTCCTGAAATTACTCGGTCATTATCACCGCTATATTTCAAGAATAGGCGTAGAACACCTTGTTTACTATCTTCAATATATTCGTAATCGCGAATGAAACCTTCACGCTTCAAAATATCAACAATGTCTTTTTTCAGTTTAGAAGCAGGTACCTCTAACTGATCATGACGTACCATGTTTGCATTACGAATTCTTGTTAGCATATCCGCAATTGGATCTGTCATTGCCATTTGTACATTACCTCCTTCCCCACGATGGGATTACCAGCTTGCTTTTCTAACGCCTGGAATTTGTCCTTCATATGCTAATTCACGGAAACAAATACGGCATAACTTAAATTTACGAATTACTGAGTGTGGACGTCCGCAACGTTCACAACGTGTATATTCTTGAACTTTATATTTAGGTTTACGCTGTTGTTTCGCGACCATTGATTTTTTAGCCACTATTTTCCCTCCTTTAATAGCTCTGGGTTACTGTTTGAATGGCATTCCCATTTGAGCTAGAAGTTCACGTCCTTCTTCGTCTGTATCAGCTGTTGTTACGATAACAACATCCATACCACGAACTTTGTTTACTTGATCATAATCGATTTCCGGGAAAATTAACTGTTCTTTAACACCTAGTGTGTAGTTACCGCGACCGTCAAACGCCTTGCTTGAGATTCCACGGAAGTCACGTACACGAGGTAGAGATACAGCAATAAGTTTCTCAAGAAACTCATACATACGCTCGCCACGTAGAGTAACTTTCGTACCAATCGGCATTCCTTCACGTAAACGGAAACCAGCGATTGATTTCTTAGCGCGAGTAACTGTAGGTTTTTGACCGGAAATAAGTGATAATTCCTCTACAGCATTGTCAAGCGATTTTGAATTAGAAACAGCGTCACCAACACCCATGTTGATTACGACTTTCTCAATTCTTGGCGCTTGCATAACTGAATTGTATTCAAATTTATTCACTAAAGATGGTACAATTTCTTCGTTATATTTTTGTTTTAGTGCGTTCATGTGATAGCCCTCCTTTCGCAGCTAAACTATTTATCTAAAGGTTCACCTGACTTCTTAGCAATGCGAATTTTTTTACCGTCGCGAACTTCATACCCTACACGAGTTGGTTCGCCTGTCTTTGAATCTACTGGCATTACGTTTGAAACATGGATCGGAGCTTCTTGAGTTAAGATTCCGCCCTGCGGATTCTCTTGAGAAGGTTTCGCATGTTTTTTAACGTAATTGACGCCTTCTACTAACACGCGATCTTTCTTTGGAAAAGCTTCCAATACCGCGCCTTCTTTGCCTTTATCTTTACCTGAAATTACTACTACTTTATCGCCTTTCTTTACATGCATGAATCGTGCACCTCCTTGCAAGGCTTTGATTTTCAATTATAAAACTTCTGGAGCTAATGATACGATCTTCATGAACTTGTTATCACGTAATTCACGAGCTACCGGTCCAAAGATACGCGTTCCACTTGGACTTTTATCTTCACGTACAATTACTGCAGCGTTCTCATCGAAACGGATGTATGATCCATCTTTACGACGAACACCACTCTTAGAACGTACGATTACTGCTCTAACTACTTCACCTTTTTTGACAACGCCACCTGGTGTAGCATTTTTTACGGAACAGACGATTACATCGCCAATGTTAGCCGTTTTACGTCCAGATCCGCCCAATACTTTAATAGTTTGAACTTCACGAGCACCAGAGTTGTCAGCAACTTTTAATCGAGTTTCCTGTTGAATCATACGATTGTTACCTCCCTTCGGAATGCTTCCGAGCGAACATTATTAAATAATGACGGCTTCTTCTACAACTTCTACTAGACGGAAACGTTTCGTTGCTGATAGCGGACGAGTTTCCATAATAGTTACAACATCACCATTTTTAGCTTGGTTGTTTTCATCATGAGTTTTGAATTTCTTAGAATATTTAACACGCTTACCGTATAACGGGTGAAATTTATAAGTTTCAACAAGAACGGTAATTGTTTTATCCATTTTGTCAGAGATTACACGACCAGTGTAAGCTTTACGATTGTTGCGTTCTTCCATTTGAGGGTGACCTCCTCTCGATTATCGATTATTTACGCCGATTTCTCGTTCACGAACAACTGTTTTCATGCGAGCGATCGCTTTTCTTACTTCACGGATGCGTACGGTGTTTTCTAATTGTCCCGTAGCAAGTTGGAAGCGTAGGTTGAACAGTTCTTCTTTTAATGATTTTACTTTTTGCTCGATTTCGGCAGTGGTTAATTCTCTGATTTCATTAGCTTTCATTGCTATCACCACCAATTTCTTCACGTTTTACTACCTTCGTTCTGACAGGAAGTTTGTGAGCTGCTAAACGAAGTGCTTCGCGAGCAACCTCTTCACTAACACCTGCTACTTCAAAACAGATTTTTCCTGGTTTAACTACAGCGACCCATCCTTCAGGAGCACCTTTACCAGAACCCATACGTACTTCTAGAGGTTTCGCAGTTTTTGGTCTGTCTGGGAAAATCTTAATCCAAACTTTACCGCCACGTTTCATATAACGAGTCATCGCAATACGAGCTGCCTCGATTTGTCTGCTTGTAATCCATGCACCATCCAGTGCTTGTAGTCCATACTCTCCGAATGTTACTTCAGTTCCACCTTTCGCACGACCTTTCAGGCTGATACGATGTGGTTTACGATATTTAACACGTTTAGGCATTAACATATTGCTGATCCCCCTTCCTTGTAATTATTTTTTAGTTGGAAGGACTTCTCCACGATAGATCCACACTTTTACACCTAATTTACCATAAGTAGTGTCTGCTTCTGCAGTTCCGTAATCGATGTCTGCACGAAGTGTGTGAAGTGGTACAGTACCTTCGTTGTATTGTTCGGCACGAGCGATATCTGCTCCGCCTAGACGTCCTGAAACCTGTGTTTTAACACCTTTCGCACCTGAACGCATAGCACGCTGAATAGCTTGCTTCTGCACACGACGGAAAGATACACGGTTTTCTAGTTGACGCGCGATATTTTCAGCAACTAATGTCGCATCTAATTCTGGTTTTTTAACTTCAACGATGTTGATGTGAACACGTTTACCAGTTAATTCATTTAACTTTGTACGTAATGCTTCAACTTCTGATCCACCTTTACCAATAACCATTCCTGGCTTTGCAGTGTGGATAGAAATATTCACACGATTAGCAGCACGTTCAATTTCGATAGTTGAAACGGCTGAATCAGTTAGTCGGTTTTCAATATACTCACGAATTTCGATGTCTTCATGCAATAGCTCAGCATAGTTATTGCCACCATACCATTTAGATTCCCAATCGCGAATAACTCCTACACGAAGACCTTTCGGGTTAATTTTTTGACCCACTGACTATCCCTCCTTTTTTTCTGATACCACAACGGTGATGTGGCTTGTGCGCTTGTTAATTGCGCTTGCACGCCCTTGTGCACGTGGGCGGAATCTTTTTAACGTTACACCTTCATTTACAAATGCTTGAGATACTACTAAGTTATCTGTATCTAACTCATAGTTGTGTTCAGCATTTGCTACTGCAGAGTTTAATACTTTCTCCACAATTGGTGATGCACCACGATTCGCATTCTTTAAGATCGCGATAGCTTCGCCAACATCTTTTCCTCGAATTAAATCGACAACTAAACGAGCTTTACGAGGAGCGATACGTACTGTTTTTGCTACAGCTTTGGCTTGTTGCATCTTGTGTTACCTCCTCTCACCTATCGGTTTGTCTTTTTATCGTCGCCAGAGTGGCCTTTAAACGTTCTTGTTGGAGCGAATTCTCCAAGCTTGTGTCCGACCATATCTTCTGTGACATAAACAGGTACATGTTTACGTCCATCATATACCGCAATTGTGTGCCCAACGAAGTGTGGGAAGATTGTAGAACGACGTGACCAAGTCTTGATGACCTGCTTTTTGTTGCTATCGTTCATTTCATCGACTTTCTTCAACAGATGGTCATCTGCAAAAGGTCCCTTTTTTAAACTACGACCCATGTATAGTCCTCCTTCCGTACTCAAGCAATGCTGAGAAGCATCAACTTGCTAAGATTATTTCTTCTTTTTCTTACGACGGCGTACGATATATTTATCTGATGGTTTATTACGCTTACGAGTCTTAAGTCCAAGTGTTGGTTTGCCCCATGGTGACATTGGAGATGGAAGTCCGATTGGAGCTCTACCTTCACCACCACCGTGTGGGTGATCCGCAGGGTTCATAACAGAACCACGTACTGTAGGACGAATACCTTTCCAACGGCTACGGCCTGCTTTACCAACTTTAACTAGTTCATGCTCTAGATTACCTACTTGACCGACTGTTGCACGGCAAGTTGATAGAATCATACGAGTTTCGCCTGATGATAGACGTACTAGTGTATATTTTTCTTCACGACCTAGGATTTGAGCTTGAGCTCCTGCTGAACGGACTAATTGTCCGCCACGTCCTGGCTTCAATTCGATGTTGTGTACGATAGTACCAACTGGAATGTTTTTAAGTTCTAATGAATTACCCATTTTGATGTCAGCTTTTTCGCCTGACATGATCTCTTGGTCTACTTTTAGACCTTTAGGTGCAAGGATATAACGCTTTTCCCCGTCTACATATTTGATTAAAGCAATATTAGCAGAGCGGTTCGGGTCATATTCGATTGTAGCAACGCGACCTGGTATACCATCTTTGTCACGCTTGAAATCGATGACACGGTATTTACGTTTGTGTCCTCCACCCTGATGGCGAGTAGTTAATTTACCTTGGTTATTACGACCAGCATTCTTTTTAAGTGGTGTAAGCAAGGATTTTTCTGGAGTGTTCGTCGTGATCTCATCGTTTGTAAGAGTAGTCATGTGACGACGTCCATTTGTAATCGGCTTGTACTTCTTGATCGCCATCTTTTTTCCCTCCTTTTAAGAATCTTTATTTTTTATTCCGACTTAAGCACCTTCGAAGAAGTCTAATTCTTCACTGTCAGGTGTTAATGTTACGACTGCTTTTTTACGATCTGGGCGGAAACCACCGTATCTTCCCATTCTTCTGAACTTACCTTTAAGGTTGATCGTATTAACTTTATCTACTTTTACACCGAAAATCATTTCTATTGCATGTTTGATTTCAGTTTTATTGGCATTCTTAGAAACTTCAAAAGTATATTTCTTTTCAGCCATTAAATCAGCAGATTGTTCTGTAATTACTGGGCGCTTTATAATATCTCTTGGTTCTTTCATTATGCAAGCACCTCCCCTGCTTTTTCCGCTGCTTCTTTCGTGATAAACAGCTTGTCATGCTTAACCAAATCCAAAACGTTTACTTGATCTAATGAAAGAACTTCAACATTTTGTAGGTTGTTTGCAGAACGTTCTACTACTTCGTCACGATCAGCAGTTACAATTAATACTTTTTTGCTAGCTTCAAAACTGCTTAGCATGTTAACAACTTCTTTTGTCTTAGGTGCTTCAATGCTTAATGAATCTAGTACAAAGATGTCGTCTGACTGTACTTTAGATGCATAAGCTGAACGAAGCGCTAAGCGACGTACTTTTTTAGGTAGCTTGAAGCTATAGCTACGTGGTGTAGGGCCGAATACAACTCCTCCACCTACCCATTGTGGTGAACGGATTGAACCTTGACGGGCACGACCTGTACCTTTTTGGCGCCATGGCTTGCGTCCTCCACCGCTTACTTCAGAGCGATTTTTAACTTTATGAGTTCCTTGGCGTAGGTTCGCTTGTTGCATAACGACAGCATCTTTCATTACTGATTCGTTTGGTTCGATACCAAACACGTTATCTGCAAGTTCAACATCACCAACTTTAGAACCCGATTGGTTATATAGTGCTACTTTAGGCATGACATATCCTCCCTTCGTTAGTTATTTTGTTACGCCTTAACCGCACTTGCTATTTTAACGTAAGATTTTTTAGGTCCTGGGACATTACCTTTGATAAGGATCAAGCTGTTTTCAGCATCAACCTTAACAACTTCTAGGTTTTGAAGAGTTACTGTTTCTCCACCCATTTGTCCTGGAATCTTCTTACCTTTGAATACACGCATTGGGTCAATAACACCCATCGCACCTGGTCCACGGTGATAGTGAGAACCGTGAGTCATAGGTCCGCGAGATTGGTTGTGTCTCTTAATTGAACCTTGGAAACCTTTACCTTTAGAAGTTCCGGTTACATCAACCATTTGACCTGCTTCGAACATATCCACACTCAATTCTTGGCCGACTTCAAAGTCGTCAAGATTTGCGTTACGGATTTCGCGAACGAAGCGCTTAGGTGTTGCACTAGCTTTATCCGCATGGCCTTTCTCAGCTTTTCTGATTCGATTTGCTTTTTGGTCAGCAAAACCGATTTGTACAGCTTCGTAGCCATCGTTTTCCATTGTCTTCTTTTGAAGAACAACGTTTCCTTCTGCTTGAATCACTGTTACAGGAACTAATTCACCATTCTCAGAGAATAGTTGAGTCATTCCAACTTTACGTCCTAAGATTCCTTGCGCCATCCGTTACACCTCCTATAAATTTATAATTTAATTTCGATATCTACGCCAGATGGTAAATCTAAACGCATCAATGAATCCACTGTTTGTGGAGACGGGCTCAGAATATCAATCAAGCGTTTATGTGTACGCATTTCGAACTGCTCACGAGCATCTTTATACTTGTGAACCGCACGTAAGATTGTGTATACAGAGCGTTCTGTTGGCAACGGTATTGGACCAGATACTTCTGCTCCTGAACGTTTTGCCGTTTCTACGATTTTAACAGCTGACTGATCTAACACCTTGTGATCATAAGCTTTTAATCGGATACGAATCTTCTCTTTTGCCATTACTTTCCCTCCTTTTTCGCCCATTTTTCATAGACTTTTCTCCGTGAAAATTTCCCCACACCTTGCCATGGCAAAGGGGCCGGGTGTGTCGGCAACCTTTCACTTCATCGCCTTATATGACTGCAACATTACTTATTATATAGAAATGTTTTGCCTTTTTCAAGTAAAATCTATATATCTTTTTTGCAGTCACTTTGTGTATTATACAAAGGATTGCCTTCAGTTTCAACCTTCTGGGTAATATTCAGAATTCTTATTAAAAGAAATTTTATATTAATAGAAACTAGGTTCTTAAATAAATTAGTTTTTTTAATTTATTCCTTTTACTACTTCTCAATTATAGTCCTTGATTCTGACGGATCTTTGTTAGACCGTGACACCTGCAGGAACAACGCGTGACGAAGATCTACTCGAACAAAAGCCTTTTGTTCGAGTTAGCTGAGGCCGCGCCCGCTGTAAAGGAGACACTGCGAACGTTAGGAGAGCAGATGTCGAAATTATTCCCTTTGGGTGTAAGCATCCGTCGATAAATGATTCGACTGAACCAACTAACCCCAACAATTATTAAAGTGCCAATATTATAGAAGACAAATAAAAAACTGCCGAGAAAAATCTCGGCAGTTTCTATTAGTTAAGCAATTAAATTACTTAGTAATTTTTGCTACAACGCCAGCGCCTACTGTACGTCCACCTTCACGGATTGAGAATTTAGTACCTTCTTCAATCGCGATTGGAGCGATAAGTTCAACAGACATTTCAATGTTGTCACCAGGCATAACCATTTCTACACCATCTGGAAGGTGACAAACACCAGTTACGTCAGTTGTACGGAAGTAGAACTGAGGACGGTAGTTTGTGAAGAATGGAGTATGACGTCCACCTTCTTCTTTTGATAGTACATAAACTTCAGCTTGGAAGTTTGTGTGTGGAGTGATAGATCCTGGCTTAGCAAGAACCTGACCACGGCTGATATCTTCACGTGCAACACCACGTAGAAGCGCACCAATGTTGTCACCAGCTTCAGCATAGTCTAGAAGCTTACGGAACATTTCAACACCAGTGATTGTTGTTTTAGTAGAATCTTCTTTCATACCGATGATTTCGATTTCGTCACCGACTTTAACTTGACCACGTTCAACACGGCCAGTTGCAACTGTACCACGGCCAGTGATTGAGAATACGTCCTCAACTGGCATCATGAATGGCTTGTCAGTGTCACGGTCTGGGTTAGGAATGTACTCATCAACAGCATCCATTAATTCAAAGATTGCGTTTTCGTACTCTTCTTCACCTTCAAGAGCTTTAAGAGCAGAACCTTTTACTACTGGTACGTCATCGCCAGGGAAGTCGTACTCAGAAAGTAGGTCGCGAACTTCCATTTCAACTAGTTCTAGAAGTTCTTCATCGTCTACCATGTCAGTTTTGTTTAGGAATACTGCGATTGCAGGTACACCAACCTGACGAGAAAGTAGGATGTGCTCACGAGTTTGTGGCATTGGGCCATCAGCTGCAGATACAACTAGGATAGCTCCGTCCATTTGTGCAGCACCAGTGATCATGTTTTTAACATAGTCAGCGTGACCTGGGCAGTCAACGTGTGCATAGTGACGGTTTTCAGTTTCGTACTCAACGTGTGCAGTTGAGATTGTGATTCCACGTTCTTTCTCTTCTGGAGCACCGTCGATTGTATCGTACGCGCGTGCTTCACCAGAACCAGATTTCTTGTGTAATACAGTAGTGATTGCTGCAGTTAATGTAGTTTTCCCATGGTCAACGTGTCCAATAGTACCAATGTTCACATGGGGCTTTGAGCGGTCAAATTTTTCTTTTGACATTTATATTTCCTCCTTAAAATAATTTCTATATTTTTTATTTTATTGAGAGGCCGTCCTTTAGAGTAAATCTAAAGGACAACTACTCACAATATTTGTTATAAGGGATTTTTCGAAAAAAATCAATTACTGTCCACTATTTTTTTTAACAATTTCCTCTGAAATTGATTTAGGAACTTCTTCAAAGTGATCGAAGTGCATAGTGTACGTTCCGCGACCTTGAGTGTTCGAACGCAATGATGTTGCGTAACCGAACATTTCAGAAAGTGGTACGAATGCGTTAACGACAGATGCGTTACCACGAGATCCCATTCCTTCTACACGTCCACGACGGGAAGTAACGTCACCCATGATATCTCCCATGTATTCTTCAGGAACAACAATTTCAACTTTCATCATTGGCTCTAGAAGAACTGGGCTACATTTTTGTTTCGCTGCTTTCAATGCCATTGAAGCAGCTACTTTAAATGCTGTTTCGTTTGAGTCGACATCGTGGTAAGAACCATCATATAATGTCGCTTTAACGTCAATCAATGGATAGCCGGCAACGACACCGTTTTCCATTGCTTCTGCAATACCTGCTTGTACTGCTGGGATGTATTCACGAGGAACAACACCACCGACGATTTTGTTTTCGAATTCGAATCCTGCGCCCTCTTCATTTGGCTCAAATTTAACCCAAACATGACCGTATTGTCCACGACCACCAGACTGACGTACGAATTTTCCTTCGACTTCCGCAGATGCGCGGAACGTTTCACGGTAAGCAACTTGTGGAGCACCAACATTTGCTTCCACTTTAAACTCACGCTTCAGACGGTCAACGATAATGTCTAGGTGAAGCTCACCCATACCATGAATAATCGTTTGGCCTGTCTCTTCGTTCGTTTCTGTACGGAATGTTGGGTCTTCCTCAGCTAGCTTACCAAGAGCAATCGCCATTTTATCTTGGTCAGCTTTTGATTTTGGTTCAATCGCAACAGCGATAACCGGATCAGGGAAGTCCATAGACTCAAGAATGACGTTGTCTTTTTCGGCACATAGCGTGTCACCTGTTCCCGTGTCTTTCAGTCCGACACCTGCTGCGATATCACCAGCATATACAGCGTCGACTTCTTCACGGTGGTTAGCGTGCATTTGTAGGATACGACCTACACGCTCACGCTTGTCTTTTGTTGAGTTCTTCACGTAAGAACCACTCTTCAGAACACCAGAGTAGACACGGAAGAATGTAATTTTACCAACATAAGGGTCTGTCGCAACTTTAAATGCAAGTGCTGAGAATGGCTCGTTGTCATCTGACTTACGAATGATCTTCTCTTCTGTATCTGCTACATGACCTTCAATTGCTGGCACATCTAGTGGAGAAGGCAAGTAATCGATTACTGCATCAAGTAGGAGTTGTACCCCTTTGTTCTTAAATGCAGAACCACACATAACAGGATAGAATTCAACGTCACAAGTCCCTTGGCGGATTGCAGCTTTGATTTCTGCTGTAGTAAGCTCTTCACCTTCTAGATATTTCATCATTAGTTCTTCATCTAGTTCAGCAACCGCTTCTACTAAACGGCTACGGTATTCGTCAGCTTGCTCTTTATAATCATCAGGAATTTCGGTAGCTTTCGCACGAGTTCCTAGATCATCTTCGTAGTAATAAGCTTTCATTTCAACTAGATCAATGATTCCGTCAAAATTATCTTCTGCACCGATTGGCAACTGGATCGGGTGTGCGTTAGCACCTAGACGATCCTCAAGAGTACCTACAGAGTAAATGAAATCCGCACCGACTTTGTCCATCTTGTTGATGAATACGATACGTGGCACCCCGTAAGTAGTAGCTTGTCGCCAAACAGTTTCAGTTTGTGGTTCAACACCAGACTGAGCATCAAGAAGTGCTACAGATCCGTCTAGTACACGTAGAGAACGTTCAACCTCTACTGTGAAGTCTACGTGTCCTGGTGTATCGATGATATTTATACGATGGTCATTCCATTGGGCTGTGGTCGCAGCAGATGTGATAGTAATACCACGCTCTTGCTCCTGATCCATCCAGTCCATTTGAGATGCACCTTCGTGAGTTTCTCCCAGCTTATGAATACGTCCTGTATAGAACAAGATACGTTCAGTAGCTGTCGTTTTCCCGGCGTCAATGTGAGCCATAATACCAATGTTACGATATTTGTCTAAGGAGAACTCTCTTGGCATAATTATTTCTCCTTCCTGAATTGAAGTTTAGTTTTTGTGTTCGTTGATTATTACCAACGATAGTGAGCGAATGCTTTGTTAGCTTCAGCCATTTTATGCATTTCTTCACGACGCTTAACAGCAGCTCCTGTGTTGTTAGACGCGTCAAGAACTTCATTAGCTAAGCGCTCTTCCATTGTCTTTTCGCCGCGAAGTCTAGCATAGTTTACGATGAAACGTAGACCTAATGCTTGACGACGTTCTGGACGTACTTCAACCGGTACTTGGTAGTTAGAGCCACCTACACGTCTTGCACGAACCTCAAGTACTGGCATTACGTTTTTCATTGCTTCTTCAAATACATCTATAGCGTTTTGACCGCTACGCTCTTCGACTAAGTCGAAAGCTTTATATAGAATTTTTTGAGCAACACCTTTTTTGCCATCATACATGATTTGGTTGATCAAGCGTGTAACTAATTTTGATTTATACATCGGATCTGGTAGTACATCTCTTTTTGGTACTGCACCTTTACGTGGCATATAGTGATCCTCCCTTCCTAACTTTATTTAGTTCATTGTTTTATTTTTTCTCTTTAGGCATCTTCGTGCCGTACTTAGAGCGACCTTGTCTGCGGCCATCAACACCTGCAGTGTCTAGTGCTCCACGTACGATATGATAACGTACACCTGGTAAGTCTTTTACACGTCCACCACGGATCAATACAACACTGTGTTCTTGTAGGTTGTGACCGATTCCTGGAATGTACGCTGTTACTTCGATTTGGTTAGAAAGACGTACACGTGCATATTTACGTAATGCTGAGTTCGGTTTCTTTGGAGTCATAGTAGCAACACGAGTACATACACCACGTTTTTGTGGAGCAGGGTTATTCGTGAACTTTTTCTTGTATGAGTTGAAACCTTTATTTAGTGCTGGTGAGTCAGATTTTTGTGTCTTTGACTGACGACCTTTACGTACTAATTGGTTAATAGTTGGCATGGTTTTTCCTCCCTTCAAAATTAGGTTCTTTAATACCACACATCCAGGTGGTTCATACTTGGGCAAAAAAACAAACTTAACACACAACCATCATGATTATGCATGAAGTTTATCTTCTGATTGCCACTGTGGCAGCGCCTACGTCGATTCCGCTTGCTTTACCAAGTTCCTTAGAGGATTCAACATAAAGGATCGGTATACCGAGTTCATCCGCTGTCTTTAAAACTTTATCTGTTATACGTCGTTCAGCATTTTCAGCGATGACGACTTCTTGTACCTCTCCATTTTTCATGGAGTTAAGTACTTGTTTTGCTCCAATAACAATACCGTTACTAGCCTGTGCTACTTTATCATAAGACATTTCTAAATCCTCCAAAGTAACAAGGTTAAATGAAGCACCTTGAATATATTATCACTGACGAAAAATGTTGTCAATAATAATTTGCCATTTCATCCAAGGCGCTTCTACCTTATTTCTTTTTAAATCTCAGTTGGTTCTTCCACTGGTTTTTCTGCGACTAGCTCTTCGTCTTTATCTGCTTCTAATTGGCGGTATCGTTGTAAACCGGTACCCGCAGGAACAAGCTTACCGATGATGACATTCTCTTTCAAGCCGAGTAACTCATCATACTTACCTTTAATTGCTGCGTCTGTAAGAATTCTTGTGGTTTCTTGGAATGATGCAGCTGATAAGAAGGAATCTGTTTCAAGAGACGCTTTCGTGATACCGAGTATGATCGGCTTCCCAATAGCTGGTTGCTTGCCTTCGATCAATGCATCTTTGTTTACGTTCTTGAAGTCTTGAATTTCCATCAATGATCCTGGCAATACATCCGTGTCGCCTGCTTCTGTCACACGTACTTTACGTAGCATCTGACGAACCATGACTTCGATGTGTTTATCACTGATTTCAACACCTTGCATACGATAAACTTTTTGCACTTCTTTCAGCAAGTACTCCTGAACACCTTGCAGACCTTGAACTTTGATTAGTTCTTTAGGGTCTACGGAACCTTCTGTTAAGGATTGACCAGCAATAACTTCTTGGCCTTCCTCAACTTTTACTCGTGCATTATATGGTGTAGTGTACGATTTCGTTTCGACTTCACCTTGCACGGTAATTTCTTTCTTATCCTTCACGTCATCTATTTGGGTTACAGTACCATAAATTTCACTGATTACTGCTTGACCTTTCGGATTACGTGCTTCAAATACCTCTTGGATACGAGGTAGACCTTGTGTGATGTCGTCACCTGCAACCCCACCTGTGTGGAATGTACGCATAGTAAGCTGTGTACCAGGTTCACCGATTGACTGAGCCGCGATGATACCGACTGCTTCACCGACTTCAACCTGATCACCAGTAGCCATGTTCATGCCATAACATTTTTCACATGCACCATGGTGTGTGTTACAAGTGAATACTGAACGGATAACGACTTCTTCAATGCCTGATTCGATAATTTCTTTTGAAATATCTTCAGTCAGCAAGTCGTTACGTTTAGCAAGGACTTTTCCTGTTTCAGGATGCTTGATAGATCTGAAGGCTCTACGTCCGATTAAACGGTCAATCAATGGCACGATGATTTCGTTGCCTTCAGTCAATGCACTAACTGTCATACCGCGATCAGTTCCACAATCGTCTTCACGGATGATGACGTCTTGTGCAACATCCACTAGTCTACGTGTCAGGTAACCTGAGTCGGCTGTCTTCAGTGCAGTATCGGCTAGACCTTTACGAGCACCGTGAGTAGAGATAAAGTACTCTAATACCGTCAGACCTTCACGGAAACTTGATTTGATCGGTAATTCGATGATACGTCCAGATGGGTTAGCCATAAGACCACGCATACCAGCTAACTGTGTAAAGTTAGAGGCGTTACCACGCGCACCGGAATCACTCATCATGTAGATTGGGTTTAGTGATTCTAATGATCCCATCAATTTATTCTGGATTTTGTCTTTAGCTTCCGTCCAGATGGAAATTACACGGTCATATCTTTCACTCTCTGTAATCAAACCACGACGGAACTGCTTCATGACTTTATCGATTTTTTCTTGAGATTCATCCAATACATCTTGCTTATCAGGAAGAACAACGATGTCAGATACACCTATTGTAATACCTGCTTTAGTAGAGTATTTGAATCCTAAGTCCTTCATACGGTCAAGCATCTTAGATGTTTCCGTAATCTGATAGAACTTAAACACTTGTGCGATGATATCTCCTAGAATACCTTTCTTGAAAGGTAGTATTAGTTCACGCTTGCTGATTTCTTCCTTTACATCAGAAGTCGGATCGACGAAGTATTCATCTGGAGTCAAGTTCTCCAAGTTATCGTTCGTCGGTTCGTTGATATAAGGGAATGAATCAGGCAAGATTTCGTTAAAAATGATCTTACCTACCGTCGTCAATAGCAGCTTACCTTTTTGTTCATCAGTGAACTTAGGATTATCGATTCCGGATGCTGCTACTGCAATTCTACTATGCAAATGCACGTAACCATTGTCATAAGCTAGTATAGCTTCGTGAGGAGTTGAGAATGTTGCACCTTCTCCAAGTGCATTCTCTCTTTCTAATGTTAAGTAATAGTTACCTAACACCATATCCTGTGAAGGCGTTACAACTGGCTTACCATCTTTAGGGTTCAAGATGTTCTGTGCTGCTAACATCAAGATTCTTGCCTCAGCTTGTGCTTCCGGAGAAAGTGGTACGTGAACAGCCATTTGGTCACCATCGAAGTCAGCGTTATATGCTGTACAAACGAGTGGGTGCAAACGGATCGCACGCCCTTCAACAAGTGTAGGCTCAAATGCTTGAATCCCTAAACGGTGCAATGTCGGTGCACGGTTAAGTAATACAGGGTGTTCTTTAATTACATCTTCAAGTACATCCCAGATTTCAGGACGTAGTCTCTCAATGTTTCTCTTCGCAGACTTGATGTTGTGCGCTAAGCCACGGTCTACAAGTTCTCTCATTACGAACGGCTTGAAAAGCTCGATGGCCATTTCTTTCGGAAGACCACACTGATACATTTTCAAGTTCGGACCTACAACGATTACAGAACGACCTGAATAGTCAACACGTTTACCAAGTAAGTTCTGACGGAAACGACCTTGCTTACCTTTCAACATATGAGAAAGAGACTTCAATGGACGGTTTCCTGGACCAGTAACTGGACGTCCACGACGACCATTATCTATTAGAGCATCTACTGATTCTTGCAACATACGTTTCTCGTTTTGAACGATGATCGTAGGTGCACCTAAGTCTAATAGACGCTTCAAACGATTGTTACGGTTGATTACTCTGCGGTATAGATCGTTTAAATCTGAGGTCGCAAAGCGCCCACCATCTAATTGAACCATCGGTCGCAATTCTGGTGGAATGATTGGTAGAACATCAAGGATCATCCAAGAAGGATCATTCCCTGAGTTTCTGAATGACTCTAGCACTTCTAAGCGTTTGATCGCTCTAGTACGACGTTGACCTTGTGCAGTTTTAAGCTCTTCTTTAAGCTCGGTAACTTCTTTGTCCAAATCAACATCTTGTAATAATTTACGAATCGCCTCAGCACCCATGTTAGCTTTGAAAGTGTTGCCGTACTTATCATAATAGGCACGGAATTCTTTCTCAGAAAGAAGTTGCTTCTTCTCAAGCGGAGTATCGCCAGGTTCAGTTACGATATACGCCGCAAAATAAATCACTTCTTCTAAAGCTCTTGGAGATAAATCTAGGATTAGTCCCATTCGACTTGGAATCCCTTTGAAATACCAAATGTGAGATACAGGGGCAGCTAGTTCAATGTGCCCCATGCGCTCACGACGTACTTTAGACTTCGTTACTTCAACACCACAACGGTCACATACAACGCCTTTGTATCTTACACGCTTGTATTTTCCGCAATGACATTCCCAGTCCTTTGTAGGACCGAAGATTCTTTCACAGAAAAGACCGTCTTTTTCTGGCTTTAAGGTACGGTAATTGATTGTTTCAGGTTTCTTTACTTCGCCAAATGACCATGAACGGATTTTGTCTGGTGAAGCCAAACCTATTTTCATATACTCAAATCTGTTTACATCGATCAAGGAGCAAACCTCCCTTATTTTATCAACGAATGGATCTCACTCACTCGTTTATTCACTCACGTCTTCGTTACGTTCTAAATTCACATTCAATTGATCCGAGGATTGTTCATCATCTTCTAAATCACGCATATCGATTTCATCCTCGTCTTGAGTTAACATCTTAACGTCCATCCCTAAACTTTGAAGCTCTTTTATCAATACTCGGAAGGATTCTGGAACACCAGGAGCTGGTAGATTTTCACCCTTCACAATCGCTTCATAAGTTTGTACACGCCCTACGACGTCATCGGATTTAACAGTTAAGATTTCTTGAAGTGTATAAGCTGCACCATATGCTTCCAGTGCCCAAACTTCCATCTCACCGAAACGCTGACCACCGAATTGTGCTTTACCACCTAACGGTTGCTGCGTTACAAGTGAATAAGGACCTGTAGAACGAGCGTGCAATTTATCATCAACCATGTGCTCAAGTTTAATCATATACATGACACCAACAGATACACGGTTATCGAATGCATCACCTGTACGGCCATCGTATAATACTGTCTTAGCATCTCGAGCTAAACCAGCTTCCTCAATTGTTGACCATACATCTTCCTCGTTAGCACCATCGAATACTGGAGTTGCAACGTGGATGCCCATTTCACGAGCTGCCATTCCTAAGTGTAACTCCAATACCTGCCCAATGTTCATACGTGATGGTACACCCAGTGGGTTTAACATAACATCAACAGGCGTTCCATCTGGTAAAAACGGCATGTCTTCTTCCGGTAAAATACGTGAAATAACACCTTTGTTACCATGACGTCCTGCCATTTTGTCACCTTCAGAAATCTTACGCTTCTGAACGATATATACACGTACTAAGTTGTTGACACCAGGAGATAGTTCATCCCCGTCCTCACGGTTGAAGGTCTTAACGTCAAGGACGATTCCTCCACCACCATGTGGCACGCGTAAAGATGTGTCTCGGACTTCCCTAGCTTTTTCACCGAAGATTGCATGTAATAGACGTTCTTCTGCAGAAAGTTCTGTCATACCTTTAGGAGTTACTTTACCAACAAGCAAATCCCCGTCAGTAACTTCAGCACCTACACGAATAACACCATCTTCATCCAAGTTTTTAAGAGCGTCTTCTCCTACGTTAGGAATATCCCGAGTAATTTCTTCAGGTCCTAATTTCGTGTCACGAGCTTCTGATTCGAATTCTTCGATATGAATCGATGTGAATTCATCCTCTTTGACCATACGCTCACTCATGATGACGGCATCCTCGTAGTTGTAACCGTCCCACGTCATAAATGCAACAAGAGCGTTTTTACCAAGTGCCATCTCACCGTTATCCATAGATGGTCCGTCAGCCAGGATTTCCCCTTTAACTACACGGTCACCTTTAGATACGATCGGCTTCTGGTTATAACAAGTTCCTTGGTTGGAACGGACGAATTTTAATAAGCGGTAGCGATCTAAGTCACCTTCTACTTCTTTTCCATCAACTTCTTTAATTTGTCTTACATGAATTTCTTTCGCTTCGACTTTCTCAACGATTCCTTCATGTCTGTTAATGACTGAAGCACCACTATCTTTACCTGAAACATATTCCATTCCAGTTCCTACGAAAGGAGCTTCTGGACGAAGCAATGGTACCGCCTGACGCTGCATGTTCGCACCCATCAATGCACGGTTCGAGTCATCGTTTTCCAAGAAAGGAATACATGCAGTTGCCGCTGAGACAACCTGTTTCGGTGATACGTCCATGTAATCGATTTGTTCACGTGGAACGACCGTGTTTTCCCCGCGGAAACGTGCGATGACTTCTTCATCTATGAACGATCCATCTTCATCTAGTTTCGCGTTTGCTTGGGCTACGATATAGTTATCTTCTTCGTCAGCTGTCAGATAATCTGACTGACTTGTTACCTTGTTCGTTTCAGGGTCAACCTTACGATAAGGAGTTTCGATGAAACCGAATGGATTAACTTTCGCATAAGTTGAAAGCGAGTTGATCAACCCGATATTCGGACCCTCTGGAGTTTCGATCGGACACATTCTTCCATAGTGGGAGTAGTGTACGTCACGAACTTCAAAACCTGCACGCTCACGTGTCAAACCACCCGGCCCTAATGCTGATAGACGACGCTTATGCGTCAATTCAGCTAGTGGGTTTGTTTGATACATGAACTGTGACAACTGTGAGCTACCAAAGAATTCTTTGATTGAAGCAATCACAGGTCTAATATTGATAAGTTGTTGTGGTGTAATTGATTCAGTATCTTGAATGGACATGCGTTCACGAACAACACGCTCCATACGAGATAAACCGATACGGAATTGGTTTTGAAGCAATTCACCAACTGAACGCAAACGACGGTTACCTAGGTGGTCAATGTCGTCTGTGTTTCCAACCTGATGTAAAATATTGAAGAAATAACTGATAGAAGCAATGATGTCAGCAGGCGTAATGTTTTTGATACTATCATCCACATTCGCATTACCAATGACATTCAATGTTCTTTCGCCTTCAGGATCAGTCGGGTCTAGAATCTTAACCGATTGGACTTTGACTGGATCTTCAAGAACTCCATCTTGTGGCTCAAGGATCTTCTCACCGAAAGCTTCGTCCTCTACTTCTAATAAAGGCAATACTTTATCTAATACACGGCGAGTAAGTTTATCACCTTTTCTAGCGATTACTTCTCCCGTTTCTTCGTCAGCAATCGTTTCAGCAAGCGTCTGGTTGAACAGGCGGTTTTTCAAATGAAGTTTCTTGTTCATTTTGTAACGCCCAACGCGAGCTAAATCATATCTTTTAGGATCGAAAAAGCGTGAAATCAATAGACTACGAGCACTTTCCGCTGTTGGTGGTTCACCAGGGCGGAGCCTTTCGTAAATTTCTATTAAAGCTTTTTCACTATCTTCTGTATTATCTTTTTCTAAAGAGTTTCTTAGATACTCGTTATCTCCAAGCAAATCAATGATTTCGTCATCATTACTGAAGCCTAGAGCACGCAATAATACAGTTATCGGTAATTTACGAGTACGATCAATACGTACATGGACTACATCTTTCGCATCAGTTTCAAACTCTAACCATGCACCACGGTTAGGAATAACTGTTGCAGTGTGACCTTTTTTACCGTTTTTATCTACTTTGGAATTGAAGTAAACACTTGGTGAACGTACTAGCTGAGAAACGATTACGCGCTCAGCACCGTTAATGATGAACGTACCAGTGTCCGTCATCAATGGGAAATCACCCATAAATACTTCTTGTTCTTTCACTTCCCCAGTTTCTTTGTTAAGAAGACGAACTTTCACTCTCAGTGGAGCATTGTATGTTACGTCTCTCTCTTTTGCTTCATCGACTGGGTACTTTGGTTCTTCCAAACTATAATCCACGAATTCTAGTGAAAGATTCCCTGTGAAATCTTCGATTGGAGAAATGTCCTGAAACATCTCTTTCAAACCTTCTTCTAAGAACCAATCGTAAGAAGCTGTTTGAATCTCGATTAAATTAGGAAGTTCCTGTACTTCACTGATTCTAGCGTAACTACGACGCTGGCGGTGTCGACCGTATTGAACTAGTTGACCTGTCAACTGCTTCACCCCTCAAACAACCAGAATTAAGTCAGATCTATCCCTGCCCATCCATTAAAATGAGTGTAGGAATCACTGACAATGTTTTGTTCAAAGAACATCATTCTTAGAACAAAAAATGGTCCGACAAAAAGACATGCCGAACTTGCTTGATGAACTCTTTCGATGTATCAAGCGATATATTCAACATTCGATTTTTCGAATGTCATATCTATATTGAAACGAGACAAAAAGCTTTTGAAAACTATTTGAATCGTTGTTTCATTATCGGTAAAACTCTTGTGTTTTATACGTTCAAGCGCTTTTTCAAAAAAACACTTGACATCCAAGCACATTTGTTGGCATTTTTTAATATTACCATAGAGAAAATTCTCAGTCAATCTTAATGGAACGGAGCACAAAATAACCTTTAGATCGTGCAACAACCTCTGCATTTTCATAAATTTCCTCCATCTTCGCTTTCAGCGATGGTGCTCCTTGCTTTTTCTGTACTACCACCCATAACTCTCCATTCGTTTTTAAAAGAGGAAAGCTATCTTCGATCATTTGATGGACAATTGCCTTGCCAGCTCGGAACGGCGGGTTTGTTAATACAGCAGCGAATGTTTGGTTTTTTACAGTATCTACGCCGTCACTCTCAAGCACCTCTACATTTCCAACTTCGTTGATCGAGGCATTTTCTTTTGCCAATTCTACAGCCCGTTCATTGATATCAACCATGAATATATTACGTTCATCAAATTCTTTTGCTAGAGTAATACCAATCGGCCCGTAGCCACAACCTAAATCTAATAGATCACCGAGCACTTCGGGTTGTTCAAAATGTTCTAGTAATGTCTTAGTGCCAAAATCTATTTGCTTTTTTGAAAATACTCCATCGTCTGTTTGGAAGGTAAATGTGAATGTTCGAATGGTTGCGTTAAAATGTGAAGGGTTGCTTGTACTTGTGGGTTTCTGTGAGTAATAGTGCTCGCTCATTGATTCGACCACCTTTGATCTTTATTGAGTATGTATCTATAAGTCCAATGAAGGAATTCACTCAATATTAAAATACAAACATAAGCTCGCTGAAATAATCCAGCGAGCTTATAATTTGTTTTACTATTTTAATTCTACTTTAGCGCCTGCTTCTTCTAATTTTTCTTTCATTTCTTCAGCTTCTTCTTTAGCTGCGCCTTCTTTAATAGCTCCTGGTGCGTTGTCAACTAAGTCTTTTGCGTCTTTAAGACCAAGACCAGTGATTTCGCGTACTGCTTTAACAACCTTGATTTTAGAAGCACCTGCATCTTCAAGTACAACGTCAAATTCAGTTTTCTCTTCAGCAGCAGCTTCTCCAGCGCCTGCTCCTGCAGCAGCAACTGGTGCAGCAGCTGTTACTCCGAATTCTTCCTCGATAGCTTTAACTAAGTCGTTCAATTCTAGAACTGACATTTCTTTAATCGCGTCAATGATTTGCTCATGTGTCATGATTAAATCCTCCTTAAATGTTTTTGAATTTTTTTATACGATCAGGCGTAAATTAAGCGCCTTCTTCTTCTTCTTTCTGTTCCGCAACGGCTTTTGTAGCGTATGCGAAGTTTCGTACTGGTGCTTGTAATACGCTGAGTAGCATAGATACAAGACCGTCGTATGAAGGTAGTTCTGCAAGCTCTTTCAACTGATCAAGAGTTGCGATGTTACCTTCTACAATTCCGCCTTTAATCTCTAAAGCGTCATGTTCTTTAGCGAACTGACCTAATACTTTAGCTGGTGCTACTGCATCTTCTTCACAAAAAGCAATAGCAGTCGGTCCAACCAAGATATCGTTTAGACCTTCATAGCCAGCTTGCTCAGTCGCGCGTCTAGTCATTGTGTTCTTGTACACTTTGAATTCAACGCCTGCCTCACGCAATTGTTGGCGTAATTCAGTGACTTCTGCAACATCCAAACCGCGATAATCTACAAGAACTGTCGTTTTGCTGTTCTCAAGTTTTTCAGCGATTTGTGATACTTGTTGCTGTTTGTGTTCTAAAACTGTGCTCATCGTTCCACCCCCTGGTCGTTTGTTGGATCATACCGTCCGGTGTTCTCTACAAATAAAAAGCCTCCGCATAGACGCGGAGGCATGATATCGTATATATCTCCAAACGCACTAAGACGTTTGGACACGTTCACACACACCTCGGCAGGAAAAGTTTAAGCATTGCTGCTCCTGCTGTCTACGGTATAAAAGTTTATTTAATTGCAACAGAGCAATTATATACAAGACTCTGTTAAATGTCAACTACTCAATTAGTGTTTTAAATTACTTGCGGATGAAACCAGATACATCTACACGGATTCCAGGACCCATTGTAGAAGAAACGGCAGCATTACGCATGTAAACACCTTTTGATGATTGTGGTTTAGCTTTAACCAATGTTTCAGTGATTGCTTCAAAGTTTTCTGCTAACTTTTGCTCATCAAATGAAACTTTACCGATTGGAACATGTACGTTACCTGATTTATCAACGCGGTATTCTACTTTACCAGCCTTGATTTCTTCAACAGCTTTTTCGATCTCGAAAGTAACTGTTCCAGTTTTCGGGTTTGGCATTAAGCCTTTAGGTCCCAATACTCGACCTAACTTACCAACTTCAGCCATCATGTCAGGAGTTGCAACAACTACATCAAAATCGAACCAACCTTGGTTGATTTTGTTGATGTACTCTGCATCACCTACATAATCAGCGCCAGCAGCTTCTGCTTCTTTCACTTTGTCGCCTTTAGCAAATACTAAAACGCGTTGTGATTTACCAGTACCGTTTGGTAGCACCATCGCACCACGGATTTGCTGGTCAGCTTTCTTAGGGTCTACACCCAAACGGAAAGCAGCTTCAACTGTTTCATCAAAATTCGCAATTGATGTCTTTTTGACTAATTCAATTGCTTCGTTCACGCCGTAAGCATTTGTACGATCTACAAGCTTTAGGGCGTCTTGATACTTCTTACCATGCTTAGCCATAAAAATTTCCTCCTCTTGTGGTTTTAGCGGTTGAACCTCCCACGAATAAAGGTTGCGAGATTTAGTCGCAACCTACGATCGTAACTGTAACAATAGCATGAAATTAGTCTTCTACGACGATACCCATGCTACGAGCTGTACCTTCAACCATACGCATAGCTGCTTCAACATCTGCTGCGTTTAAATCTGGTTGTTTAGTTTCTGCGATTTCACGTACTTTATCACGTTTAACCGTAGCAACTTTGTTGCGGTTAGGCTCTCCAGAACCTGACTCAATACCTGCTGCTTTCTTTAGAAGAACTGCTGCAGGTGGAGTTTTCGTTACGAATGTAAATGAACGGTCTTCAAAAACCGAAATTTCAACCGGAATAATCATACCCGCTTGGTCTTGGGTTTGAGCATTGAATTCCTTACAGAATCCCATGATATTAATACCAGCTTGACCTAGTGCTGGACCTACCGGCGGAGCTGGATTAGCTTTCCCTGCAGGAATTTGTAATTTAACAACTTTTACTACTTTTTTAGCCACGAGACACACCTCCTTAAAGTCCGTGATGTGGTAAATGGGTCTGACCCCTCCCACTCATCATTCTATATATAGCCATTCAGGCCATTAAGAAACATAAAAATTCTAGCATCTTTTACACGTTAATGCAAGAGGGATTGCTATATTTTTTTGATTTGAGTGAAGTCTAGTTCTACCGGAGTTTCCCTACCAAACATATTCACATGGACTTTTACTTTTTGTTTTTCAGTATCAATGTTTTCAATCGTTCCAGTGAAATTATCAAATGGACCGTCTGTCACTTGTACTGTTTCTTTCAGTTCGAAATCTACTTCCTTGGTTTTGTCCTTAAGACCCATACGTTTCAAGACTCTAGCCGCTTCTTCAGGGAATAGAGGCGTAGGTTTCGAGCCAGCACCTGTAGATCCAACAAATCCTGTTACCCCAGGAGTGTTTCGAACTACGTACCAAGAATCATCTGTCATAACCATTTCAGTCAAGACATAACCAGGAAACACCTTTTTCATAGATGTTTTTCTTTTACCATCTTTAACTTCTGTTTCTTCCTCTTCAGGAACGATTATACGGAAGATCTTATCTTCCATACCCATTGATTCGATACGCTTTTCTAAATTCAACTTAACTTTATTTTCGTAGCCCGAATAAGTGTGTACTGCATACCAGTTCTTTTCCATTTGATTTGGCTTCTTGCCTTCCCTCCTGTTCAACCGACGCTTTGATATTCAATCCAGTGTCGCAATTGGTACCTTATGTTTCATAAACTCATTATCATTGTTCACTTGCGATCATTATTGAAACATAAAAATCGACTTAAAAGTATAAAAAACCCGGCAGGCGGGTTTTTTCTAAACTTCTTTGCAAGTTGCTCGTTATAGGAGTTCTAAAATTTGAGAGATTCCTAAATCCACAACTGTAAAGAATACCGATACAAAAATGACAGTCATAATAACAATGATAGTGTATTTTGTCAGCTCATTGCTTTTCGGCCATGTTACCTTACGCATTTCACGATTAACATCTTTTAAGAACTTAAACATTTCTGTCCCTCCCCAAAGCCAAACACGTAGATCTATTTCGTTTCACGATGCAGTGTATGTGAACCACATTTTTTGCAATATTTTTTAACTTCGATTCTCTCAGACTTCTGAGATTGCTTGTCTGTAGTGTAATTTCGACTATGACAATTCGTACACGCTAGTGTGATTTTTTTTCGCATAAAAGATCTCTACCTATCCGATTTTTTCACTTCTACTAATTTACCACGTGTATTTTAAAGTGTCAACTTGGCTCTAAAGAGGTATCTCGGCAACAGCAAGATATCTTTCAAGTTTACGCTTCACCCTTTGCAAAGCATTATCGATCGACTTGACATGACGATCCAATTGAAGAGAGATCTCTTGGTAAGAGCGTCCGTCTAAGTATAAACGAAGAACTTCTTGCTCAAGTTCGCTTAAAATTTCTTGCATCTTGAATTCCATATCTCCGTTTTGCTCACGGTCCACAAGTAGTTTCAAAGGATCAGAAGTTTCATCTTCTGCAATGATATCCAATAACGTCCTATCTGACTCCTCGTCATAGACAGGTTTGTCCAACGATATATAAGAGTTTAAGGGAATATGCTTTTGGCGTGTAGCTGTTTTAATTGCTGTAATCATTTGTCTTGTGACACATAATTCAGCAAACCCTTTAAATGAAGTCAGTTTTTCAGTTTGGAAATCACGGATTGCTTTATACAACCCAATCATACCTTCCTGGATGATATCCTCTCGGTCAGCACCAATAAGAAAATATGTACGAGCTTTGGCTCTTACAAAACTCCTATACTTGTTAATAAGATAGTCTAGAGCCTGGATGTTGCCACTCTCGATGAAGCCCAACAATTCTTCATCATTCAACTCTGACCATTCAATATTCTGTTTCTCTTGTTTGATGCTCACGTCAGAAAACCTCCCAGAACTACAAGGACCTGTAAATATAAGGTCATTATACAGGAATTGAGAAAATTCAGTCAACAAAATTTTTCGTCATTTATCCCCGCGACGCCACTTTTCGAACTGTTTTAAAACGTCTTCGCTCAATGGTATCTTAGCTTTTGGTCGATTATTCGATTGTTTGTGTAAATCTTTATTTATATTTTTTTCGATCTCTTTTACGTCTATCAATAATTCTCTAGCAGATTTTCTTAATGCCCCTTGAGAAAAAACTGTGCGCTGCTCAGTGAAATCTGAGGTAGCCACATACACCTTCGTCTTTACGTTTTTTAATTGCTTGATCAAGCGCTCAATGCATTCGTCAGCTGTTTCATTCTCTTTCGTGAAAATCACTTCAACCTTATGATTCAGCTTCTTTCGTTCAAGTCCCCTAACCGAGTAAGCGTCGAAAACTACTATTACTCGGTGATCGGTGTAAGCCTGGTATTCCGCAAGCATTTCAACCAACCGGTACCGTGCTTCCTCCAACCGATGGTCCTTCAAAGCTTGGAGCTCAGGCCAGTCACCAATCATGTTATACCCATCAACAACTAGAACTATCATTGTTAACCACCTAACGGAAATCGATTACGATAGACTTCGTACATGAGGATACTTGCTGAAACTGAAGCATTCAGTGAAGTAACGGTGCCCCTCATCGGAAGCTGAATCAAGAAATCACAATTTTTAAGTGTAAGTCGACTCAAGCCTTTACCTTCACTTCCAATAACGAGCGCTAAAGGCATGTCATAATCCAAACCTCGATAGTCTTCCTTTCCGCTAGCATCGGTTCCAACGATCCAAACACCCTCTTGTTTCAGAAAATCTATTGTTTGATTAACATTCGTCACTCTTACTACCGGCACATGTTCGATTGCTCCTGTAGAAGCTTTAGCAACTGTTTGGGTCAGTTGAACAGACCTTCTCTTTGGAATAATGATTCCGTGGGCACCAACTGCATCAGCCGTGCGCATGATTGAGCCGAGGTTATGTGGATCTTCCAACTCATCAAGAATTAAAAAGAAGGGTGCTTCCTCTTTTTGGTTCGCTTTCGCAAACAAGTCATCTATAGTCGCATATTCGTATGCAGCAATCGAAGCGGCAACCCCTTGATGGTTTTGCCCGATTTGATCGAGTTTACTCTTAGGGACTTTTTGCACAAGAATATTTCTCGGCTTCGCCAAATCGTAAAGCTGTTGCTGTGCCTGTGTTTTCATAGAATCTAGTACCATTACCTTATTAACTGGACGATCCGATTTCAATACTTCTATTACTGGATTTTTACCGACAATCCAACTATCACTCATGAATTGAGCTCCTTTCTTCAATCGTTTGGATACCTTTAGAAATGAAACTCTCCATCCGCTCAATTGATCCACTGAAATACCAAAAGCCGATCAACGCCTCAAATGCTGTGCTATACCTGTAAGTTTGGACATCTGTATTTTTAGGTGGATTCGACTTTGCATTTCTACCTCGACGAACAATTGCTTCTTCCTCGTCTGAGAGAAGTTGCTCATCCATCCACCCTCTTAGAATCAAAGCTTGGGCATTGGCTGAGACGAAGGAAACCGCTTTCTGGTGTAAAACCTGGGGTTTCACTTCGCCTTTTCTTATTAGGTGTTCACGAATATATTTCTCAAATATAACGTCACCCATGTAAGCAAGCGTCAAAGCCTTTAATATTTTAGGGTTGATGTCATTACTCATTGCCTTCTCCATCTCGTACCTTGCGCAGTATCCTCTAATAGGATTCCTTCTTCTTTCAACTGATCTCTGATTTCATCTGCTCTAGCAAAGTTCTTGTCTTTTCTTGCTTGGATTCTCTCTTCAATCAATTGGTCGATATCTTCATCCAGTAATTCTTCCGTCTGCAATGAAAATCCGAGCACTCCTACCATTTCATCAAATGCGGAAAGGAACAGGTCAATTACTTCTGTTGATGTCTGATCTTCTCGCAAATATATATTCGCATCTTTGGATAAATCAAAAAGCACAGTGATTGCATTTGCTGTATTGAAATCATCATTCATTTCATCAATGAAGTTATTTTTATGAGCTTTGATTGTATTAATCCAATCTTCTTGCTCAGTCAAATCAAGGCTTGAAGCCCTGCGATGTAATAAATTCTCATATGCAGTTTTAATTCTGTCATAGCTGTTTTTCGCGCTTGCCAGAAGCTCATCACTGAAGTTGATCGGGTTACGGTAGTGCACACTTAACATAAAGAACCTAACTACATTCGGGTCGTGCTTTTCGACTAAGTCGTGAACTAAAATAAAGTTTCCTAGTGACTTTGACATTTTTTCATTTTCAATCTGAATATAGCCGTTGTGTAACCAATAGTTAGCAAAACTTTTATCATTATGCGCTTCAGATTGTGCAATTTCGTTCTCATGGTGAGGGAATGTCAGATCCTGGCCGCCTGCGTGAATATCAATCGTATCTCCTAAATATTCTTTCGCCATGGCAGAGCACTCTATGTGCCACCCTGGACGACCTTCACCCCAAGGACTTTCCCAAGAAATTTCATCAGGTTTAGCCTTTTTCCACAACGCAAAGTCCAATGGATCTTTTTTCTTTTCTCCGACTTGAATGCGGGCTCCCGAGCGAAGTTCATCAATGGATTGATGAGAGAGTTTTCCATAGTTATCGAATGCTCGTGTTTTGAAATAAACATCGCCTTCAACCGAGTAGGCAAACCCTTTATCGATCAGTCCAGAGATAAATTCAATGATTTGGTCCATCGTCTCAGTAACTCTAGGGTGATGAACCGCTTCTTTTACGTTCAATTTAGAAACATCTTCTTTGTATGCTTCGATGAAACGCTCTGCGATTTCTGGAACTTCTTCTCCCATTTCATTAGCGGCTTTAATTAACTTATCGTCCACATCTGTGAAGTTGAGAACATATTCAACGTCATAGCCGGCATATTCCAAGTATCTGCGAACCGTGTCGAAAACAATGGCAGGACGTGCATTCCCAATATGGATATAGTTATAAACCGTAGGTCCGCATACGTACATCTTCACTTTATTTTCTTCAATAGTTTTAAAATCTTCTTTCGATCTTGTTAACGAATTATACAATTTAATCGACATGCTTTTGTTCTCCCTTCAACTCATTAATTTCATTTTGTAACGCTTCAATTTTTTGGTCGAGTACGTCACATTTTTCAGCGACAGGATCAGGCAATTTGTGGTGGTCAAGGTTCTTTTTAACCTTAACGCCGTTTTGAACGACTATTTGCCCTGGAATCCCGACCACTGTGGAGTATTTCGGAACATCTTTCAATACAACAGATCCTGCCCCTATTTTCGAATGTTCTTCAATGACAATGGAGCCTAAAACTTTTGCGCCCGTCGCAACAAGTACATTGTCTTTAAGTGTAGGGTGGCGTTTTCCAGCTTCTTTACCTGTACCCCCCAATGTCACCCCTTGAAAAATTGTGACATTATCACCAATCTCACAGGTTTGCCCTATGACGACACCCATTCCATGGTCTATAAAGAATCGTCGACCAATTTTAGCCCCAGGGTGGATTTCAATTCCCGTGAAGAAACGGCTCACTTGGGATAATACTCTCGCAATGAAATACAGCTTTCTTTTATAAAATCCATGTGCTACACGGTGGGACCACACGGCGTGTACACCTGCATATGTCAGTATGACTTCAATTCGGCTTCTTGCTGCTGGGTCTTGATCGAAGACGACATCGACATCTTCCTTCAAGGTCTTTAAGAATCGAAACATCTCGAAGTCCCCCTTTCTTTTATTAAATCGTTGAGGGTAAATATAAAACGCCCCTGCCTATATAATATAGACAGAGACGTTATCACGCGGTTCCACTCTGTTTAGAGAATCATTCTCTCACTCAGAAGCTTATAACGGTAGCCGGCCGCCACTTTCTACTTGATTCGAAAGCAGACTCAGAGGGGCATTTCGATGGTTCACCTAAAAAGCTACTTCCAGCCAAGGTAGCTATCTCTGTCGATAGGCTTATTCCATTTACTTTTCCTCTTCAACGTTTTAATTAATATACAACTATTATATACATAAAGCGTATTTTGTTACGACTATTTCAACTTGGTAATGATTTGGTCCAAGCGATGATCAATGGTTTCCTTACCTAATAAGTAAATCGCATTAGGTAATTCTGGTCCGTGGGTTTGTCCAGTGGTAGCCACACGAATCGGCATAAATAATTTTTTCCCTTTTACTCCTGTAGCTTTTTGAGTAGCTTTAGTAGCTGCTTTTATTTCTTCAGGAGTGAACTCATCAAGATGCTCCAACTCTGACTTAAATTGAGTTAACATATCTGCAACATGATCCTGTTCCAGCACTTCCATAGCCGCTTCATCATAATCAATCTCTTTTTTAAAGAACAGCTCAGTCAATTCGACAATTTCTGCTCCATAGCTCAGTTGATCTTTATATAAAGAAATCAATTCTTCTGTCCACTTACGATCTTCTTCCGACATGTTTTCATCTACTTTACCCGCTTCAATCAAGTGAGGTAAAGCTAAATCAATGACACGCTCTAATGAGCTTTGTTTGATATATTGGTTATTCATCCACTTCAATTTGCCGGTGTCGAAAACCGCTGGTGAAGTAGACAACCTTTCCGGATCGAAAATTTCAATGAATTCTTCACGAGTGAATAATTCTTCTTCTCCTGCAGGTGACCAACCAAGAAGCGTAATAAAGTTGAATAAAGCTTCTGGAAGATAACCTAATTCAGCATATTGTTCAATGAACTGAATGATGCTTTCATCACGCTTGCTAAGCTTTTTACGCTCATTATTCACAATCAATGTCATATGCGCGAAGGTAGGAACTTCCCAACCAAATGCACGATAGACCATCATTTGTTTCGGTGTATTTGAAATATGATCTTCTCCGCGTAGAACGTGAGTGATTTTCATCAAGTGATCATCAATGGTCGCAGCAAAGTTATAAGTTGGTGTTCCATCTTTCTTCTGGATGACCCAGTCACCGAAATCGTTCGATTCGAATGTGATGTTCTTCTTGACGATATCATTAAACGTATACGTTTCTCCTTGCGGTACACGTAAACGGATACTTGGTTGGCGTCCTTCAGCTTCAAAAGCTTCTCTTTCTTCAGCAGTCAAGTTTCTATGAGCTCCTGAGTACATAGGAACCTGGCCGTTAGCTCTTTGTTCTTCGCGCTCAGCTTCTAATTCCTCTTCTGTCATATAACACTTATATGCTTGATCTTTGTCTAATAATTCATCTACATATTTCTGATAAATATCTAAACGATCCATTTGACGATAAGGGCCGTAATCTCCGCCTTCATCGATGCTTTCGTCCCAATCGATCCCTAACCACTTCAAATATTTAAGTTGACCTAGGTCTCCGCCTTCAACATTCCTTTTCTGATCCGTGTCTTCAATTCGAATGATGAATTGTCCACCCGTATTTCTTGCATATAGGTAATTGAATAAAGCCGTTCTTGCATTTCCGATGTGTAAATGCCCTGTCGGACTAGGCGCATAACGTACGCGTACTGGTTGATCTGTTGACATATGAATACCCCTTTCAATCATCTGAATCCTTTTATATTTTTAAGTGATTATTTCCTTTGTAGCAAAATGACTGCTTGGGAAGCAATGCCTTCTTTTCTTCCAGTAAACCCAAGTTTCTCAGTCGTTGTTGCTTTAACATTCACATTTTCTATATCTGTTTGAAGCAGTGGAGCTATAACTTTATGTATTTCTTCGATATAAGGTGCCATTTTAGGCGCCTGTGCCATAACGGTACAATCAATGTTCACTAGTTTGTATCCAGCTTCATCAACTTTTTTCCATACTTCTTCTAGCAGTTTCTTAGAATCTGCATCTTTGAACGCAGGGTCATCATCAGGGAAATGTTTACCGATATCCCCTGCCCCAATAGCACCTAATGCAGCATCTGCAATTGTATGTAATAAAACATCTGCATCAGAATGGCCAAGCAATCCTTTTTCGTAGGGGATTTCAATGCCTCCTATAATGCACGGACGACCTTCGACTAATTGATGCACATCAAACCCTTGTCCTATACGAAACAAATCATTCTCCTCCTCTTGACCCTTCAACTTATTTATTTGTAGCATATTTTCAGCTTTTTGTATATCTTCTGGGTTGGTGATTTTGAAGTTATCAAAGCTACCTTCAACCAATGCCGGTTGAACATCCAACGCTTCAAGCAAAGAGACATCATCCGTTTGTAGCAACCCCTTTTCCGAAGCTTGGTCATGGGCTCTTTTGATTAATGAATATTTAAAAGCCTGAGGCGTTTGTGCTGCAAACAATTCTGAACGATTAAGAGAGCGGACATTATCTTTTGTAACACGTTTAATTGTATCTGTAACAGGCACAGCAAGAAAGGCGGCGTCATTATTTTCAACTTCAGTATATAAAGAGTGTAACTCAGAGATCGATACAAAGGGTCTAGCCCCATCATGAATATATGTGATCAAAGGATCCTCTATTGCATCCACTGCGTTTTTGACGCTATCCTGCCTTTCCTTTCCCCCTTCAACGTACTTTGAGATTTTGTTAAAGCCGTTTTGTACAGCAATCTCTTCCATCGTCTTCATTTCGTCAGGGTGTGCAACCAAAATGATTTCTTTACACCAAGGATCTTCCTCAAACACATCAATAGTATATGTAATTAATGGGCGTCCATTAAGCTCGATGAATTGTTTATTCTTTCCTGCTTTCATACGCTTACCTTGTCCAGCAGCTAAAATGATTACTTGGTATTGGTTCGTCATGGTTCACACCCTTTAATAGTTGCAAAATAAGGGTTGACTAACCCAAAGATGATTCAACTCATCTATGGTTCTCGTCAACCCCCGTTTTTTATTTACTGTGCCTTCTCAAGAGCCTTCGGTTTAGCGAAGATCATACGACCTGCAGATGTTTGTAAGACACTTGTGACGATTACATCAATCTGTTCGCCGATATAATTCTTACCTTCTTCGACTACAATCATCGTACCGTCATCAAGATAAGCAACACCTTGTTTTTCTTCCTTACCAGCTTTAATGACCTGTACGCCCATCTCTTCACCTGGAAGGACTACTGGCTTAACTGCATTCGCCAAATCATTGATATTCAAAACAGTTACATTTTGAAATTCTGAGACTTTATTCAGATTATAATCATTTGTAACGAGAACACCATCGAGTAATTTAGTCAGCTTAACTAACTTACTATCCACTTCTTGGATATCCTCGAAGTCACCTTCATAAATTTGAACGTCTACAGCCAATTCTTTTTGCAATCGATTCAAAATATCTAAACCTCTTCGTCCACGGTTTCTCTTGAGGACATCAGAAGAGTCAGCGATATGTTGAAGCTCTTCAAGCACAAACTGCGGTATAATGAGCGATCCTTCTAAAAACTTCGTATCTGCGATGTCTGCGATCCGCCCATCGATAATTACACTTGTGTCTAAAATTTTGGGACGAACGCTATACTCTTTATCCGCCAATTTAGTTTCATCAGAAGAAGCTTCCTTTTTCGATACAGTTAAAAGACTGACGAATTCATTTCGTCTTTTAAACCCTACCTGGAAGCCCAGATAACCTAAGATTACTGTCACGAATATGGGAAGCACTTCTCCTACAAGTGCAATTCCTATCCCTTGCAAATAGATGTTTACAAGAAAAGCAATAACAAGTCCTATAATCAATCCTAAACTTCCGAAAAGTAAGTCTGCGACTGGAGCTTTCACTAGTTTTTCTTCAATGATTTTAAAGAAATCCACAATATAATCCACTAGCCAAAAAGTTAATAAATATAATATGAGTGCGCCTAAAATAAGTCCCACGTAGGGTATGATCCACTGCGGATTTGTAAAACCAATCAAACTAGCCAGTTCATCGAAATACAGGTAACCAACTGTTCCTCCAGCCACTAAAATAAATAGCTGAACAATCCTTTGTAACACACACATTCACCTCCTAGATATATTCATTCTAACCAAATGAAGATGCCTTCATAAGGATTTCTAAAATATTACTATTTTAAATATTAATTATATCATGAGGCAATATGACCGTCAAAAGAAACAGTCTATCATTGTATCACTTATTTTACAATGTGTCAATCATGTTACAAAGAATAGCAAAGCTCTTGCTTAGCTATTCTGATGGAACATGAGATAAATAATCTTAATCAAGTGCTACTTTTAAAGCTTCCTGGAGGGAGTCGACTCCAACTAATTTGACACCTTCAGGCTCCGTGAAGCCACCTAGATTTTTTCGTGGTAATATGATTCTTTTAAAACCTAATTTACTAGCTTCTTGAACCCGTTGTTCAACTCGAGCTACTCTCCTGATTTCTCCGGTCAGTCCCACCTCACCAATAAAGGCATCATCAGGCTTTGTTGGCTGATCTCGAAAACTGGAAGCGATACTGATCGAGACGCCTAAATCAATCGCTGGTTCATCCAATTTCACACCGCCAGCAACCTTTACATACGCATCTTGATTTTGTAAAAGTAACCCAGCCCTTTTCTCTAAAACGGCCATTAATAGTGGAACCCTATTATGATCTAAACCGGTGGCCATTCTTCTTGAATTCCCGAATTGAGTCGGTGAGATTAGAGCCTGAATTTCTACAAGCATCGGGCGAGTACCTTCCATTGAGGCAACTACAGTTGAGCCCGCGACACCTTGTGAACGTTCTTCAAGAAAGATTTCAGAAGGGTTCGCAACTTCCACCAGACCTTCTTCTTTCATTTCAAAAATACCCATTTCATGAGTACTTCCAAAGCGGTTTTTTACACTTCGTAAAATCCTGAATGAATGGTGGCGCTCTCCTTCGAAATACAATACTGTATCTACCATATGTTCTAATAACCTAGGTCCTGCGATGGCACCTTCCTTCGTTACATGTCCGACAATGAAAATAGGTATCCCTTTTGTTTTGGCCACTTTCATCAACATGCTGGTACATTCCCGCACCTGAGAAACCGAACCAGGAGCTGAAGTAACTGCATCATGGTATATCGTTTGAATAGAGTCAATGACTACAAAGTCTGGATCCATATCCTCGATTGCATCTACGACATATTCCAAATTTGTTTCGGCCATCACATACAGCTGATCCTCTTTAATCGAAAGACGATCAGCTCTTAACTTAGTTTGCTTTTCTGATTCCTCGCCTGAAATGTATAAAACACTTAGCGGGCGATTGGCTAACTGTGCTGAGACTTGGAGTAATAGTGTGGATTTTCCGATACCAGGGTCTCCGCCAATCAATACTAGCGAACCAGGAACTACCCCTCCACCTAGCACTCGGTTCAATTCATTCATTTCAGTAGTAATTCTTTTCTCCTTCTGGGAGGAGATTTTATTGATTGCACTCGGCTTTTTACGATTTTGTTGGTTTGATCCTAAGCCTCTTTTGTCATTTTTCTCTGACCTTACTTTCTCTTCCACCATCGTGTTCCATTGCTGACATCCAGGGCATTTCCCCATCCATTTCGGCGATTCGTAGCCACATTCTTGGCATAAAAAAATTACTTTAGCTTTTGCCATATCTCTATTCTCCCCTACAATACATCTTAATTTATATCATAACATTTCATACGTAAAATCACGGGCGAGTTGAAAATAATGAGAAAAACTTGGCTACTCGTCAAGTCCTAATGGCGAAAGCCCTAGTTTTTCACATACTTTAACTCTTTAAAAAAGTTAAACATTCTTAAAGTATAAATACAAAAGTAGCCGGAGGAAAACATTCCATCCGACTACTTTATTAATTATCATGCAGTTTCAAATTGCCCTGTCGAAGCAATATAAAATTCTCCATCTTCGTTCACATCTATTTCAACAGATTGACCATTCGCAATAGTCCCCTTCAGTAACTCTTCAGATAAGAAATCTTCAACATTCTTTTGAAGTGAACGGCGTAACGGTCTTGCGCCGTACTCTAAATCCATACCTTCATTCGAGATTTTCTCGATTGCGGCATCAGAGAGCGTGAAGGCAATTTCGTGTTCTTTCAAACGCTCTTGCAGCTGTTGAACCATCAATGAAACAATCTTCTTGATATGTTGTTCTTCCAGTGAGTGGAAGACGATCGTTTCATCAACACGGTTCAAGAATTCAGGACGGAATGCTTTCTTCAATTCATCCATCACTTTTGATTTCATCTCTTTATAGTCCGCTGTTGAATCACCCATGCTAAATCCAACATACTTTTCTTTCTTCAGTTCATGTGCACCAACATTTGAAGTCATAATCAGTACAGTGTTTCTGAAATCGACGACGCGCCCTTTAGAATCTGTCAATCGACCATCCTCTAATACTTGCAACAGAATGTTGAATACTTCTGGGTGCGCCTTCTCAACCTCATCTAGTAAAATTACTGAATACGGTTTTTGGCGGACTTTTTCAGTCAACTGGCCACCTTCTTCATATCCTACATAACCTGGAGGTGAACCAACTAATCGAGACGTTGCATGTTTTTCCATGTACTCAGACATGTCGATACGAACCATTGCATCTTCATCACCGAACATAGATGAAGCTAAAGCTCGCGCTAATTCAGTTTTACCTACACCCGTTGGCCCTAGGAAAATGAAGGAACCAATCGGACGCTTCGGATCTTTCAGACCGGCTCTTGCTCTACGTATCGCTTTCGATACTGCAACTACGGCTTCATCTTGGCCGATCACTCGGTCATGCAAGGTTTCTTCAAGATTCAGAAGTCGCTCAGTTTCATCTTTAGCGAGTCTAGAGACAGGAACCCCAGTCCATGTGGAAACGACATGGGCAATGTCTTCAACCATAACTTCTGAGCTTTCTTGACCTTGTTTTTCTTTCCATTTTTCTTTCGTTTTGGTCAACTCATCTTTAAGTTTTTGTTCTTTATCTCTTAGAGATGCTGCTTTTTCAAACTCTTGGCTTTGTACTGCGGCATCCTTTTCTTTCTTAACTTCTTCTAGACGTTGCTCCAATTCTTTTAGATTCGGCGGAGCAGTATAACTTCTTAAACGAACTCTAGAAGCAGCCTCATCAATCAAATCAATCGCTTTATCTGGTAAGAAACGATCCGTAATATAACGGTCTGAGAACCTAACAGCACTTTCAATTGAATCATCTGAGATTGTCACTCGGTGGTGAGCTTCATAACGGTCTCTCAACCCTTGTAAAATTTGCACTGACTCTTCAGGTGTCGGCTCATCAACTTGGATCGGTTGGAAACGACGCTCCAGAGCAGCATCTTTTTCAATATATTTTCTATATTCATCAAGCGTTGTTGCACCTATACACTGAAGATCTCCACGTGCAAGTGCAGGTTTAAGAATGTTCGATGCATCGATTGCACCTTCAGCGCCACCTGCACCAATTAACGTGTGTAACTCATCGATGAAAAGAATGATATTTCTTGCTTGGCGAATCTCTTCCATCACTTTTTTCAGACGATCTTCGAATTCACCACGGTATTTAGTACCCGCAACAACTGTACCCATATCAAGAGTCATTACACGCTTATCGCGTAAGATCTCAGGAACTTCATTGTTTACGATTTGTTGAGCAAGCCCTTCAGCAATCGCTGTTTTACCTACACCAGGTTCCCCAACTAGTACCGGGTTATTTTTACGACGACGACTTAATACTTGGATTACTCGTTCAATTTCCTTACTTCTGCCAATAACCGGGTCAATATTTCCTTCTTGCGCTACGACTGTTAAGTCTCTAGCTAAAGAGTCTAACGTTGGTGTACTCGCATTATTCGATTGTTTCTGATTGCGTTGGTTTGAAGTGGATTCGTTGCTTCCTAGTAACTGAAGCACTTGTTGGCGAGCTTTATTCAAGCTAACGCCTAAGTTATTGAATACTCTTGCAGCTACGCCTTCACCTTCACGGATAAGTCCGAGAAGTATGTGTTCAGTACCTACAAATGAGTGATTCAACTTGCGAGCTTCATCCATAGACAACTCAATCACTTTTTTTGCACGAGGTGTGTAATGGATGGTTTGGCTTGTGTTCGTACCTTTTCCAATAAGTTGCTCAACCTCTTGCTGTATCTGATCAGAAGAGACATTTAATGATTGCAACGCCTTCGCAGCAATCCCTTCACCTTCCTTAATCAAACCTAATAAAATATGTTCAGTACCTATATTGTTGTGGCTAAGTCGAATTGCTTCTTCTTGCGACAATGCTAATACTTTTTGAGCTCTCTCAGTAAATCTTCCAAACATCATTTATGATTACCTCCCTTTATTATCCTTCTAATTTTAGTCGTTCGCGTATTAAATTTGATCGGAAAACATCTCGCTCGCGTGGCGTCAATGTTTTCTTTGCATAGTGTTGCAGAAATCCTGGCTGGGTCAATACCATCAGCTCATTCAAAATATTCTTCGGTATTTCTTTAATCAAACCTAAATCTATTCCTAATCGTAAATCCGATAAACATTTAGCGGCTTCTTTTGATTCAATCACTCGACTATTTGCAAGAATACCATAAGATCTGAAAACACGGTCTTCTAACTGTATACCCGATTGGTTCTGAATCCATTCACGCGCTTTTCGCTCGCTAGCAATGACTTGCTTCACAACACTGCGTAGATCCTCTACAATATCCTCTTCTGATTTACCTAAGGTTGTTTGATTCGATATTTGATATAACTGACCAAGGGCTTCGCTACCTTCACCATATATCCCTCTGACCACCAACCCTAATTTGTTGATTTCAGGGACAATCGAACTCATTTGGTTCGTCATTGATAAGGCTGGTAAATGCATCATGACTGAAGCTCTTAGACCTGTGCCGACATTCGTAGGACAACTTGTTAAATACCCTTTGGACTCATCAAATGCGTATTTCACTCTTTCTTCGACCCAGTCATCAAGATCCAGTGCAGTCTTCAGAGCAGTAGACAATTCAAAGCCTGGATAATATAGCTGTATTCTTAGATGGTCTTCCTCATTCACCATGATGGAAGCTTGCTCGTTTTGAGAAATCAGCGCCGCACCAGTTTCATTGTTCTCTGCAAGGTTAGGGCTGATTAAATGTTTTTCAACCAAAACCCTTTTTTCAACCGGCTCAAGCTCTGACATACGCACCAACTTCATTTGTTTAAAGTCCTGAAATGATTGGTTTGTAAGCTCCTGATCCATGTATTCTAATACTTTATTCAAAGAATCTTTATCACTACTAGTCGGAAAAGGGACCTGCTCTAAATTTCGCGCCAATCTAATGCGGCTACTTAACACAATGTCATTGTCTTCACCTTCATTACTCATCCAAGGACTAATAGCATCATTAATGAAATCCTTAAGCGACATTATGAATCACCGCCTTTTTGTTGAGGATTGTTTATTTCTTCATGAAGACTTCTGATTTCATCACGTATTTTTGCAGCCTCTTCGAATTCTTCTTGTTGAATCAGCTGTTGAAGTTTCTCTTTCAATTGGTTTAATTCTCGTTCCTTGTGTAACTTTCCTCCTAAACGTTTTGGTACTTTACCAACATGTTTAGTATTGCCACTGTGGACACGTTTAAAGATAGGGTCCAAATAAGCTTCAAATGCCTTGTAACAATTACTGCATCCGAATTTTCCCTTACTTCTGAACTCCTCATACGACATACCGCAGCGGTCGCACACTAAGCTTCTAGAAGGATGTACTTTTTGTTTTTGATTTAGATTTTGATCAAACGGAAACATTCCAGTCAGAAATTGATGAATCGACATACCACCATTTGGTAAACCCATGTTTCCATCCTGACTAGCGCAATCTTGACATAAATGGATTTCGGATTTCTCACCATTAATCACTTGTGTGTAATGAACAGCTGCATCATTTTCCTGACAGCGTTGACATTTCATGCTTGACCCTCCCAATCAATCTAGAATCTTTATGGTCATTAATAATTCTTTGAAAATTTTAGCTCTAAGTTCATCCCGAGCAGGTAGTGGTATTGATAAAATTTGACGATGCATTATTTTGGACATCAACCTTGCTTCACGCGCTGTCAGCAACTCTTCTTCATACAACCTTTCAATTAAGTCAAGGCTGGCTTGCTGACTTAATTGTTGATTACTTAATAACATCATTTCGTCAATAATTTCTGCCTTCGATTTTGGAGTTAGGCGGATAATCCTTATATAGCCACCACCACCCCTTTTACTTTCAACAATATACCCTTTTTCCACTGTAAAACGCGTTTTTATAACATAATTGATTTGAGATGGTACACATTCAAATTGGTCTGCAATTTCACTTCTCTTTATTTCTATTACATCTCCATTGCTTGATTGAATGATTTTTTTAAGATAATCCTCTATGATGTCAGAAATATTTCGCAAGGTGCACCCCCTCCTCACTAGAATGAATCAATTTATTTTGATCTTAATTTGACTTTGACTATCTTTGACTATAATTTTATTATACTCATTTTCTATTGTGATGCAAAGGGATTTGCTTCAAACATAAAACTTTTTCAAAAGATGGTTCTCAAACAACCTTAACGACTGATATGGCTGGGTTCTACAAGTATTCATCAGTTGAAAATAAATGCATTTACACAATATATTCGAATGAGCGAAAATTAAAAAAGCCTCCATTTTCATGGAGACTTTTATCTTTCGTATACATAGGTTACATGTTCTAATTGACTAATACTATCCAAAATATCATTTTTACTGAATTCCTGATTTTTCTCTAATTCAAGGTATACATTTCTTTGGTCATTACCTTCGGATTCAATCTCTAATCGTTTGATAAGTAATTCAAATTCATCAAAAATATCAAGCACTTTCCCAATGTGAACATCTTTTCTGATCATCAGATGAATAAAATTATCTGACTTCTTTTTAGTGAAATGTTTTTCAAATGAATTTAGGAAAATTAAACTTAGTAACACTACAATTGTTGCTAAAATAGCTAGAGGGTACATTCCTGCTCCCACTACTAATCCTAAGCCTGCAACTGTCCATATTGAAGCCGCAGTTGTTAATCCTCTAATTGTTACCCCATGGACCATGATAGTACCTGCACCAAGAAAACCAATTCCACTAATAACATATGAAGGGATTCTGGCCGGATCAAATCTTATCGTGTCATATTGGGTTATATAAGCTTCAAATCCATAAATTGAAAGAAGCATCATAATGCACGCTCCGACTCCTACCAGTATATGAGTCCTAAAACCTGCAGAATGCTTTTTCAGTTCTCTTTCAAAGCCGATCAATCCACATAATAAGGTAGCCAATAATGTCCTAAGCAACATTACATCGAAATTTTCCCCTAAAAATTCTTTTAGAAGCTCCATAGCTATTCCCCATCCTTAATTTGTTAAGTACTGAATCAATTTTTTAGGTCTTATAATTCTTATTCAATAAATATTAATTTTATAAGATTATCTAGAATTATACAAATAAATATCTTATGATAACCGGTTAAAACAGTATTTCGTTACAAGAAAAGCCAAGAAGATATTGTCTTCTTGGCTTGTTTCGATTGCCCGGCAGCGTCCTACTCTCACAGGGGAAGAACCCCAACTACCATCGGCGCTAGAGAGCTTAACGGCTGTGTTCGGCATGGGAACAGG
>NZ_PJNH01000006.1 GCF_002844535.1 Halalkalibacillus sediminis
CATACGTGTAGTCGCGTTCTTGGTTTGGACCGATTTCTTGAACGACGTTTCCGTTTTGGTCGTATGCAAAGGTGTGTTCGCCAGCACGCGTCACTTGGTTATTGGCATTATACTCGTATTCTGTGACATCACCATCGGCGTTTTCCGTTAATCGATTACCGACATTGTCGTACGTGTACGCCACGTGTTCAGATGGTTCTACGTAGTATTTCGGCTCGTTGAAGCCATAAATTTAGGCTAAGGGCATAAAAAGAAACCTTGATTAGCGTCTAGTCAATCAAGGTTTACACCTATATTAGTTACCTCTTTGTCTTATGTACTTACTCTTTAATTTTTACTTACCTAAATCACCCAAGAATATACTTTACTTATGAAGGATCATTTTTAATAACTTCATTAGAAACTTCTTTATTATCAATAAAGTATTCGGAATTTTTTAAAAAATATAGGAATCGTACCATCAACTACTACTCTCTAATGTTAATAAAAATAATTATATAACTAATTAAATTTTTTTAATATGTTAAGCCAACTAAGAAAATATATATAGTAATAAAAACTAATAATAGATTATAAATACTTATCACAGAACTTACTAATAATAAGAGGATGTTTTCTTTTAATTTTACTGCTTTAATTAAACACAATATATGAGTAATATATAATATTACACTCAGCTCAACCGGCCTATAAAAAACCTCAGTTGTTAGTTCCATTGATTTAAACCACAAGTAAATTGATAGAATTGATAATAATAGTGCGCAGCTTGAATAGAGACAACTGCGATTTAAAACCTTTTCATTTATCATAATTAGTTACCGCCTTTACATAATGATTTGGGAAACACCTATGCAAGTGGTGTTTCCCAATTCAGCTCTATTTCATTCTAATAAAATTTGAATTAACAAGCATGGCAATTTGGATTTGGATAAACAGGGTTAATGATATCATCTAACATTCTCTTTAAAACATCGGGGTTGGTCTCATAAAAATTTATAAAATCCGGTACAATATGATCTACTGTCCAATTTAATCGATCTTCGAGTTCTCCTACATTACCATCAGGATAATGATCTGTAAACCCGCTATTCTTATTTGGAACTGGAGAAGAAAAAGGCCTCACATTAAGCGTTTGATAGAACAATCTATCATCCATTCTGGAAAGTGCTTCATAAGTTGCTAAAGCAGGACTAAATACTTCATCCTGAAGTGTAACACTTTGCTCATAAATTGCTAGTTCAACAGTTCCTTGTTCTATTAAATCCTGTTTGTTCGTTTTCTTACCTTCATCTATTAAGTTCCAAGCTTTATAAAGCTGATTATCAAGTTCACCTTTATTATAAATGGCATCTATCTCTCTCATCCCCCCTTGTTGGTAAGCTAAATGCTGCCAGTAGATGTCTTCGTAAACTGATTTATTACCCTTTTGCAATAAATTAAAAACTTCTTCAGGATCTACTTCACCTAAATCAGGGAATTTATTGAAAGTAACTGTATTAAGAGAGTTTATAATCCAGCCTTCATTCTCCATTTGACGCATTGCATCACCAACATTTTCAGATGCAAATGTAGCTAGTCCAGCCCACATGAAAACATCCGGATCACTTAAATACATTTCCGCATAAGCTTTATTAATTTGTTTATTCCTTTTAATTGGATCTGCGTTTAGATCCACTATATTTGCCGCTTTGCCTTTCCAATAACCAATACTTCCATAACCAACATTTGAACCTGATGAGTTAAGTGCCATCATACTTACCAAGTTTTTAATATCCACTGTACCAACATTAAAAATTTGCTTAAATTTTTCTATAGGATTATGAAAACTCATCGAATCTGAGAACACTTGGGTGCTGCCCTCAGGCACTTCCCCATGTTTGATGAGGGTTTCATAGTTCCGTTCCATCAGCTCTTCAGCTGTGGTGACTTTTTCATAACCGGTTCTCGTGGTCTCATACCAATAGTGATCTTCTGGGCTGCGATTCACCGGTTTGAGCATCCCATCTTCCATGAGGTTTGCTCGGTGGGTGGCTGTATAATGCCAGCCGACGGTCGTGACGACATCCCACGTCAGGGTAATCGCTGTGTCGCTGACTTGCTCTCGATAATTTTGGGTCTGTTCGCCCACGGTGTAGTGACTTTGGAAGTCATAGTACCACTGTTCCTGATAGTTCCCGACCTCAACATACTCGGTAAAGTTTTCCTGTGCGCGAACCTCTGCCGGTACACGCCCCGTCGGATCCCAGAAGTTGACGGGATCGTTCATGACATACGCATATCGGTTTTGTGATAATGGGTTGTCGAGCGTTCCTTGATACGTATCTTCTTGTAAGAAACGTCCAATTTTTGCGTCATATACACGTGCTTGCATGTCCACTAAGCCTGTATCCTGGTCGTACTGATGTCCCGTGTAACTGTTCGTGTTGTATGGTGCCGTGATACCCGTCATGAGGCCACCGAAGGCATCGTAACGATAGCGTTCAATAATATCGCCATGGCGATCGGTCAGTTCACTGACGGATGACATCCCATCATAATGGTAATACATTAAGCCTCCCGTTGTTTTCATGCTCGGGTTTTGACCTGGAATACTGCGGCCGTGATAGCCGAACATCTTTTGGGACACGACACGGTTGTTGGGACCGGTATGGTATTCAGCATACGGTGAACCAGCTGGGCTGTATTCTTTGTGCGTCACGTGAGACTGACCTTCATAGAAAGTTCGGCTCTCCACCACTTCCATCTTTTGTTTGCCTCGGCCGCGTTTGTCTAAGCCCCACGCGTTCCCTTGGCCTGGATGGTCATCAACATTCGGTCCTTTGCCTTTCCCTTTCCCTCGACCAGGATTCATAGCTGGCCCATGGCCTTGGCCAGGGTGTTGATCCAGAATCGGGTCTCCCAGTTGACGCCACATGCCACTTTCTCGTGTCGCTTGACGACCTAAAGCATCATAGCCGTATTTGACATAGCTTTCATCGCCAAACATCACCGCACGCAAGCGATTCGCCGCATCATACGTGTAGTCGCGTTCTTGATCTGGACCGACTTCCTGAACGACGTTCCCGTTTTGGTCGTATGCAAAGGTGTGTTCGCCAGCACGCGTCATTTGATTATTGGCATTGTACTCGTATTCCGTGACGTCGCCATCGGTATTTTCGGTTAACCGGTTACCGACGTTGTCGTACGTGTATGCCACATGTTCAGATGGTTCTACGTAGTATTTCGGCTCGTTGAAGCCATAGTTTGACTCTTCTTCACTTTCAGTTGCTTGTGCAGGTGTAATGGTAAACAAATTACCTATCCAATTAAAAACATCTTTAATGGCTTTTCCAATACCCTTGAATACTTTAGCAATATTATCCTTTGTTTTAGTGAAGAAGCCTTTATCTTCTTCCTCTTCTTCAGCTACATTTTCTGCTGGATCATCTGAGGCATTATTATTAGTTGATTGAGTTGTATCTGTTCCTGCTTCAACGTCTTCTTTTTCGTTTTCATGCTCAGTTTCTTCTTCCTCAGGCTCTTCTGTATTTTCTTCTTCATTTCCTTCTTCTTGTTCTAATGTTTCTTCATTATTTTGTACTACCGTTTCTTCATCACTTTGTTCTTCATTAGTTAAGTCAACCTCAACCACATCATCTTCTTCTGATGGCTCTGTTTCTTCTGCTTCCTCATCCTGCCATGTTGGTGGTTGTAGGTTACGACTCGTTTTGGTTACTTCACTGTGTTCTTTTACTTCTTTTACTTCTTTTACTTCTGTTTCTTCTTTTGGATCTTCATTTTCTTCTTTATTATTTTTTGGCTTATCTTCTTTTGGATCTTCATTACGATTGTGTTTGCGATTTTCTGGGAAGTATGGTTCCGTTGATAAGTTATCTAATTTTTCCTTAGGATAATAGATATCGGTTAATCGACTTAAAGCGTCATATTCATAGGATGTAACGGCTCCATCTTCCTCGATTTGTTTGGTTCGTTTGCCGGCTTCATCGTATTCATAGTCATAAGAAGAAACAATTCCTTCTTCCATACTATTTTCAACACTCGCTAGGTTACCGTCAGGTGTATAGCTTTGTTCAATAACATTGCCATTTGCTAGATTTTGTGTCTGAAGACGCCCAAGTGAATCATAGTTGAACGTACTCACATTCTCTTCAGGGTCCATCATACTTGTCATGAGGTTACGCTCGTTATACTCATAAGTCGTCGTTCGATCTTCGCTATTCGTTAAACTAAGAATATTACCGACCGCATCATAATCGAATTGTAATTTCTTATCGATGTTCACATTATACTGTTCGGTTATACGGCCTAAAGAGTCATAGCTGAATTGATCAATGGAATCTGGAGACTTCATCTGAGTGAGTCTGCCAGCTTCGTCGTATTCATAGTGTTGTTTTAGCCCGTCAAGATCCTTTCTCTTTATTTGACCACGTTTTGTGTAGTCATATTCAATCGATTGATCATTTCTTGTAATTTCTTCTTTTAACTGGCCAGCTAAATCATATTGATATTGATGGGTGTTACCTAGTCCATCGGTCTCTTCTACAACTCTACTATTTAGATCATATTTCCACTCACGTGTATTACCATTAGCATCAACTTGTTTAGCCAGGTTACCAGTTTCATCGTAATTATATTTTGTGACACCGTCTAAAGCGTCTGTCACTTTGGTCATCTGGTTATTACCGTTGTAATCAAACTTAGTGACTTGATTTAATGGGTCTATTTCTTTGACTAGATTACCAACGGAATCATACTCGTAAGCCCAAGTTGAACCGCTCGGTGTTTGTTCTTGGATTAGACGGGATCTTTTGTCGTATTCATACGTACTTGAATCGCCTAAAGCGTTCGTTTCTTTGGCTAGGTTACCGAGTTCATCATATTCAAACTCTGACTCATAATCCTCTACGTCAATCTGTTTGACCATTCTATTTAACTCATCATATTTGAATTCGTTGTCGCGTCCTAGAGCATCTGTTTCCTTAACGGTGTTTCCGTTAGCATCATACTGATACTTGGTTTGGCCATCAAGTGGATTTGTGACACTAGTTAACCAGCCTTTAGGGTTATACTGATACGTCCACTCACGCCCATCATCAGTTGATTGTCCTAGCATTCTACCAAGCTTATCGTATTCATATTCCGTCGCAAAGTCAGTCGGATCTAATTCTTTAACTAGATTACCTACTTCATCATATGCAAACTTATTTTTATGCCCCAGTGGGTTAGTTGTTTGTAATACTCGACCTAAAGCATCGTAGTCGTACTCCCACTCCCCGCCTTCTGGATCTTTTTCAAGTACTAGATTACCAGTTGAGTCGTACTCAAAATTCGTAGATCCTTCACGAGGGTTTGTTTGTTTTGTTAGTTGATTGTTTGCGTTGTAGTTGTATGTTGTAGCGTTTTCTAATGGGTCAACCTCTTTTGTCAGATTACCTACTAGATCATATTCAAATTGTGTTTTTTGTTTATTCGCATCGATTACTTCTTTAACATTATCTAAAGCATCATAGTTATATTTTGCGATTAAACCTAGGTCATCTTTTTCACTTTTCAGTCGACCTAAGGCATCATAATTGAAAGTAGTTGTGTTTCCTAATTTATCTGTCACTTGTTTTACTTGTTCTAGTAAATCGTATTCAATGACTTCTTGATTGCCTTTAGGGTCTGTGATAGTTCTTATGCCTTTAGCATCATCATATTCAAATGTTGTTTTGTTTCCTTTAAAATCAGATTTAGTTAGAGCTCGACCTAAGGCATCATAAGTAGATGTTTGCTTATTGCCGAGAACATCGACATATTTAGTCACATTACCTAATGCGTCATATTGATAAGATTCTTTTTGCCCTAAGGCATCTGTCATTTCCTTGACGCGACCGAGAGCATCATATTGGTACTTAGTCGTAGCATCCTTGGGATCTGTTATCTTAGTAGGTCGACCAAGTACGTCATATTGATAGCTTGTTTGATTACCTAATGGATCTTGGATGGTTTTGACTTGTCCAAGAACAGTGTAATCGTATTCAGTTATATTACCTTTAGGATCGATTTCTTTTTTAACTTGATCGAAGTTGTTATATTTCCACTCATACGTATTGCCTAAAGGATCTGTTTCAGTTACAAGACGTCCTGCCGCATCATGGCTATATTTTGTGGTACGTCCTTCTGCATCTGTTTGTTTAATTTGACGTCCTAAAGCATCATATTCCCATGTCCACTCGCCACCGTTAGAATCTTTCATATAATCCACTTGACCAGACGGGTGGTATTGGAAAGCGGTTACCTGATCTAACGCATCTACTTGTTTACTTACACGACCAGCAAAGTCATACTCCGTGGTTGTCGTGTTTCCTTTAGCGTCAGTAACGGTCTGTTCTCTACCCATGACGTCATATGTGAATTTTGTTTCTGCCCCACGATGGTTGATGGTTGCTTTGAGTTGGCTATATTTGTTGTATTTATATTCGGTCGCTAAGCCCAGTGGGTTCGTTACAGTATTTACACGGCCTAATTCGTCATAGGTATATTCAGTTGCTTTACCATTAACCCCGATTTCTTTAATGACTTGGTCTAAGTTGTTATATTTACGTTCTGTTGTTTGACCTAGTGGATTAATCGTTTTAACTAAACGTCCTCGGTCATCATACTCGTAGATTGTTTCGTCGCCTTTAGGATTAGACATATTCTTCAAGCGATTGTCTTCATCATATTCATAAGTGGTTTTTTCACCATCTGGGCGTACGTATATGACCTTATTCGTTGATTCGTCGAAGGTCCATTTATGTGTACGTTCTCCTTGATCGGTGTACTGCGTTAACCGTCCATGTTCGTCATATTCAAAATGTACCGCTCTTCCAGCTGTATCGATTTGTTTGGTGACACGGTTTTGGCTGCCATAGGTGTATGAAGTTGTTTGTTCTAGAGGGTTTGTAATGACTTTAACTCGACCTGCATCGTCATACGAATATTGCGTGACACCGCCTGCAGCGTCTTTGACATGAGTCAAACGCCCCTGTCCATCATAAGTAAAAGAAGTTGTTTCTCCTTCTCCATTTGTTTGAGATTTTAACAAACCGGCATCATCGTACGTATAATTTTCTACAGCTTCATCAGGTAGTGTTTTCTGTACGAGTCGCTGATTTTTATCAAATTGGTAGTATGTTGATGATCCGTTTGGATGTTTGGTCTGCTTAAGTTCACCATTATTGTTATAGATATATTCGGTTACATTACCATTGGCGTCAGTCCAAGTCGTTTGGTTACCGACTTTATCGTAGGTCCACGAGTTTTCGCGGCCCATTGGATCAATCACTTTCGTACGATTGCCTTCTATATCATAATCAAACGATAGTGTACGGTCATATTGGTCTGAGATTTTAACAATATTGCCTCGATCATCATAGTCATAATCGAAAACTTTTTGAGTTGTTCCAGTTTTGATTGTAACTTTATCGACGCCAAATTCTTCATAAAGATAGTCCGCTGTCTCAGTTGAACGATCAATATGAGTCGGGCGACCCAAGACATCCCTTGTAAAAGTTGTGATTTCCCCTTGTGGGTTTTCGATCGTTTTAATATGACCAAGTTTATTGTATGTGTAACGGGTCACGCCTGCAGCGTCAGTGATTTTTTCAACTTGACCTTTACCGTCATAATCATAGGTAGTGGTACGGTTAATTGGGTCTTTGATTGTTTTAATGCGACCTTGGTAATCGTACGTGTACGAAGTAACAACGCCATTTCCTTTATCTTCAGTTAAGACATTGCCTCTTGCGTCATATGAATAATTAGTTGTCGAGCCATTTGGCAGTGTTTCTTTTGTAATTCGACCTAAATCATCGTGTTCGTACAACGTTTTTTTGCCGTGAGGGTCTATGACTTCTTCCACAAATCCCTGGTCGTTATAGACCATTTCCGTTGTATTGCCTTTAACATCTGTCATATGAGTCATTTGACCACGTTCATCGTACTCGAACTCAACGTATACGCCTTCTGGGTCAATACGTTTTTCTAAATTCCCTTGTTCATCGTACTCAAATTTCGTAACACCTTTTAAAGGATCAATAATTTTAGTTGGCTGCTCCCATTGATCATGGTATTTGGTTTCCGTCACACCGCCAGCTAAATTAACTTTCTTCGTACGGTTGCCGTGGTCATCGTAAGCGTAAGAAATCGTTCCCTGAGGTGATGTAATACTTTTTACATTATTGTCGTCATCATAGGTATTTGTAGTAACTTCCCCTAACGGATTTTCTGTACGTGTGATTTGACCATCATTGTGCTCATAGGTCCATTTATTATTATCAATGTCGGTAACTGTCGTCGTGTTGTTAGTGTAAGACATGCGATAGTAGACATCTCCATACATTTCAACACTTGTAATTTGCTCGTTTGAATTGTAACTAAAGTTAGTAGTTTCACCGTCTTTTGTAATAGAAGTGACGTGGTTATTCGAATCATAAGTGTATGCTAAAGTGGATCCGTCAGCACGAGTAATTTTTTCTAAACGATTTTGATTATCATATTTGAATTGAACGGTTCTACCGAATGGGTCCTCGATCGAATCTATTAATTTTCCATTCCAATTAAATGTGATAGTACGTCCTGTTGTATCAGTAATTTGTTTTAGCTTACCAGTTTTCGTATAGTCATACTCAAATGCATTTCCATAGCGATCTTCCTGACGAATCATTTTACCTTTTCTAGGATCGAAATCGTACTCATGGTCTTCTGGCGGCTCATAATTTGGACTGTTCGGATCGCGCCATGGAGCGTAGTAGCCATTATATGTAACCTTTGATCCGTCTTTCTTTGTCACAACATATTGATCATCATCTTTACTAATACGTGTGAGCTTAGTTCCGTCTTCTAATTCTTCATAATAACCTTTGTGAAGTTTATAGTTGATTAACGGGTCATCATCATAGCTTGTGACCGCCGCTTCTTCACCATCCATAACAAAGTTATATGAATGCACACTTCCGTCAGGGCGTGTTTCAGCTATGTGAAATTCAGCGTAAAGTCTTAATTCAGATTCAATATTAGGCATCCATCCTAAGCCCAAAGCAGTTTCTTCATCTAAATCTTTCATGTATGAACGTTCGAAAATATAGTCTGCTCCGATTCCTGAAAGTTCTAGATCAGTAGCTTGTAAGTCTAGTTTTCCTGTTGCTAAGTTGACAGGGTTTTCGAATTTCTGGGTTGGGATATCTTCTGAGGTAGGGTTACTTTCTCGGTGATTAGGAGCGACGGTTGGAGTCATATCCCCTTGCATCGCAGGTGGTAGTGTAGGTCCAATATTCTGTGTTGGTTGTGGTAAAGGTGCTGGATCTTGTCCGATTTCCGGCATGAAATCCATAATTCCTCCAGGATTCATCAAATCAGCCGGATTCAGCTCCCCTTTTTCAGCATTAAGATTGTTAGTAGCATTTTGCGGATAAATTGGTGTGCTAGTAAACACAAGCAAAATAACAATCAAGCTAATTAATACTCTTCTCGTCTTTCTATAAGCTTTTTTCAGCATAAAAGCTTTCCCCCTATATAAATTACTGACAAGTTGTAACTTCGTGGTGGGGGCTGTGACGTTGAAAGGGGAAAGCCTTAGTTGACCGCACAAAAAATGTGCATACCAAATTAAACTTGCGGTTTGGAATGCACACTTATCTTACTTTTTTTGCAACCCAGCCGTCGTAGCACCTTTGTCTTGCTTTAGACCTGAGGCTTTGCGTCCCCGCCTTTCAACGAGTTTGCCCATACATATAAAATTGTGGTTATAAAAACCTAGAAAATAATTCCTATAAAACGAATTACACCCAAATGTTATATAACTTTGTGACTAAAGTCAACCTACATTTTGACATTTTTATGCATAATTCTTCAATTATCGTGGGGAAAGGTCTACAAGAGCCCAAGTTATATTTTGGATCATATGACCACCCTTTCCGTATTAACTGCCTTAAATACAAACCCCGTATTACCATTAAAGTGGTACGGGGTTTGTATAATACAGTCTAAGGCTTTTAATTTGGATCAGTCTCTTTTTTTTCTCAAAACTCTACATATCATGATCCGATTTCTGTTTTTGCTGAGAATGATTTCGCTGTTTTACTTTGTGCGAGCCTTGCAGCGGTTTGCCGTATGGCTGTTTTGGACTCTTTGGTAAATTTGGTTCTTCCTGTTGTTTTGGCCCTTTAGGTCGTCCGCTCATTTTCTATCTCCTCCTTCGCTGATTTACAGATATCTTTTGACAAGAGAAAGAAATTCATACTTTGAAAAGCTAAATCTTAACCGCACTTACCTAATCCATGTATTGTATATCTTATCAACTTACTTTGGCTCATAAAGATGGGGTTTTTGAATTCTCTGTTTACTTATTAAAGAGTTGAGGTAAGGCTTCTTACAAAATAAATAATTTATAGACAAACCATATTCAATCTGAGGATTTCGTTTAATATTCGAAAAGACAAAAGAATTAACATTAATGCCTTCTAAAAAAACATATGTTTGATTAGGAATGTAAAAAAGATGATTTTGGTCTTGAGCTTCCATTATTAAGCCCGTTTCAGTTACTAGTAGAGGGGCTTGATCTGCACCATCACCTATTTTTAGGAGGCATGCATAGGTTGAGATCAGTAGGTGTAAGCTTGGTTATTCTTGCAGCTATTTGTTGGGGCGTTAGTGGAGGAATTGCGGACATTTTAATGAACAAGGGCTGGGATCCCATTGTCATTTCCCTTTATCGAGGGGTTGTTGGCTTTGTATGTTTTTTCATATGGTTTCTTTTACGATTCAAACAAAACTGGACCACCTCTACTCGTTTATATGTATGGGCCTTATTAGCTGGTGTTGGTGTCGCTGGGAATTTCACTTTTTATTTCCTTGCTATTCAAGCCTCAAGCGTGGCGGTTGCTGTAACTTTGATGTGCACAGCACCAGTGTTCGTCCTTGTCATCTCTTTTGTATCAGGAATCGAACGCTCGACTTGGTTTAAATGGGGATGCATCTTCGTTGTACTTATGGGGATTATCATGCTTACAGGGGCCTACAATACTGGATCATTATCAGTCGGTTTTCTAGGAGTGATTTTCGGGCTTGCTGCTGGTCTGTCTTATGCGTTATTTATATTCGGTTTTAAAAACGCCTCTTCGATCGGAAGGCCACAAACCATCTTAACCATCGCATTCTTTTCATTTTGTCTCGTCCTTTTTATTATTGCGGACATTGATGAAGTTGCTAGTGTCGCAGTATCAAACGACGTAGGCTGGTTTTTTTTATTGGGGATCCTTGGGGCTGGAATTTCGTTTATGTTGTACGTGGTTGGCATACGGTATATCGCCCCAACCACCGCTTCAATGGTCGCCATGATCGAGCCGGTAACAGCTGCTTTGTTTGGCTTTCTGCTTATTGGAGATCATTTGACCCTCATTCAACTTCTTGGAATGGCGCTTATCCTGATGACGGTAGTTGTGCTTAGTGTGAGGAAGCCTGTTCGTTCTAAATAAGTTTTGACCAAATAGCCTTCCAGTTGCTTTCCCTCCTACTTTTCAAATGCAAAAAAACAGGGTATATGTAAATTAATTAATATTAAAAAGGAGTTTGAAGAGCAACTATGGCTTACTTACTATTAATAGTCGGCTTCGGTCTTTTAATTAAAGGGGCTGATCTTTTCGTCGATGGATCCTCCAACATTGCTAGGCTACTCCGTGTCCCGCCAATTTTGATAGGGTTAACGATTGTAGCTTTGGGAACAAGCTCTCCTGAGGCAACCGTTAGTATCATTGCAGCATTACAGGGAAATTCTGAAGTTTCACTGGGGAATGTAGTTGGAAGTAATATCTTTAATATCACTCTAGTAGTGGGTATTGCAGCGTTTCTATATCCATTAATAGTTGAGAAAGAAACAACCAAAAAAGAAATACCATTTACATTGCTGGCTAGTGGAGCTTTACTCGTACTGATAAGTGATATGGCATTCCAAGGGTTGAGTGAAAACTTGCTGACACGCGGGGACGGCATCATCTTTTTATTGTTTTTATCCATTTTTATGTACTATGTGATTGAAGTCGGTATGAAAAGTCGAAAAGAAACGATACATGAACCAATTCCTTCAGACATCACTTGGGGAAAAAACAGTCTGTTAACGCTAGCAGGTTTAGTAGCTATTATTTTTGGTGGAGACCTGGTGGTAAACAACGGGACAACAATTGCCTATGATCTTGGCATGAGTAATACACTAGTAGGGCTAACCATCATTGCGATTGGTACATCACTTCCTGAGTTGGTCACATCCATATCCGCTGCATTGAAGAAAGAAAGTGGAATTGCACTAGGGAATGTGGTGGGAAGCAATATTTTCAACATTCTATTTGTACTTGGGGCTTCAGCTGTAATATCGCCTTTATCTGTGAATGGAAAGATATTTATCGATGTGATGATCATGATTGCATTGAGCTTGTTATTGTTCTTATTTTCAAGGACACATTATACAATTGGTAAAAAAGAGGGCATTGTCCTTGTGAGCATGTATATCATTTATCTAGTTTATATTATATTGAGAAACTAGAATCTTTTACATTTTTATAATTGAGTATTATTTTTTTCTAAAACATTAAAAACCACTGAAATTAATCAGTGGTTCTCTACATGTTTTTTAATTTGGGCCAACCTAATGACTAATGTAAATTGTGGTAATCACTTAAGTTCCATATTAGGATTCTGGTTTTTCTTCTCCCATAGAATCAAGTAATTGCGTGGTGGCTAAGGCACTAAATGGTAATGGGAGATGATTTTTAAGTCCTTGGTTGTTAGCAGCTGTTAAATCATTCAGCAAGATATTCAAAGTAGCATCTGCAGTCCACTCACTCACATCACTCCAATTTCTAACTACCCAGCTATCACCTGTACTGACTTGTAACAAGTTCAATAACTCGTCTTCAGGTAAGTTGAAATGTTTCGCTAATTTAAGACCTTCCGCAACGGCATTCACATTAATTCCTAGAATAAGATTGTTTATTAACTTGGCAATCTGGCTATTGCCTGTTTCGTTCCCGTAGTAAAATATGTTGGAACCCATCGCTTCAAAATAAGGCTGAAATGACGTTACGATATTTTCAGGGCCAGAGACCATAATGGATAAAGTGCCTGCTTCAGCACCGGAAACGCCTCCACTCACACCAGCATCAATTAAATTCAAGTCACTTTCGTCTTCTACTTTTTGGTTTAATTGTTTCATCGTATCTGGGTCAAGTGTACTCATACAAATAACAGTTTTACCTTTCGATTCACCAGTCAAAAGACCGTCCTCTCCAAAAATGACCTCAACATTCTGATCGAAGTCACGCACCATCGAAATAATCGCTTCATCAGCTTGCTCGGCCACCTCTTTTAAAGTCTCTACCATCGTTATTCCTGCTGCTTTAGCTTTATCGTAAACGCCTTTAAAAGCATCATAACCGATGACTTCAAAACCAGCTTTCTTTAAATTAACCGCCATCGGAAAACCCACTGCTCCTAATCCTACGAAACCAATTTTCTTACTCAATGATCTTGCCTCCTTCAATAATGTTTTTTCTAATAAGCTTTTATCTCAGATTTGTTAATATCGTAACCGCTTTCATAATTCACATCAAATAGAAGGCATTTTAACCTCAATATTAGAAACATTCAAGCTAAACTACAATTACTGAAGACACAAAAAAGAAGCTTCTCAAAAATTTGATGAATTAATGAGAAGCTTCAAAAAATTTATGTTAGCAAAATGTTAGCATTTTACTAATTTTTTATTCAAAAGGTTCGGGGACAGCTTACATCATGCCGCCCATTCCGCCCATGCCACCCATGTCTGGCATGCCGCCACCGCCGTTGTCTTCTTCTGGAAGATCTGCGACGACTGCTTCAGTTGTTAGGAACATAGCTGCAACTGATGCTGCGTTTTGTAGTGCTGAACGAGTTACTTTTGTAGGGTCGACGATACCTGCGTCGATCATGTTCACCCATTCGCCTGTTGCTGCGTTGAAGCCTACGCCGACTTCTTCGCCTTTCAAGCGTTCAACAACGATTGATCCTTCAAGACCTGCGTTGTGTGCGATTTGACGTACTGGCTCTTCTAGTGCGCGAAGAACGATGCTAGCACCTGTCGCTTCGTCACCTTCAAGGCCTAGGCTAGCAACCTTGCTGTAGATGTTGACTAGCGCAACTCCACCACCAGAGACGATTCCTTCTTCAACTGCTGCACGAGTTGAGTTCAATGCGTCTTCGATACGAAGTTTTTTCTCTTTAAGTTCTGTTTCTGTAGCTGCACCAACTTTGATGACTGCTACACCGCCTGCTAATTTCGCTAGGCGTTCTTGTAATTTTTCTTTATCGAATTCAGAAGTTGTTTCTTCTGATTGCGCACGGATTTGATTTACACGAGCTGCTAGCTTGTCAGGATCTCCAGCACCTTCAACGATTGTCGTGTTATCTTTTGTTATAACAATCTTGTTCGCGCGACCTAGCTGATCGATTGTAGCACTCTTCAGATCTAATCCTAGATCTTCAGTGATTACTTCAGCGCCAGTTAGTGTTGCGATATCTTCAAGCATTGCTTTACGACGGTCACCGAAACCAGGAGCTTTAACAGCTACTGCGTTGAACGTTCCGCGAAGTTTGTTTACAACTAATGTTGCTAGTGCTTCACCTTCAACATCTTCTGCGATGATCAAGATCGGCTTGCTTTGTTGTACGACTTGCTCAAGTACAGGAAGTACTTCTTGGATATTAGAAATCTTCTTATCTGTGATTAACACGTAAGGATTTTCTAATTCAGCTTCCATTGAATCTTGGTCAGTCACCATGTATGGAGAAGCATATCCACGGTCGAACTGCATACCTTCTACTACTTCAAGCTCAGTAGAGAAACCTTTTGATTCTTCGATTGTGATGACACCATCGTTACCCACGCGGTCCATCGCTTCAGCAATCAATTGTCCAACTTCGTTATCAGAAGATGAAATTGAAGCAACCTGAGCGATTGAATCGCGACCTTCAATTGGCTTAGAAATGCTGCGTAACTCTTCAGTAGCAACCTGGGAAGCTTTTTCGATTCCGCGGCGAATACCAACTGGGTTCGCACCAGAAGTTACGTTTTTAAGTCCTTCAGTAATCATAGCTTGTGCTAGCACCGTCGCTGTAGTCGTACCGTCACCAGCGATTTCATTCGTTTTAGAAGCAACCTCAGATACTAACTGAGCACCCATATTTTCGAAATGATTCTCTAATTCGATTTCTTTTGCGATTGTCACACCATCATTCGTGATTAATGGAGATCCGAATTTTTTCTCAAGAACGACGTTACGTCCTTTAGGTCCTAGTGTTACTTTTACAGCATCTGCTAACGTATCTACCCCGCGAAGCATCGCGCGGCGAGCGTCTTCACTAAACTTGATTTCTTTAGCCATTTCAATGCCCTCCTCAAATCTATCTCAATTCATTTTAATAAAAATATGGAGCGTCCCTCATTTTAATAGAAATGAATTCTGACTAGACGCGCCCGATGTATTTTTTAATAACTTCCAAATGTATTATTCAACTACTGCAAGAATGTCGCTCTCACGTAAAACAAGATACTCCTTGCCGTCTGCGTTCACTTCTGTACCAGCGAACTTAGAATAAATGACACGGTCGCCATCCTTCACTTCTAATGCAACTTTCTCGCCATTGTCTGTCACACGGCCAGAGCCTACAGCAACAACCTTACCTTCTTGTGGCTTTTCCTTTGCAGAATCAGGTAGTACGATTCCACTTGTTGTTTTTTCTTCTTGTTCAATTACCTCTACAACTACACGATCACCTAGTGGTTTTAACACGGTTAAAAACCTCCTCCGAAATATGTTGAAGATGATTATTAGCACTTAACATTAGTGAGTGCTAATTCCAATTTATATATTAATGAAAATCAGAAATTTTTGCAAGTAGTAAATGCAAATTTTTGTTTCATTTTTTTATTTAGTATAGAATGGTCATGAGGTCTTTCTAGTCGACTTTACAATCCTATGTAGAACTTGGCCCATTTATTACTCGAAGGAGAAGATCAACTTGCCTAAACGCTATTGGTACATAATATTAACCTACTTACTTGTTCAGCTTGCTCTACCCTTTCCTATAGTCATAGGATTAAAATGGTTAGCACCTGGATTAACTAATTCACAAATTGAAACCTACGCGCTACTTGGCGCTTATGCTATCGGACTTGTGTTTTTCCTCTATTTACTGAAGCCAGACATGCAACGATCAGAGATGAGAAACGGACCAGGAATTGGTGGTATCATCAAATGGTCACTACTTGGTGTTGTATTAGCATACCTAACGAATATAGTCGTAAACCTTATTAATATAGAAATCATCGGGCTTGAAGGTGGCTCTGAAAACACAGAAATGATCATGAATAAAATCGAGGAGAATTGGCTATTCCTGTTGCTACCGATTTTATTCGCACCGATCTTTGAGGAAATCATTTTCCGTAAGATTATTTTCGGTCAACTGAATAAAAAGATGAACTTCTTTTTCGCAGCACTCATTTCATCACTAGCTTTCGCTGCGTTACATTTGGATTTCGAGTTCATCCTATCTTATTTCGCAATGGGTGTTGTGTTCGCTTATCTTTACGTTAAAACAAATCGAATCATTGTTCCTATTTTTGCGCATATGGCGATGAACACAATAGCAGTCGTGTTGTCTTTGGCCATAGATGTTGAGGATTTGGAACGTAGGTTAGAAGAGATGGAAAACGCAGCCACAATCATACTTGGAGGTCTAATCTAATGAAGATTTCCCCGGTTTTTCTAGCAACGATTTACTTTCTGATGGGGATCGCTTTTACTTATATAGCAATCGAAAGCGCGACAGACACGATATGGAATCTGACGACGATCATCTTCATGCTGATCGCCACATTTGAATTCGGTGTCGCCATCCGGATGTTCACCATCCATTCCCTGATGAAAAAACAAAACGGAAAAAAGAAGAAATAAAGAGGAAGACGAATTCGCTGATCGAATTCGTCTTTTTTATATGGATACAACTTCACAGGAAGCTATTCCCTGACTTATTGAATATAAACCCTGACTCAGGACGCCTGAACACTTAATAAGAGTACCCAACTGCTACAATCTATCAATTAGAATGGATTATCTAACACTTATTCCACGGAATCTAACAGTCAGAGTCTCCTAACTAACACTCAGCATCAGTTTTCTAACACTTCGGGTCAATTATCTATCACTTATCACTCATTATCTAACACTCAGCCAGAAAACCACTACTCTTCTTTCTCATCGAACCCTTTCATTTTAAAGGCGAACGGTACTGCCAACACTAGAATGACTGCAGCGACGATAAAAGCTTCGTTGATTGCTTGCATCGTTGCTTCTTGAGTAGAGATTTCCTCTAATAGCTGTAGCTGACCGCGGCGGATCTCGTAGTAAACAGAGAAGAACACGATTCCGAAAGAGGATGAGATCTGGCGGATCAGGTTGTTCATCGCAGAACCTTGTGCGACGAGATTCTCAGGAATCTTATTCATCCCTGCGGTTGTCGCTGGCATGTTGGCGAAACCAAGCCCCGAGCCATGAACAATATAAATCGCCATCAAGACCCAATAAGACGTCGATAGCTCGACGAATCCTAAAGCCAAACTAGCTGAGGCCAGGATCATTAGCCCAGTCGGAATAACGACTCTCGGACCCTTTTTATCTAACAATCTCCCACCAATACTCATGAACACTCCACTCATAAGTGCGCTTGGCAAAAAGATCAAACCTGTCCGGACCAAGCCCATCTCAAATGCCTCTTGAATCATATATGGCAACAAGAATAATCCAGAAAATAATCCGATAGAGGCTGCAGATGTCACGATGATCGAATAGCGGTACGTTTTGATTTTGAACACGGACAAATCAAGTAAGGGCTCATCCCGCTTCAGTTCATACTTAATAAACACAAAAATTAATATCGCACCTAGTATAAACAATCCTATATTAGAGACATTCAATAACGCCTCAAATTCACGCCCCTGTCCTAATACATATAGCACAGAACCTACCCCTGCCGTGATTAGCGCGAAGCCTTTCCAATCAAATCTTAAAGCTGGATTCGATTCGGTAGGTTTCAAGTATTTCGTCGAGAAGAATAGACTTAACAACGCAAATGGAATATTGAATAAAAATAGGAACTCCCAGGCGAAGTTCTCTGCGATGACCCCGCCGATCGTCGGCCCGATAGCAGGTGCCACCATGACTGAAACTCCGTATACACCTATTGCGAAACCACGTTCATTTTTTGGGAAAGCATTAAATATCAATGCCATCGCATTCGGCATCATCAGACCACCGGCCATACCTTGCACCGCACGGGCAGTAATGACCATCCATAAGGTCTGCGAAAGCGCCCCTAGAATCGAACCGGTCATAAATAACACGAGACCGATCAGATAGACTTTCTTTTTACCGAAACGATCCCCTAAAAAGCCAGTAAGAGGCATCGTCATCCCCATGGCAATCATGAAAATCGTCAGGATCCAACTGACTCCGACCGCATCGGAATCGAATATGTACATGAATTCCGGTAGTACCGGATTCAACATGCTATTGTTCAAAATGACTGTGAAGGTACCGAACAGCACCGCAAATACGACCAGCCATTTACTACTTATTTTACTCATTGAGCTACTTCCCCCGCATTATACTAAAAAACTTCGACTTACGAACTATTTTACACCTTTCGACGGTAAAAGAAAAGCTCACCTTTAGGTAAGCTTTTCGTTCATAGGATTAATTTTTCAATAAATAAATCAACGACTGAAGTTCAATCGACAGGTCAATATGGTGAACACGTACATCATCTGGTACGTCTAGTCTGGAAGGTGTGAAGTTCAATATCCCTTGTACGCCTGCTTCTACTAACGTCTCTGCCACTTGTTGTGAAACATGAGCCGGAACCGTCAAGATTGCTAAGTTAATACCTGTCCGATTGATTTCCTTTTCCAAGTCATCAATATGATAAATCGGTATACCCGCGATTTCTTTTCCAACCTTATCAGCATTAGAATCGAAAGCGATCTCAATCTGTGTATTATCATTTTTCATAAAGTTATAATGTAATAAAGCTGTCCCTAAGTTCCCTACACCGACCAAGGCAACTTTAGAGACTTCATGTTGATCTAATATGTTTCTGAAAAACTGGATCAAATGCTGAATATCATATCCGTACCCTTTTCGACCAAGTTCACCGAAGTATGAAAAATCCTTTCGAATTGTAGCAGAATCGACTTTAACAGCTTCGCTCAACTCTTTGGACGAAATCCGCTGTTTTCCTTGTTGGTATAATGTATTTAGATGTCTATAATACAAAGGCAATCGTTTGGCTGTTGCCTGTGGAATTTTTTCTTCTCCCATATGTAAAAGGCTCCTTTATGAGTAGTTGTTTAACCTTTCTAAAATCTAAAAAATAAGATACACTAGTCCACGTTGAGGTGAAAACTATGATTGTCATGCAATTAAATGAGATCAGTAAATCGTTTGGTGCTGACCTTATTTTATCGAAAATCAAATTAGAAGTACATCATGATGATAGAATTGCCATTGTGGGCCGTAACGGTGCCGGAAAATCGACACTACTCAAAATCATGGCCGGGCAAATGACTCATGATGATGGAGATATATTCAAACCGAAGGATGTTACGATTGGTTACTTAGCACAGCATACAGGACTCGATTCCAAGCGTACAATAAAGGAAGAAATGCTGACTGTGTTCGAATCAACCATCCGTTTAGAAAAAGAACTCCGTGAAATGGAAGCTAAAATGGCAGACCCAGACATCCTGGAGAATGCTGAAAAATATGAACTGTTATTAAGCAATTACGATGAGAAGCAAAACTACTTCCAATCGATCGGTGGCTTCCAGTACGAAGCTGAGATCGAAGCTGTCTTACATGGTTTGCAGTTCGGGTCCTTCGACTTCGAAACGCCGATTCATGAACTCAGCGGTGGCCAGAAAACAAGACTGGCATTAGGGAAGTTGCTTTTATCCAAGCCGAATATTTTGGTGTTGGATGAGCCGACGAACCATTTGGACATTCAAACCCTTTCCTGGTTAGAAACGTATATCAAAAATTATGACGGCGCTGTCGTCATCGTCTCACACGACCGATATTTTCTAGATGAAACGGTCAAAACTGTATACGATGTCGCTTTCCAGACCGCTACAAAATACAAAGGAAACTACACGACCTTTTTACAAAAACGTGCAGAACAATACGAGCTTCAGATGAAACGTTTCGAAAAACAGCAAGAAGAAATCAAGCAACTGGAAGAATTCGTGCAGAAAAACATTGCTCGTGACTCTACGAGTAAACGAGCTCAATCGAGACGAAAGAAACTAGAGAAGATGGAGCGCATCGAATCTCCCGATATTGACGATAAGTCGACTAAGTTCTCTTTTGAAATCGAACGGCGAAGTGGGAACGATGTGCTGAAAGTCGATGACCTGACGGCAAAATACGCTGCGTTGGACAAGCCGATTTTTCAAAATGTATCGTTCAGAATCAATCGAGCAGATCGTGTGGCAATCGTCGGACCTAACGGTGTCGGTAAGTCTACCCTTTTAAAAGCGCTTCTGAACCGGCTAACTCATGTAGAGGGCAATATTCAAGTGGGAACCAACGTCCAATTCGGTTATTACGACCAGGAGCAGTCATCTCTGACCGGAAACAAAACGGTTCTTCAAGAACTGTGGGACGATTATCCACTGAAGCCAGAGAAAGAGATCAGAACAATTTTAGGGAACTTCCTATTCAGTGGAGATGATGTTCTCAAGACGATCGGCATGCTCAGTGGTGGTGAGAAGGCCCGCATACTTCTTGCAAAATTGATGCTGCAAAGAGCGAATGTGTTGATTATGGACGAACCGACCAACCATTTGGACTTAGACAGTAAAGAAGTTTTAGAAGCAGCGTTGGCAGAGTATCCTGGGACGATTCTTTTCGTCTCTCACGACCGTTACTTCATCAATCGACTAGCTACACATGTGATGGAGATGACCGCTTCAGGCACACGTACATTCATCGGAGATTATGATTACTACATTGAAAAGCTGGAAGAAGAGAAAGAAATTGAAGCTCTTCAAAAAGCCAAGCACCAAGAACCAACACAAAACGAAAAAAACAAAAACCAATTCTATAATGATAAACAAGTAAAAAGTGAGATTCGTAAAATTGAACGTTCGATCCAATCAATTGAAGAACAGATCGAAGAACATGAAGCTATCATCGAAGTTGAAGGGCAAAAAATGTATGACCCTGAACTTACCGCAAATGCAGATGAGCTTCATAAGATTCAACAGACCATTCACGACAGCGAAGCAAAAGTCGAACAGCTGATGGAAGAGTGGGAAGAACTACAAGAACAACTCGGTCAATATAAATAAGATTAGCGCAAGCTCCCTCTAGGCACATTGTCTAGGCGCTGGAGCTCGACATCGAATCCAGGGTTTATTCCCTGGATTTTTTCTATACACAATTATTTTGTTCATTAACAGACTTATCCACAATTCAACCCCTTATTTGACGGTTATGCACAGACTTATGCACATTATCCACAGAAAAATTTGATTTTTTCCACAAAAATGTTCACAAGTTAGAAGCTGGTTACATCTGCTTTCATAAAAAAATCCACAGCTATGTGAATAACTGTGGATAATCACTATTCTAAGATTAAACCTGGATTAGCATTCAAAGTAAAATCAGAGAAATTTCCTTTTCTATATGAAATAGAAGCTGCCGCACCAATCATCGCGGCATTATCTGTGCATAAATGAAGAGGTGGTATCATCAACGTAATACCTGCATCCTTGAATCTCTCCTCCAAGGCTTCTCTCAATCCTTTATTCGCTGACACTCCCCCGGCAACAATCACTTGTTCGACTCCGTTTTCAACAGCAGCCCGGTACGTCTTTTCCACTAATACTTCAATCACACTAGCCTGAAATGAAGCCGCAATATCCTCTATTCTATACGTTTCATTTTTCTGCTTGAACTGATTCAATTGATTGATCACAGCTGTCTTCAAACCACTGAAACTGAAGTCAAAGGAATCTTTCTCCAACCATGCACGGGGAAAGTCATACACAGGCTCCCCTTGTTGGGCTAAGCGATCCAACTCAGGACCCCCAGGGTATGGCAAATTCAATGCTTTGGCAACTTTATCATATGCTTCTCCAGCTGCATCATCTCGAGTTTCTCCTATTACTTCATACTCTCCATGATCTTTCATGACGATCAGCTCAGTATGACCACCGGACACCACTAACGATAACAACGGGAACTGGAATTCGTTCTCTAAACGATTCGCATAAATATGCCCAGCTATATGATGCACACCAATAAGAGGCTTATTATGCGCAAATGCCAATGCCTTCGCTGCATTTACCCCGACTAATAAGGCCCCGACCAAACCTGGACCTTCTGTCACCGCAATGGCATCAATATCACTCATTGTAAGCTCAGCTTTTTCCAAAGCTTGTTCCAACACCAGCGTCATTTGTTGAATGTGATGTCTAGACGCAATCTCTGGCACCACACCACCGTAACGCTGATGGATCTCCATTTGCGTGGCCACCACATTCGCTAACAGCTCTGTCCCGTTTTGGACAATAGCTACAGCCGTTTCATCACAGCTTGTTTCAATCGCTAATATAATTTCATTCGACTCTTCGTTCATAATTTCACCCACATGACTAAAGCATCTTCGCCATCATTTTTATAATATTTCTCACGTCTACCGACAATTTTAAGACCTAATTTTTCGTAAAGATTTTGAGCAACAAGATTAGATTCTCGAACTTCTAAAGTCAGTTCAGTTGCGCCTTCGCGTTTAGATAGTTCTAGAACCTTATCAAACAGAAATTCTCCATAATTGTGACCGCGTTCCTCGGGAAGTATAGCAATATTGGTTATTTGAGCAGATTCGAGAACGATCCAAACTCCGCAATACCCTATCAAACGTCCCTCTTTTTCTAAAACTAAATAATGAGAAAACAAGTTCTCTGTCAGATCAAAAAAGAAGTCTTTCTTCTTCCAAGGTGAACGAAATGAAGCAGTCTCTATTTCAAAAATCTCATCCAAATCCTCAACTGTCATTCGACGCGTCACCAGCTCAACCATTGGAACCATGCTCCTGGTTCTTTTTAATCCAATTCGCCTCAGCTTCTGTCACTCGATGGTACTCAGGTTGAATGAGGTGAACAGGTGCCTCTTGTTCATCTTTGCCCAACCAAGCTAATTGACTAGCTCTTGGAACACGTGAATAATCCTTTACGATCACCGCGTGCTCTCCAAAGTGTTCGTTGATCAATTCATCAAAATTCTCCCCTTGAGGAGTGACAAATCTTATCGGTTGATTATATTCTTTCAGTTGTCCTAACCAGTCTTCCATTGCGATATTTTGATCCTCTATCACAGCTTTCATATCATCGCCCTCTGATTGATATAGACCAGTGAATACATTACCTCTTCTTGCATCAAAAAATGGACATATAAGCTCCTGAGAATGCATGAAATTCGAAGCAAGTGTTCTCAGGCTCGAGATACCCACAATCGGGATTTGTAGCGTCCAAGCCAACGTTTTGGCAGTTGTCATCGCTATCCGAAGAGCAGTATATGAACCTGGACCATCAGCTACTACGATTTTATCTATGTCAGCTGGCTTCAGATTAACATCTTTCATAACCATTTCTATCGCCGGCATCAGCTGAATCGAATGATTTCTCTTCACATTCACCGTCCACTCAGCTAGTAATGTATTATCGCTTGTTATAGCTACACTCATTGGTTGATTGGAAGTATCAATCGCTAAAATATTCATCCTTGAAGCTCCTCACATACTCTGATCATACGGTTACCTTTAGGTTCAAAATGAAACACACGAGATTGCTCGTCCACTTTTTCAACTCGAATCTCAAGGCGTTCTTCTGGCAGAAAATCTTTAATGAATGTTGACCACTCTACAACTGTAATTCCATCTCCATAAAAATACTCATCAAATCCGATGTCTTCATCGCTGTCTTCAAGTCTATAGACATCCATATGAAACAACTTTTTATCCCCGCGATATTCCTTAATGATTGTATATGTAGGGCTGTTCACGGTTCGCTTCACCCCTAGCCCTTTTGCCAGTCCTTTGGTGAAGGTCGTCTTCCCAGCGCCAAGATCGCCATCCAGCGTAAGAACATCGCCTTCAATAAGCAATTGTCCTAAAGACTCACTCAGTTGTCTTGTCTCTTCCTCTGATTCAGTTGTGAATTTATACATATTATCACCTTTTACCGATGTTGATATCCACTTGATTGCAGCACTCTTCTCTCACCATCTTTATGTAAAAATACAGACGGTTGATCTTTAGTGGACGCCAACACTCTTCCAATATTCGTTACTGTTATACCTACCTGTTTACATTTATCTTTAAGTAACTCCCAGTCTTTCTCGGGGCATGTTCCTACCAGTTCAAAATCTTCCCCGAAAGACAGAATACATTCATCTAGTTTGTGCTCATCGAGTTCGTTTAACTCCTTACGGTACGGGAGTCTCTCCCACTCTATGAGTAAGTTTGTTTTCGATGCCTGAGCAATTTCATTCAACTCAGAAGAAATTCCGTCACTTACATCATTCAGAGAAATTCGATCAAACTTCTCTGTAGCATTTACAAAAGAAACCTGTGGTTCAGGGCGGACGTGTCTCTTAACAAAATAATTATTGAAATCAACTTCATTTCGATTCAATAATTCATAACCATAGCCAGAATCCCCTAGTGAACCAGTAACAAAAACGATGTCACCATCTTCAGCACTTGAGCGATTACGCTTGAGCTCAGGCGAAACTGAACCGAATGCAGTTATGCTAATACTAAATTCTTTTCCAGATACAGTGTCCCCACCGATTAAATCTACTCTATAACTATCAGCTAATTCTTTCATCCCTTGATACACAAGGACTAATTCTTCATTAGATATTTGTTCAGGTACATTGATATTCACTATATAATACCGAGGTACAGCACCCATAGCAGCTACATCACTCAAGTTTGCTGCCAGCACCCGATACCCAACATCTTCAAAAGACATGTAATCTAATGAAAAATGCACATTCTCTACCATTGTATCAGATGTAATCACCAGATCCTGACCAAAGGTAGGTCGGATTATAGCCCCATCATCTCCAATGCCTTTAACCACTGACGATTGCTTATAATATGAAGGCTTTATGCTTTGGATAAAATCAAACTCATCCATAATCTATACCCCTCTTTTTTGACTTCTATTAATAATGAATATCAAGACAATCATAGCAAATATAGAGTAGATAAGAAATAAATAGGTATATTATTAAATCGAACTTATTTTCCCAATAAATTTTTACATAAAAATACCTTGTGAAATGATTTCCACAAGGTATTGATTATTAATATATCATGGCGGTCCGGACGGGACTCGAACCCGCGACCTCCTGCGTGACAGGCAGGCATTCTAACCAACTGAACTACCGGACCATATATATGTTACTCGACTTATAATAGGTTTCAATTTAAAGTATAAAGAAAATAATTTGGTTGCACCCTTCGGGTACTCCTGATTACACTTGCTTCGAAAATTATTGGTTGCGACCTGGTCGCTCCCTATTTAAGTATAAAAAAATAATTTGGTTGCGGGGGCAGGATTTGAACCTGCGACCTCCGGGTTATGAGCCCGACGAGCTACCAGACTGCTCTACCCCGCGATATTGTCATAGAATCCTTTATAGGAATCTAGATAGATTATTACTGCCCGGCAGCGTCCTACTCTCACAGGGGAAGAACCCCAACTACCATCGGCGCTAGAGAGCTTAACGGCTGTGTTCGGCATGGGAACAGGTG
>NZ_PJNH01000007.1 GCF_002844535.1 Halalkalibacillus sediminis
ATTGGCTTGTCTTACTTGTTTTTTCTCTCCCAATCAGATGAGAAAAAACGAATTGACGTCAGGCTATTTTGTTTAGTTTTCAAGGTTCGAAAAAATGCAAAAAAATATGGTGGAGCCTAGCGGGATCGAACCGCTGACCTCCTGCGTGCAAAGCAGGCGCTCTCCCATCTGAGCTAAGGCCCCACATGTAAATATCGGGAAGACAGGATTCGAACCTGCGACCCCTTGGTCCCAAACCAAGTGCTCTACCAAGCTGAGCTACTTCCCGTTAATGGCGCGCCCGAGAGGAGTCGAACCCCTAACCTTCTGATCCGTAGTCAGACGCTCTATCCAATTGAGCTACGGGCGCATGTAGGTGGTGCCGAGGGCCGGACTCGAACCGGCACGGTAGTAACCTACCGCAGGATTTTAAGTCCTGTGCGTCTGCCAATTCCGCCACCCCGGCAAACTATATGGAGCGGAAGACGGGATTCGAACCCGCGACCCCCACCTTGGCAAGGTGGTGTTCTACCGCTGAACTACTTCCGCAAAAAAATGGTGCGGGTGGAGGGACTTGAACCCCCACGTCGCGAGACACTAGATCCTAAATCTAGCGCGTCTGCCAATTCCGCCACACCCGCAAATGGTGAGCCATGGAGGATTCGAACCTCCGACCCTCTGATTAAAAGTCAGATGCTCTACCAACTGAGCTAATGGCTCATCTAATAATGTGATATTAGTATAAGTGAAAAGTAGTTAAACCATATTACCATTCGAATTAATAGAAACCTTTCGGTTTTTATAATCTTCAATGGTAGGTTTGCATTTATTCAATTGAGAAAGTGGTGCCGGCCAGAGGACTTGAACCCCCAACCTACTGATTACAAGTCAGTTGCTCTACCAGTTGAGCTAGGCCGGCAAAAAAGAAGAATGGTGGAGGATGCAGGGCTCGAACCTGCGACCCCTTGCTTGTAAGGCAAGTGCTCTCCCAGCTGAGCTAATCCTCCAAGTTATGCCCGGCAGCGTCCTACTCTCACAGGAGAAGAACTCCAACTACCATCGGCGCTAGAGAGCTTAACGGCTGTGTTCGGCATGGGAACAGGTGTGACCTCTCTGCTATAGCCACCGGACTTGGTGTCTTATGTAAAACCATTCGTTTTTCAAGGACAAGTTATATTATATTCACCCTAATCAAAAAATGCAAGGACTTTTTATAATATTTTTGCTTGAATTGAAAGTTTTATTTCTAAAATAACCATTGGAAAGATATCCATTGTGTCATTTTAGATAAATACACCTTCAAAACTAGATAAGAATCAAAGCGCAAGCACGAACCAAAGCGTCATTACCACAAATATTGAAGTTAAGTCCTCGATCGATTAG
>NZ_PJNH01000008.1 GCF_002844535.1 Halalkalibacillus sediminis
CTAGCCGCCGAAGGTGGGGCCAATGATTGGGGTGAAGTCGTAACAAGGTAGCCGTATCGGAAGGTGCGGCTGGATCACCTCCTTTCTAAGGAATTTTTAAGGAGGCGTCAGCGCTATTTTGTTTAGTTTTGAAGGATTGAATCTCTGATTCTTTCAATCTAATTTTATTGATGAGATGGGCCTGTAGCTCAGCCGGTTAGAGCGCACGCCTGATAAGCGTGAGGTCGGTGGTTCGAGTCCACTCAGGCCCACCATCTCAAACGGGGCCTTAGCTCAGCTGGGAGAGCGCCTGCTTTGCACGCAGGAGGTCAGCGGTTCGATCCCGCTAGGCTCCACCATATAATTTCACAAGTACTAATCAGGATCCGTTTATGATACGGAAACTAGTTATACGTGTGAAATTCAATGCACCTTGAAAACTGGATAAGAAGATAAAGCAAGAGCATCGAAACGAAACAAAGCATCTTTATTGCATAGAAGTTAAGTGAAGAAGAGCGCACGGTGGATGCCTTGGCACTAGGAGCCGAAGAAGGACGGGAC
>NZ_PJNH01000009.1 GCF_002844535.1 Halalkalibacillus sediminis
GAGACGATGAGGTTGATAGGTCCGAGGTGGACGTGTGGTGACACATGGAGCTGACGGATACTAATCGATCGAGGACTTAACTTCAATATTTGCGGTAATGACGCTTTGGTTCGTGCTTGCGCTTTGATTCTTATCTAGTTTTGAAGGTGTATCAACAACTTCATACTTGTCCGGTGGCTATAGCAGAGAGGTCACACCTGTTCCCATGCCGAACACAGCCGTTAAGCTCTCTAGCGCCGATGGTAGTTGGGGTTCTTCCCCTGTGAGAGTAGGACGCTGCCGGGCA
>NZ_PJNH01000010.1 GCF_002844535.1 Halalkalibacillus sediminis
CGCTCTTCTTCACTTAACTTCTATGCAATAAAGATGCTTTGTTTCGTTTCGATGCTCTTGCTTTATCTTCTTATCCAGTTTTCAAGGTGCATATCCGTCAGAAGTCTTTAATTTAAAAAAACTTCATCTAGATATATATATTGAAGGTTCGAAAACCTTCAAAACTAAACAAAATAGCGCTGACGCCTCCTTAAAAATTCCTTAGAAAGGAGGTGATCCAGCCGCACCTTCCGATACGGCTACCTTG
>NZ_PJNH01000011.1 GCF_002844535.1 Halalkalibacillus sediminis
CGGAAGGTGCGGCTGGATCACCTCCTTTCTAAGGAATTTTTAAGGAGGCGTCAGCGCTATTTTGTTTAGTTTTGAAGGTTTTCGAACCTTCAATTATATATATCTAGATGAAGTTTTTTTGATTAGAGACTTCTGACTAGATATGCACCTTGAAAACTGGATAAGAAGATAAAGCAAGAGCATCGAAACGAAACAAAGCATCTTTATTGCATAGAAGTTAAGTGAAGAAGA